>JAYWFR010000262.1:0-18302 GCA_043778695.1 Polaromonas sp. | reverse complement strand
TTGATAACACCGCCACGTGCTCGCCGGCCAGCACATTCAAGCTGCGGTCGCGGCCAATCCAGTCACCGCTCTCGCAGACCGGGCCAACCACGTCGTACGTGGTGGCCGCTCTGTCTGTTGTATGAAGCGGAACAATGGCATGAAACGCCTGGTACAGCGCAGGGCGGGGCAGGTCATTCATGGCGGCGTCGATGATGCAAAAGTTTTTTTGCTCGCCGGGCTTGAGGTAAATCACTTCAGCCACGCAAACGCCCGCGTTGCCCACCAGCGAACGACCCGGCTCAATCATGATTTTCTTGTTTGAATGGCCGCGCGCATCAATCTTGGCCAGCAGTTGCTGCCACAACTGATCGGCTGCGGGAGGCTTGTCGTCGTTGTAGTTGATCCCCAGGCCGCCACCAAAATCGATGTGAGCAATCGGTATGCCGGCCGCTTCAATCGCATCAACTAGGTCAAGCACGCGGTCCATGGCGTCCAGGTACGGCGTTACCTCGGTGATTTGCGAGCCAATGTGGCAGTCAATGCCCACCACATGTAAGCCCGTCAGCGCCGCCGCGTGGCGGTAAACGCGCAGCGCATCGCTGTGGGCGATTCCAAACTTGTTGCCCTTTAGCCCTGTTGAGATATAGGGGTGCGTTTTGGCGTCAACATTGGGGTTGACACGAATGCTGACGGGTGCGAGGAGGCCAAGCTCAAGCGCTACGGCGGACAACACATCGAGCTCGGCTTCACTTTCCACGTTAAAGCAGCCAATGCCCGCCGTTAACGCGTCGCGCATTTCTTTTCGGGTTTTGCCCACGCCCGAAAAGATGATTTTCTTAACGTCGCCGCCGGCCGCCACCACCCGCGCCAGCTCACCGCTTGACACAATGTCAAAACCGCAGCCTGCGGATGCAAACACCTGCAAAACACCGAGAGTTGAGTTGGCTTTCATGCCGTAGCAAATTTGCGCATTGCGCCCGGCAAAGCCGCGCTGGTAAGCGGCCAAAGCGCTGAGCATGGCAGCTTTGGAATACACGAACAAAGGCGTACCGTGCGCATGCGCCAGGTTGCTAAGCGCGACTGCCTCAACACACAGCGCGTCGTTCTTGTAGGCCACGAAAGGGTGGCCAGGCAGCTGGGTTGCGTTGCTCATTTGGCGGCTGATGCTGGGGTTGCAGGCGGCGTGGCAGGCGGCGTAGCGGCGCTGCTGGAAAAGGGGCTGTACGGCACGCTTTGTGGGGCTAAAAACAGCGGGCCTTTTTGGCCGCAGCCCGAGAGCATGCCTAGCGAGAAGCCTAATAAGCTAGACAAAAGCATGACCGCTATGATCTTGGGTAGATAAAACATGAGCAGATTGTAATGACCGACCTTGACTATTTGAACCACGCCGAGAAAGCCCTAGCCGCCATTGAGTTGGCTTGCGACCGCATTAACGATAGCAGCGATGTAGACATTGACAACCAGCGCACGGGCGCAATGATCACATTGACTTTTGCAAACCGCAGCCAAATTATTATCAATTTGCAAAAACCGTTGCAAGAGATCTGGATGGCTGCCAGGGCGGGCGGCTTTCATTACAAGTGCAATAGTGAAATGTGGTTAAACACCAAAGACGGCAGCGAGTTTTTTACTGCGTTGACACTGCATGCCAGTGAGCAAGCTGGCCAGCCAATCAAGTTCAGCTCTTGAACAAATCAAGAATTCGTTTTTTTTCATCTACTGGTGGCAACACCGATATTGGCGCTGCTGCTGGCGGCGACGCAGTTTCAGCTTCAGCTGACGCTGCCGGTGCCGGTGCTGGTGCTGACGCCAGGCCAACGCTGCTGACACCGGCGCCTCTGGCGTACTCTTCGAAATACCATTCGCCGCCAACATTGACGACCCCACTGGGCACCGCCATTTCGGCGACGGGAACATTCTTTAGCGCCTGACCCATAAAGTCGATCCACACCGGCAGACTTAAACCTCCGCCGGTTTCTTTATCGCCCAACTTTTTCGGTGTGTCGTAACCCATCCACACCGCAGCGGTCAGCGTGGGTTGGTAGCCCACAAACCAGGTGTCAATCGAGTCGTTGGTGGTACCGGTTTTGCCGTAGAGGTCAGGTCGTTTTAGCATGGCCTGCGCTTTAGCCGCTGTGCCGGAGCGGGCTACTTCTTGCAGCAGGCTGGACATGATGAAGGCATTGCGTGCATCGATGGCACGAGACGATTCATCTAGCGCGGCCGCCTTGGGCTCTACCAATACTTTGCCCTTTTGATCGGTGATTTTGGTGATCAGGTATGGATTGATGCGATAGCCACCGTTGGCAAATACGGAATAGGCGGTCGCCATTTGGATCGGTGTGACTGACCCCGCTCCAAGGGCCATTGTCAAATAGGCGGGGTGTTTGTCTGCGTCAAAGCCGAAATTGGTGATCCAGTCTTGTCCGTAAATGGTGCCTATGGACTGCAAGATGCGAATCGAAATCATGTTTTTTGATTTCTTCAGTGCCGTGCGCATGCTCATCGGGCCCTCAAAAGTGCCGTCGTAGTTTTTGGGCTCCCACGGTTGACCACCGGTAACCCCAGCGTCAAAAAACAGCGGCGCGTCATTGATAACTGTGGAGGGGGTAAAACCCTTTTCAAGCGCTGCGGAATAAATGAACGGTTTGAAGCTCGACCCTGGCTGACGCCAAGCTTGGGTCACGTGATTGAACTTGTTTTTCTCAAAATCAAAACCACCCACCAGCGCACGAATGGCGCCTGTGCGGGGGTCGAGTGCTACAAATGCACCTTCAACTTCCGGCAACTGGGTAATTTCCCATGTGCCTTTTTGCGTTTTAGCAACACGTATCAGCGCGCCTCGACGAATTTTGATGTTGGGTGCCGCTTTGTCTGCCAAGCCAGACTGTGCGGGTTTTAAGCCGTCTCCCGTGATTTCCAGGCTCTCGCTGTTTTGCCGCATCGCCACAATACGTTTGGATGTCGCCTCCAGCACGACCGCCGACATCACGTCGCCGTTGTCGGGGCTGTCTGTCAGCGCTTCATCGATGGCTTCTTCAGTTTCTTTGGGGTCTTTAGACAGCTCTACAAATTTTTCTGGGCCGCGGTAAATTTGACGGCGCTCGTAGTCCATGATCCCCTTGCGCAGCGCCCTGTAGGCAGCCGTTTGGTCGGCTGCATTTAAGGTGGTGTAAATGTTGAGGCCGCGTGTGTAGGTTTGGTCGCCGTATTGGTTAAATACCAGTTGACGCACTGTCTCGGCAATGTATTCGGCGTGCACTCGGCCTGCGTCGGGTCCGGTCTTAACGACCAGCTCTTCGGCTTTGGCTGCCAGGGCTTGTTCGTTCGTGATGAAGCCGTTGTCCTCCATCCGCTCGATGATGTAGAGCTGGCGAGCTCTGGCACGCTTGGGGTTGACGATGGGGTTGTAGGCCGATGGCGCTTTGGGCAGGCCCGCCAGCATGGCTGCTTCGGCAATGCTGATGTTTCTCAGAGGCTTGCCAAAGTAGGTTTCAGCTGCAGCAGCAAAACCGTAAGCCCGGTTGCCCAGAAAAATCTGGTTCATGTAGATTTCTAAAATCTGGTCTTTGCTTAAAAGATGCTCCAACTTGAAGGTCAGCAAAATTTCATAAATTTTGCGGGTGTAGGTTTTTTCGGCCGACAGGTACACATTGCGAGCTACTTGCATGGTGATGGTCGACGCCCCTTGCGCCTTGCCTCGACCAACGTTGGCCAGGCCAGCCCGAATCACGCCGAGGTAATCGACCCCCCCGTGCGAGAAAAATCGAGCATCTTCAATGGCCAGAACAGCGTCTTTCATCACCTTGGGAATGTCTTTGATCGGAGTCAGGCTGCGCCTTTCTTCTCCAAACTCCCCAATCACCACCCCATCAGATGAATAAACCCGCATTGGCAACTTTGGCCGGTAATCGGACAAGTCTGAGATGTCTGGCAGGTTTGGGTAGGCCACTGCCAAGGCCATGCCAATCACCATCAGCAGCGCTACCAGCCCTGCCGCGACAAGCCCTGCGGCCCACATCAGTAGCCTGACAAGCCACACCAGCCAAACCGGGCGCGGTTGGCTGTGTGACGCTGGTGAAGCTCTGGCGGTTGAATCTGCGGATTCGGAGGGCGATTTGTTAAACGTCATAAAGCCAATCGTAAACTGACAGCCCAATTATAAAATTCAGGCCAGCTGAATTATTGGTGCCTTGACCGACACACAATTTTTTACTTTGTTGGTGCGTCCAGCAACGTTTCATTCTGACGCCGTGATTTGACAAAAAACGTCTGCTTTTGACAACGGTAAACAGCCTAAAAATCAAAAAAATCCATATCACATAAGGATCTTGCTGATAATATTCATGTAACTTCTTAAGTATTTAAAAATACTTCGTAACCATTCTGGGGACTGTTTTGATCGATTTGGGGTCACTTTTCAGCCGACAAGATCCACCACTATTGGGTCTTGACATCAGCTCTTCCAGCGTCAAGCTGGTTGAGCTTAGCCGTGACAAAGCGGGCAATTTGGTACTTGATCGCTGCGCGATTGAACCACTTGAGCGGGGCTGGATCACCGACGGTAATGTTGAAAAATTTGACGAGGTGGCTGAGGCGGTTCGCCGCGTGGTGAAAAAAAGCGGCACCAGAACCAAATTGGTGGCCATGGCGCTTCCGGCATCTGCTGTGATCACGAAAAAAATAGTCCTGCCCGGCGGCCTGAGCGACGCTGAACTGGAAGCGCAGGTCGAATCAGAGGCTAATCAGTACATCCCGTTTTCGTTGGATGAGGTCAGTCTTGACTTTTGCGTCGTTGGACCAAGCAACACGTCCAGCGGTGATGTAGAAGTGCTGATTGCCGCATCACGCAAAGAAAAGGTGCAAGACCGCCAAGGCTTGGCTGAGGCTGCAGGTCTGAAACCGATTGTGGTGGACGTCGAGTCCTACGCGTCACGCCTGGCAACTGCGAGGTTGATTGAAAACCTGCCCAACAAAGGCCTTGACACTCTGGTGGCGTTGTTTGAGGTTGGTGCCATGACCACCAGCATGCAGGTCATAAAAAATGACGAAGTTCTTTATGAGCGAGACCAAGCCTTTGGTGGCGCGCAGCTCACTCAGTTGATTGTGCGACAGTACGGGTTTTCGCCCGAAGAAGCAGAAACAAAAAAGCGCAGCGGTGATTTGCCAGAAGACTATGAATCTGGCGTGCTTAAACCGTTCGTAGACAGTATGGCTCAAGAGATTGGCCGAGCCCTCCAGTTTTTCTTTACCAGTACACCGCACAACAAGGTGGACTATGTCATGTTGGCCGGCGGCTCTTCTTCCCTGCCTGGGTTAACAGAGTCTGTCACTCAGCAAACTACGTTCGCTGCTATGCAGGTCGACCCATTTCAAGGTATGACGATTGGCAGCAACGTCAAGGAAAAGAAAATGCGGCGTGAAGTCGCTTCTTACTTGACGTCCTGCGGCTTGGCATTGAGGAGGTTTTTGCGGTGATTTTGATTAACCTGCTCCCCCACCGAGAAGCGGCTCGCAAACAGCGGCGAGAATTTTTCTTCGTTACATTGGGCATGGCCGTGCTGGTTGGCGGTCTGATCTGCGGCGGTGTTTATTCTTGGTATCAGGCGCAAATCGCTGGGCAGAAGGACAAAAATTCACTGCTGAAGGTCGAGATCACCAAACTTGAAGGCCAAATTAAAGACATTGCAGGCTTGCAACAAGAAATAGCTGCGTTACGGGCCCGGCAAAACGCGGTAGAAGAATTACAGGGTAATCGTAATTTGCCGGTTTACCTGCTGACCGAGTTGGTCAAGCAGCTTCCCGACGGCGTCTACATCACCAGCATGAAGCAAGACAATCAGGTTGTCGCCATCACAGGTGTTGCTCAATCAAATGAACGCGTGTCGGAGTTGCTGCGTAATCTTGGTAACAACAGCCCATGGCTGACCAAGCCCGATCTGGTCGAAATAACTGCGTCCAGCATCGCTTTGACGCCGCGAGACCAAAGACGCGTGTCAAACTTTTCTATGCGCGTGTCCCTTAAACGAGCCAGCGATCAGGTGAAGGCTGCAGCGTCGGGGCCTAGCGCGGGAGCGTCAGATGCAGCAGCGAAAGCATCGGCCCCTGCCATAGCTCAAAAAGTTTGAGGCAAGTTTAATCATGGCAAAAATTCCTAAACTTGACGTTGATTTTTCAGGCTTAAAAAGTAGCTTGAATGCACAGTTTGTTGGATTGAACCCCAATGATCCACCATCATGGCCGTCGCTGCCAAGATATCTTTTATGCTTGGCGGTGACGGTACTTGTCGTTGTGGCGCTGTGGTTTTTATGGCTCAACGCGTCAGACGACGAATTGACAGCAGAGCGCGCCATCGAGGTGAAACTGCGGGAAGATTTCACCAAAAAATTAGGTCAGGCCGCGAGCTTGGACACTTTGAAAAGGCAGCGAGAGCAGGTGCTGCAGTACGTGACGCAGCTTGAAAAGCAGTTGCCGGGCAAAGCTGAAATGGATGCACTTTTGACCGACATCAATACCGCAGGGCAAGGTCGCGGTTTGCAATTTGAGCTGTTCAAGCCCGGGCAGGTCGTTGTGAAAGAATATTACGCAGAACTGCCAATTTCTGTTCGCGTGGTCGGCCGGTATCACGACATCGGCGCTTTTGCCGCCGACATTGCGAATTTATCGCGGATTGTGACGCTAAATAATTTGGCTCTGACGCCCGCCAAAGATGGCAACTTGACGATGGATGCGACGGCCAAAACATTTCGGTACTTAGATACCGAAGAGGTCGCTACGCAGCGCAAAGCGGCCGCCCCTGCGAAAGACGGTAAAAAATGATTGTTCGCTGCAAAACAACTGCGCTTTGGATGATTTGTATGCTGGTAGGTCTGTCGGGATGTGGATCCTCTGATCAGGATCAGCTCAAGAGTTGGATGACTGAGCAACGCAGTCAAGTCAAGCCCCGAGCTGAAAAAATACCGGAACCGACCAAGTTTTCACCCCAAGCCTATTCACAAGAGGCATCGGTAGAGCCTTTCAGCAATCAAAAACTTGCTCAAGCTCTTAAACGGGATTCTAGTCAGGCCGCGTCAAATGCTGCCTTGATCACCCCTGAACTCGCCAGGCGCAAAGAGCCGCTCGAAGCGTCCCCGTTGGATGCAGTGTCAATGGTGGGTAGTTTGGTCAAGGCCGGCCAGCCGGTTGCGCTGGTACGTGTCGACAACCTGTTGTATCAGGTGCGCGTCGGAAACTATTTAGGACAAAACTACGGGCGAATCACCAAGGTTTCCGATACAGGTCTCAGCTTGCGGGAAATCGTGCAAGACGCCGCTGGCGAATGGATAGAGCGAATCGCTACTTTACAGCTTCAAGAGGTAACAAAATGAACAAGCAGACATGGCTGGTGAGAGCATTTGCTGTACCCGCCGCATCCCTACGTACGACGTCGGTCGCGGTGGCCTATTCCTGCCTTTTCGCATTTATAGCCTTGCCAACGGCATCAAATGCCCAAACAGCCAACACCATTCAGGCTGTTACTGCGTCTGTACAAGGCGGCTCTGAGGTAATCAGGATTGATCTGACCGAGCCTTTGGCGGCGGTGCCAACGGGATTTAGCATTCAATCGCCAGCCCGCATAGCGCTTGACTTTCCCGGTGTGGTTAACGCGATGGGCCGGTCAGCCGTTGATGTCAATGTTGGCAACTTGCGTTCAGCCAATGTTGTTCAGGCGGGGGAGCGGACGCGCGTCGTTTTGAACCTGCGAGCCTCCACCGCTTACAAAGCCGAAATACAGGGCAAGTCATTGCTCATCACGCTGGATCCTGTGGGAGTCGTGGCTCCTTCAGCTGTTACCGCTCCCGCTTTTGCCGAGAACCGCAACCGCGATGTGTTGCCGTTGAAAGATCTTGACTTTAGGCGTGGTGCAGAAAACGCTGGCCGCATTGTGGTGGATTTGCCAAACAACCAAGTGGGTGTTGACATTCGCCAACAAGGTCAAACCCTCGTTGTGGAGTTCCTTAAAACTGCGTTGCCTGAGGGGTTGCGGCGTCGTCTTGATGTGTCCGACTTCGGTACGCCGGTTCAAAGCGTCACCACATTTCAGACCGGCGACAAAGTCCGCATGGTGATCGAGCCGAAGGGCGCTTGGGAGCACAGTGCTTACCAGAGCGACAACCAGTTTGTGGTCGAGGTTCGCCAGCAAAAGGTTGATCCAGGCAAGTTAACGCAAGGGGCGGGTTACGGCGGCGAAAAACTCTCGTTGAACTTTCAAAACATTGAAATCCGATCGCTGCTGCAGGTGATCGCCGACTTTACCAACTTCAATATCGTTGCATCTGATTCAGTCACCGGTGCCGTGACGCTGAGGTTAAAAGATGTCCCTTGGGACCAAGCATTAGACATTATTTTGCAGGCCAGGGGCTTGGGTATGCGCAAGACGGGTAACGTCTTGCTAATTGCACCCAAAGACGAATTTGCCGCGAAGGACAAACAAGAATTAGAGTCTAAAAATGCTCTACAAAATTTGGAACCTGTTCGTACCCAAGACTTCAAGTTGAACTATGCAAAAGCAACTGAAATAGCGATTGCGTTGATTGGCAGTGGCTCGGGCAACGCCGGGGGAGGCAACGCAACGGCCAACCGGATACTGAGCGCCCGGGGCAGTGTGGTTGCAGAGGCCCGAACCAACCAGCTATTTGTGACCGACATCGCATCGAAGCTGGAGCAAGTGCAAACGTTGATCGCTCGCCTTGACATTGCTGTACGACAAGTATTAATCGAAGCAAGGATTGTTGAAGCAAGCGACACTTTTGGCAGATCATTGGGTGTTCGGCTCGGCGGTACTGACCAACGCGCTAGCAGAGGCGGTGATGGTGGTTATCAATTGGCAGGTTCAAATCGAGTCGTTTTTGGTTCAAGTTATTCCAACGCGATTATTTCAAGTGGTGGATCGACCGGTACTGGCGATTCAAATGGAACCTTTGTCAATCTCCCGGCGGTTGGACAAAACGGGTTTAGTGCGGCCTCTTTTGCGCTGTCAATTTTCAGTTCCGCAGCAAACCGGTTTTTAAACCTTGAGCTGTCTGCATTGGAAGCCGATGGTAAAGGCAAGGTGGTGTCGAGCCCGCGCCTGGTAACCGCTGATCAAGTTAAGGCATTGATCGAGCAAGGAACTGAATTGCCCTATCAACAGGCAACATCGAGTGGAGCTACCTCTATCGCGTTTCGAAAAGCTAATTTAAAGCTCGAAGTTACCCCGCAAATTACGCCTGAAGGCAATGTCATCCTGGAGCTGGATGTCAATAAAGATTCCGTCGGTCAGGCTACAGCTAACGGATTCGCCATTGATACCAAACACATCAAAACACAAGTGCTGGTAGAAAACGGCGGCACCGTGGTAATTGGCGGTATTTTTGAACTCAACGAGCGCGCTGACGAAACCAAAGTCCCGTTTTTGGGGGACTTGCCTGGCGTGGGAAATTTATTTAAAACCAAATCTGTCATTGCCACCAAGAAAGAGATGTTGGTGTTCATCACCCCCAGAGTCATTTCTGACCGCAGCGCAGCTCGTTAATCGGTATTTGTTTTTAGGACTTGAAAATGCGAAATTTAATAAGTAAAAGTACCAACGGTATTTTGGGAATGGTGGGCGGCGTGCTGCTGGTCGCGCTGGTGGGTTGTGGCGGCGGCGGCGGTAGCGCTGGCACGCCTTTATCAGGACCTGGGTCCACCACGGTGCCATCCACAACTACCTCTGTTGTTAGCACTTCAACCGGGGTCATTACGCCTACCGCAACTGTGGCCGTTGCTGCTGACTTCATCTTTGAGTTAGATAAACAGTCAATCGCAAGCGGAGGAAAGGATAAAGCGTTATTAACCATTCTTGCGGTTGATCGCAACAGAAATGTTGTTGCAAACGTACCGGTAGCAGTGTCAGTTGACTCTGGTGCTGTTTTTTCTAGCCTAGTGGCCGGTACGGCCACCAACGTCTCAGGTCAGTATAGCGGCGAGATTTCCATAGGCGGTGACAAAACAAATCGAACAATAAACGCAACGATTTCAGTTAGTGGAATTGTAAAAACTGCGTCACTGTTAGTCATCGGCAGTCAGGTAACGATCACTCCGGTTCCAGCTACCCCGGCACCTGGGCAGCTCGTATTAGTTAACCTGGCCACTTTGGACAGTGCCGGTGTGTCAGTAGCATCTGTTCCGCTGCTGCTCTCTGGTACGTCAGGTGTGTCTGGAACGCACACCACTGATCTTTCTGGCCAAAAAATAGTTACGTTTGCAGCTCCATTGACGCCTGGGCCGTACACCATCATTGCCACTGGTTTGGGTGTTTCCACCACTAAATTAATTCAAGTGGTTGCTCCTGCTGGCGGTGGCTTTTCTGCTGCAGTTGGTAATGTTAGCTCGGCATCTCTGAGTCCACAACCGTCTTCAATTCCGCCCAACCAATTGGGCATCACGACAAGCCGCGCAAGGCTCTCTGCAAGATTCCTTACGGGGACCAACCTGGGCATAGCAAATATGAGGGTTCGTTTTGAAATTTTGCAACCTGCGTTAGGAAGCGGCGAGGTCCTTTCGACCGGCGATTCGACAGTTTATTCGGACGGTAGCGGGGTTGCGGAATCAGACTACATTGCCGGCACTCGCAGCAGCCCAACAAACGGCGTTCTCTTGCGTGCTTGCTACAAAGCGACCGACTTTTCCTCAGCTTCGGACTGTCCAAAGTCGATTACCACGACGTTTACTGTTGCTGGAGTGCCTCTAGGCATCAGCATCAGTGACGATAACCTTCTTGCGAAAGGCCTCGGAAATATTGCTTATTTGAAAAAATTTCTGATACAAGTCAACGATGCGTCTGGTGTTGCCGTGAAAGGGGCGATCGTTTCGGTCAGTGTTGATATTACTCATTATGGAAAGGGTGTGTACAACGGTCGCTATCCAAATAACGCGATCCCCCCAACAAAGTCTGATCCGTCCTTACCGTCTTCGACAACCACACCATCATTTCTTCTCGGAGGTGCCGTATTTCAAAATGTATGGTGTGTTAATGAAGACAAAAACCGGAATGGTGCTCTTGATGATGGCGAAGATACCAATTTAGACGGGTTTATTACACCCCGAAAGGCCGAGGTAATTGTTTCCTATTCGAGCGGAAACACCACAGACGCCAACGGTCAAATGTTAGTTCAGGTCACATACGGTCAAAATGTAGGGACTTGGTTGTCGTACACTTTGCGAGCAACCACAAATGTTGAGGGATCCGAGGGCGACGCTTCAAAAGCGTATATCACTGATGTGCTCCAGGCGGACGTGGCAAACGGCTCATTTAACACGCCCCCGTATGGATCCGGCTCCTGTTCCGTTAGAAATTGATTCGAACCCTGAGTAATATCAAAGTCGCATTAGTCGGCCTTCCTGGCTCCGGTAAATCAACGATTGGCAGGCAGCTGGCCAAGCGGCTGGATGTCAGCTTTTTTGATTCCGACCAAGTGATAGAGCAGCGCTTGGGCTGCTCCATCAGAGTGTTTTTTGAGAGGGCAGGTGAGCCCGCTTTTCGGGCTATTGAGCAAGAAGTGATTGACGACCTGACGCAGCGTTCTAACGGCGTTGTATCCACGGGCGGCGGCGCTGTTTTGCAGCAAAGCAATCGCGACAGTCTTAAAGAGCGATGTAAAACCGTCTACTTGCACTGCTCCCCTGAAGAAATTTTCCGGCGTTTGCGCCATGACCAAAACCGGCCACTGTTGCAAGTCGCCAACCCTCTTGAAAAATTAAAAGAGTTGTATGCAGTGCGTGACCCGCTATACCGGGAAGCTGCACATTTTGTAGTTCAGACTGGCAGGCCGTCCATTTCAATGTTGGTCAACATGATCGTTATGCAACTCGCTTCATCCGGTGTGTCTGACTAAAACTGCCAACAGAAGTCTTTGGCTGCCTCTACACTTACGCGGATGATGTTGAATTCTCCTTGTGCCCCGGTAAAAGTTTCTATAGCGCTGGCTGATCGAAGCTACCCCATCCTGATTGCCGCTGGTTTGTTGGCTGACCCTCATACGTACCAACAATTGCCGTTGGCCAGCACTGCATTGATTGTTTCAAACAAGACCGTCGCTCCGATGTATTCGGCGCGGCTAAAGGCGGCTTTGCAAGGCCGCTTTTCCAAAATAATCTCGTGCGTACTTCCCGATGGCGAGGTCTACAAAGACTGGCAAAACCTGCAATTGATCTTTGACGCCTTGCTGGAGAACAGCTGTGACCGGAAAACTGTGCTGTTTGCGCTAGGCGGCGGCGTCGTCGGTGACATGACGGGCTTTGCGGCAGCCAGCTACATGCGCGGTGTGCCGTTTGTGCAGGTGCCCACCACGCTGCTAGCGCAGGTCGATTCGTCGGTGGGCGGTAAAACCGCGATCAACCACCCGTTGGGTAAAAACATGATCGGCGCCTTTTACCAGCCGCAACTGGTGGTGTGCGATTTGGACGTTCTCACAACGCTGCCACCTCGTGAAATTAGCGCTGGCTTGTCAGAAATCATCAAGTACGGGCCGATTGCTGACATGGCTTTTTTCGATTGGATTGAAGCTCATCTGGACGACTTGCTGGCGGGCGACAAAGCAGCGCTTGCACATGCGATTGAACGCAGCTGCCAGATCAAAGCTGATGTCGTTAGCCAAGACGAGCGCGAACACGGTTTGCGCGCAATTTTGAACTTTGGCCACACGTTCGGTCACGCCATAGAGTCAGGCATGGGCTATGGCCAGTGGCTGCATGGCGAGGGGGTGGGTTGCGGCATGGTGATGGCGGCGCGCCTGTCACAGCGAATGGGTCTGATCGATGCGGCGTTTGTTGACCGGTTGACAACACTAATTCAGCGCGCTGGCCTGCCTGTAAAAGGCCCGATTCTTGATGGGCAAGACAATGCAGGGCGCTACCTTGAACTGATGCGGGTAGACAAAAAAGCGCAAGCCGGAGAGATCCGTTTTGTATTGATCAAGCAGCCGGGTAGCGCTGTGGTGATGGCCGCGCCTGATGCCTTGGTGCGCGAAGTGATCGACGCTTGTTGCCAGTAGCGATAGACAGTTGCTTTGAATTTAATAGCTGTTAGCCCGTGTTTTATGTTGGCTACAGCACTTTTTATTGAAAATCACGCGTTCCATGATCTTGGCAGCCTACGCTTGTGACCCAGCCGCTTCGCGCGGCAGGCGCTTTGCGCAAGACCCAGCACCCACCCGGTCTGAGTATCAACGAGACCGTGACCGTATCGTTCACTCCACTGCCTTTCGCCGGCTTGTTTATAAAACGCAGGTCTTCTTAAATCACGAAGGGGATTTGTTTCGCTCGCGCCTGACGCATTCGCTCGAAGTGGCGCAGCTCGGCCGCTCGATCGCACGCAACTTGCAATTAAACGAAGACCTGGTCGAAGCCATCGCGCTGGCGCACGATTTGGGCCACACGCCGTTTGGGCATGCTGGGCAAGATGCGCTGAACGAATGTTTAAGAGAGCACAACCCGCAGAGCGCGGGTTTTGAACACAATCTACAAAGTTTGCGCGTGGTGGATTCCCTGGAAGAGCGATACCCCAGCTACAACGGACTGAACTTAAGCTTTGAAACTCGTGAAGGTATTTTGAAGCACTGCTCAGCGCGTAACGCTAGGCATATTGAAGCGCGGGAGCCAGGTGGCGTGGCGCAGCGGCACGCTCTTCAAAAGCCCCATGCACCACAGTGGCTGCAGCCCAGTCTGGAAGGCCAACTTGCCAACTTGGCCGACGAAATAGCTTACAACGCGCATGACATTGACGACGGTGTGCGTTCGGGCTTGCTCACTATTGAGCAGTTGCAGGAAGTGCCACTGTTTGGTTTTTACACTGCGCAGTCATTGGCACAGCACCCAGGCCTGGCAGGCCGAAGACTGCTGTTCGAAGTCATACGCCTGATGCTTAGCGCGCAAGTCTATGACGTGACGGATGCGAGCCGATTGGCACTTTCTCATGCGCGACCAGCAGGTGTTGACGCGGTTCGCCAACAAGCCGCTCTGGTGCACTTTACGCCGGCCATGGCGGCGCAGTCAGCTGCTTTGAAGCAATTTTTGCTTCACAACCTTTACCGACACCCTCAAGTTGTAGAAAAAATGCAACGTGCCCAGCAGGTGGTGCGCGAATTATTTGAGGCGTATCTGTCTGCCCCGGCCATCATGGCGCAAACGACCTCTAGCGGAGTTGGAATTGCTGATGTGAAAAACGCGCAGCAAGTAAAGCCAGAACGCCGTGTAGCGGATTACATCGCCGGCATGACCGATCGTTTTGCAACCAAAGAGCATGAGCGGCTTGGACTGGCCCGCAACCTCAAACATTAACGCAACTGTGCGCCCGGCAACGTAATAACGTGGTTGCGTATAGCCGCTGCCAGTCATGGCGTTATGAGTTGTTAGCATTTCACCGACTATCTTTTTGGTTTGCGAGAAGCTACGCTACAAACTAGCAGTGGCACTTTCGGCAGACTTCGCTCCATTCAGCGCAACCGGGTTGTACTGCGACTGACGTCTGCCAGCAAACCCGGCACGAAAACTGCTCACACCTTTTAGATACAAAGGCTCGTCATGACCACTCAGCGCAGAACCCTACTTTTATCGACTCTTGCCGCAGGCATCATCTTGCCTGCTTCGGCTGTTTGGGCGCAAGCCGGTAAAGTCGTGAAAAAACTGACCCTGGGGCAGTCAGTGCCTTTGACGGGCGCTGCCGATCAAATCGGTTTGGCCTATTTCAACGGCGCCAAAATGTTCTTTGATGCTGCCAACGCTAAAACTGGTGTCGCGGGTTACAAAATCGAGGTAAAAACGTTGGACGATGGCTACAGCGCTACCAAGGCTGCCGCCAACGCCAAACAATTAATTGATGAAGGTGTTGACGCGCTTTTCGGCTTCGCTGGCACCGCCAGTTGTGACGCCGTTTACCCCTTGGCCAAAACTGCGGGACTGGCGTTTTTTGCGCCCTTCGCAGCATCTGACAGCTTGTACGGCGCGGTAAATTCCAACGCTTACCTGGTTCGACCGTCCATGGCAGATGAGGCCTACAAAATTGTGCGCCACAGCGCTACGCTTAATCAAAACCGAATTGCGGTATTCGCCGAAGAAGACGCGATGGGGCGAGCTGGCATTGCAGCCATCAACCAGGCTATCGTCGACCTCAAGCAAGCGCCACTGGTGGCAACTGCCTTGTCCCCGGTAAACAGCGACAAAGTCGACGCAGCCGTAGCCTTGTTGGTGCAGGCCAATCCGCAATCAATTATCTTGGTCAGCCTGTTTAATTCTGCTGCCGCTTTTATCCGCAAAGCCCGAAAAGCTGGCTACACAGGCCAGTTCTTGACATTTTCAGTGGTGGGGATAGACCCGCTGTTTGCTGCATTGGGTAAGGAAATTGGCGGCATAGTCATAAGCCAGGTCGTGCCCTCACCGCGCAACGTTGGCGCACCGCTGATCAAAGAATACCTCGATGTTTTGAATCAGACTGATCAAACGCCCAGCTACGAAAGCGTTGAAGGCTATTTGGCTGCAAGAGCATTTGCTGAGGGCGTACGCCGCGCTGTCACTGGCGGCGGCAAACCTGACCGGGCAGGCCTGCAAAAGGCGTTTGAGTCGATCACTGACTTTGACATGAACGGTTTTCGCGTGAATTTGCGGCCAAAAAAGTACGAGTCAGTGCGGGCGATTGATCTGGTGACCATCACGCCAGACGGTAAGGTAGTGCGCTAGCTGTAAAGGCTATTTGCTATATTATTAGTAGCTGCTTGCGCAATCGTTATCTGGGCTACGGCCTAATCATTGTAAAATGCTCTGACGACGAAAAGTGCCTGACCATGCCTGGTTAAATGCGGCGTTAGCCAATTTACGCATCGAAAATCATCACATATTGACACTTGGGGAAACTCCGCTCGTGAGGGCGACAGGCTCAAGAAGGACATGTATCATGCGGGTCGGGATAGACGTCAGAATATGTAAACTGAGAGAGAGTAGATGCAAAATTTAAGACATTCAGTAGGGCTCTCCAGCGCTTTAGCGTTGGCCACGGTGCTTTCAGCTTGCGGGGGTGGCGGCAGCAATACTGGCAGCTGTACCGGCAGCGCGCTGTATTGCAGCCAATTTGCAGCTGGATCAACGAACACGGCCCCCTCGGCACCGGCAAGCTACACCGAGATCAGCATCACACCTGCCAGCACTGCTGCAGGGCAATGCGCCGCTCCACGCGTGGCCAGTGAAATCAATCCCCTGACGGGCCAGGTTTACCGTGACCAACTCGGCACGCTGACCACTGAAAAGCAGTGGGTTCGCGCGTTTGTTAACGACACCTACCTTTGGTACAAAGACGTCGTGCCGCAAGACCCCGGCCTGTTTGTAATTGGCGCAACAGCCCCTTACGTCAACACATCAGACAACAGCAAAGGTAGCGTAATTCTCAAAACCAGCCTAGACGTGATGGACACCTATTTCAACAGCTTGCGTTCGGTTTTGTTCACGGCCAGCGGTAAGCCAAAAGACCAGTTTCACTTCACTTACGCTACGCCTGAATGGGTGGCGTTGTCAACATCGGGCAACAGTGTTGGCTTTGGTTTTCAAGTCGCGTTGCTAAACAGAACGCCGCCGCGTAAGGCTGTCGTCGCCTACAGCGAACCGCTGTCACCGGCCAGCAGCAACAAGCTCAATCGCGGGGCTCAATTTTTAACCGTTAACGGCGTTGATGTGGCCAATGGCGACCCGGCTGTGCTCAATGAAGGATTGTTTTCTCCTTTGCCGGGCAAGAGATATACCTTTCAAGTGCTCGACCTAGGCTCTACTGTCACCCGCACCTTCGTGATGACGGCCACAACCGTTACATCAACACCGGTGCAAAACGTTCGCACATTGCCAGCGCCTTACACCAACGTGGGTTATTTGCAATTTAACGACCACATCGCCACCTCCGAAAGCCAATTAATTGCTGCCGTGAACCAGTTAAAAGCCGCCAATAATGGCGCGGGCGTCGCAGATCTAGTGCTTGATCTACGCTACAACGGTGGTGGGCTGCTAAGTATCGCCAGCGAGCTGGCCTACATGATTGCGGGCGACACTGCCACCACCGGCAAGGTGTTCGAAAAGCTCACCTTTAATGATAAAAATCCGTTTGGCGCAACGGATGCAGACACCATCGCCCCGTTTTATAAAGTTACTCAGGGCTTCTCAACTGCCAAAGGTGTGGCACTGCCTCAGTTAAATTTGCCGCGTGTGTTTGTGCTGACTGGCGGGGGCACTTGCTCTGCCAGCGAAGCCATCATGAACGGCTTGACCGGCGTAGGGGTTGAAGTCATCCAGATCGGCAACACCACTTGCGGAAAACCGTACGGCTTTAGTCCCCAAGACAACTGTAGCGTGACCTATTTCACCGTGCAATTTAAGGGCGTCAACCAAGCCGGTTTTGGTGATTACGCCGACGGTTTCATCCCTTCCAGTAAAGCCAACCAGGGCAATTTGTTAGCCGGATGCGTGGTTCCCGACGACTTTACCAAGCTGCTGGGGGACCCCACCGAAGGCCGCTTAGCCGCTGCCTTGCAATATCGCAGCAATAAAACCTGCGGCGCTTCGGCCACAACTGGAACTGGTTTGGTTGCCAGCGATGGCCGCGATGTTGCTTTGGGCCGCAGCCTTATGCGCGAGAATCGCATCTTCTCGCCAAAAATTGGCCTATGACGCTGCCAAGTTAGAACCCCAAAACTGTCAATACCAAGTGTTCAGTTTGCGCACACTCTTTTTATTGGTTGCATCAGCATTAAGCGGCTGCGCCCAAATCGGGCCACCCGCCGGGTCAGCAGGTGCTTCGCCGGCTGGTACGCCAGCATTGCTGGTTCAGCCCAGCAATGCGGCACGCCAGGAGTTGCACACTGCTGTTGCCCGCATGATGGGGGTGGACAGCGTGGCGGTTGCCAGCGACGCATTGCTTTACACCAGTTTGATGGTGATAGAAAAAAACCGTCCGCGCGGTGCCGACGGTGTTCAGCTTTCGGGGCGTGACTATGACAAACCTGAGCAGTTTCGCTTGATTAAATTGAACCAGGAATGTGCTTTGGTTAAGCTGCGTACCGGCGCGCGTGAGGTATTGCGTGAATGTCAGTGCATCGCTGAACCTTGAGCGCACCTGGCGTTTAAACCGCCCGTCACATATTTCAACTTTTAGCGATTGATCAACGCACTAACGCAGATTCAGTCGGTCGGATAAAGTGTAGGTAACTGGTGTCGCTTACTTGCTGAAAATCGGATCGTATAAATTGGGCTACACAGTTCGGGGCTTATAGATCGGGTCATATAAA
>JAYWFR010000261.1:0-41908 GCA_043778695.1 Polaromonas sp. | reverse complement strand
GCAGCAGCGGCGCGTCTTTGGGCGACAGGCTGACCAGTCGGCTTTGCTGCGGCGCAGTCAGCCCAAAGCCAGCCACGCCCCACACCACCAGCGTGACGACGGTCGCCACCAGGCTACCGGCAGTCAACGGCAGCACGCACATCATGCTGACCAGCACCGTGAGTTGCACGCGTATGGTGCGCAATGAACCAAACCGGTCATTGGCCCAGCCGCCTAGCAGCGTGCCCACCACACCGGCCACGCCAAAAAAAGCCAGCACCACTGAAAGCACCACAGAGTTCATGGCATTTAACGCCAACAGCACTGGCCCGACATAAGTAAACACGCTGAAGATAGCGACAAAAAACAGCAGCGTGCGCAGCCACACGCGCAGCACCGCGGCTTGGCTGGCGGCGGCTTTGAAGCCACTGAAGTTAATGCGTGCAGTAGCCGCGCCGGTGGGCAGCAGCACCGTGGCGGCCAGCAGCGCCGCCATACTTGCCGCCACGCACAGCCACACCGGTACACGCCAGCCGAATTCAAAACCCAGCCAAGCGCCAATCGGCAGCGCCACTGCGTAGCTGATGCTCATGCCTAAAAAGGTGATGGACAGCGCCCGCCCGACCAGCTTAGGGGCCACCAGCGTGACCGCCAGCGCAGACACGGCAGCGGTAAACATGGCACCCGCGCCCATCAGCCCCCGGCCTAGCAACAAAACCGTCAAACTCGGTGCCAACGCCGACACCAGATTGCCCGCCGCAAACAGGCCCAAGGCCAATTGAATGGCGCGCTTGCGGGGCCAGTCGGCGGTCATCACAATCAGCAGCGGTGCAAGCACAGCGGTGGCTAATGCGTAAACAGTCATGGCTTGCCCAGCTGCCGCCACACTGATGCCCAGGGCAGTGCTGACCGGCTGCAAGATGCCGCCCAAAATAAAAGCGCCGCTGCCAATGACAAGATTGCACAAGGCGAAGAAATATAAAATTTTTGGCATTTACCAATTGTGCCTACTGCGTGCCTACTGTGTGCCTAGTGCGCCGAATATGCCGCCTTTGCGTTCGGTGGGCTGCGCCGCCAGCGACAATAGCTTTTTGACTCGAAAGAACGCATGCTAAAAGTTTGCAACCGGGCAGTAACAGCAGCTTTAATAGTTGCCGCCTTGCAGGGAACTGCATTTGCGCAAGGCAGTGTGTACATTGAAGAGCTGACCACGCAAGAAGTCAGTGCTGCGCTAAAGGCGGGCAAGACCACAGTGCTGATTCCGATTGGCGGCACCGAGCAAAACGGCCCGCACATGACCATTGGCAAACACAACGTGCGGGCCAAAGCGCTGGCGGGCAAGATTGCCGCGCAGCTGGGCAATGCGCTGGTTGCGCCGGTGCTGACCTACACGCCAGAAGGCAACATCGACCCGCCGACCGAGCACATGGGTTTTGCGGGCACGATTTCGATTCCAGACGACACCTTTAAAGCCGTGTTGCTGGGCACAGCGCGCAGTTTTCAAAAGCATGGGTTTACCGATGTAGTGCTGCTGGGCGACAGCGGAAATTACCAAAAATTACTCGCACAGGTGTCAGAGCAGTTCAACCGCAGCGCCGCTAAATCGTCGACACGTCTGCATTACTTGCCAGAGTATTACCGCACAACGCAAACCGTTTACCTCGATGCGTTAAAAGCCAAAGGCTTAACGCCGCTTGAAATTGGCACCCACGCTGGCACGGCAGACACCTCACTGTTAATGGCCATTGACGCATCGCTCGTCAAGCCCGAGCGCTTTGCAGATTCGGCCCGGTTGGGCAAAAGCGCGGGTGTTGCCGGGGACCCCAGGCCGTCGAGCGCCGCCAACGGTCAATTGGGCGTTGACGCGATTGTTAAAATCACGGCGGAAGCTGTCAAAAAGGTGACTTCTGCACCCCGATAGCGCTTTTATTTTGCCAATGATTCCTGTTTTAAAAGTCGAGCACCATGCGTAAACCCCGTTTGAATAAATACTGGAAAACTGGCCTTGCGGCCGCTGTATGCTGCGCGGCAGCGGTGTCGCTGGTGGTGGCGCAAACCCCAGCCCAAAATCCTGCGCCGAGCCCAACCCCCAGCCTAGTGCCCAATTTATCGGTTGCGCTGCCAGATGCGCCCGCTGCCAAGCCTTATGCTGCGGCCAAATCCGCTGCTGCCGCAAAGTCAATGATTCCACCGCCCGGCCCATTGCCAACTGGCATGCTAGACATGGTGACTGGCATGCCGCCGGCCGTGAACCCGACCAATTTGTACAGCGAAATTGCGTCGAACAAACTCAGCCCAAATGTTGCTGGGGCACTTGAGCGTATTTACGTGCCCAATCGGGGCGAAAACACGGTGTCAGTGATTGACCCTGCCACGCTCAAAGTCATCGACAAATTCAACGTGGGCATGCACCCGCAGCACATCGTGCCGGGCTGGGACTTAAAAACATTGTGGGTCGCCAACAATGCCGAAGGGCGCCTGGACGGCAGCCTGACGCCCATCGACCCTAAAACCGGCAAGCCCGGCAAGTCGATACCGGTGGACGACCCGTACAACTTGTATTGGTCGCCCGATGGGCAATTCGCCATTGTGGTGGCTGAGGCGTACAAACGCCTCGACTTTCGCGATGCCAAAACCATGGCCATGAAATTCACCATTCCCACGCCAAAATGCGCGGGCATCAACCACGCCGACTTCACCATCGACGGCAAGTTTGTGTTGTTCACCTGCGAGTTCAACGGCTCCCTCACCAAGATTGATTTGGTCAACCGCAAGGTGGTCGACACGCTCAAGCTCAATGCATATTTTGATCGACCCGACGTGCTGGCGCTGATTGCCGCGCCGGGTAAAAAAGACAAGTACATTCCTGACCCCGCCAACCCGGCAGGCGCCGATATTTGCACCACACCCGGCATGCCGCAAGACGTGCGCATATCGCCTGACGGCAAGATTTTTTACGTGGCCGACATGATGGTCGACGGCGTGCACGTGGTCGACGGCGACAGCTTTAAGCAAATCGGTTTTATTTCAACGGGCAAAGGCGCGCACGGCCTGTACCCCAGCCGCGACGGTAAAAGCATGTACGTGGCCAATCGTGGCAGCAATAAAATTCGCGGCACACCGAACGGCAAAGGCAGCGTCAGCGTGATCGACTTTGCCACCCGGAAAGTGACCAAAACCTGGCCAGTGCCCGGCGGCGGTAGCCCTGATATGGGCAACATCAGTGTGGATGGTAAATACCTGTGGCTAGGCGGGCGCTACGACAACGAGGTGTACCGCTTTAACACCGACAGCGGCGCGGTGGACAAAATTGCAGTGGGTAAAGAGCCGCATGGCCTGACGGTGTGGCCGCAGCCGGGGCGCTTTTCATTTGGGCACACTGGCAATTTGCGATAGGCTAATTTTGTAAAGATGACAAAAACTGTTTGAGTTTGGGTGTCTGTGGGTTGCTGAACAACGCTTTCGGTGGTCCTATTTCGTCCACACGGCCCTAGTGCATGAAGATCAGCATACCGGCCACCTTTCGGGCAAGCTCACCTCGTGCGTAATCATCAAAAGCGTCATGCCTTCAACCGCCAGGCTTTCGACCACGCGCAGCACTTCGCCGACCAGTTCAGGGTCAAGCGCCGACGTGATCTCATCACACAGCAGCACGGCAGGCTCCATAGCCAAAGCGCATGCAATCGCCGCGCGCTGCTGCTGGCTGCCAGACAGTTGCTCTGGCATGGCGTCTAACTTTTGAGCGAGGCCAACGCGGTCAAGCAGCTTTTTTGCCAACGCAATTGCGGCAGCCGCATCGGTTCTTTTAACCAGTGACGGCGCGAGCATGGTGTTTTTACCCACGCTCTGGTGCGGGAACAAATTAAAACTTTGAAAATCAGGCCGGCGCACTGGCGCAGTTCACGCATGGCTTGCGCGTTGCCGTGCAGCAAGGGTTTGCCACTGACTGTTTGCTCGCCATATTGAAACTCTTGCAGCCCATTGATGCAGCGCAGCAACGTGCTTTTGCCCGAGCCGCTTTTGCCAATAATGACAACCACCTCACCTTTTGCAACATGCAGGTCAGTGCTTTTAAACACCTCGTTAGTGCCAAACAATTTGCGCAAGTTGGTTGTTTTTTATGCTGTCCGCCGTCGCAGTAGTTGCTATTAAATCCGTAGCTGTTAGCCCACGTTTATCCTGCTCTTGCATTGGTTTTTTTCTATAATCGGCTGGCATACAGGCTAATTGGAAAGCACAACGCAGCGTAGCAGCGCTACGCAGCCGTACACAACAAAGGGCTTAAAACTCGCGTTGGTGACCATGGTGCCGGTCTTGGTCAACTCAATGAAACCAACCACCAATGCCAGCGCTGTGCCCTTGCTGTGCCAGTGACGACTCGCATCAGAAAACCCACCGTTGGTGCCATGGCGATTTTGCGGGCTTACGGCAGCACGATGTGTTGCAACTGCTCTCTAAAACTCATTGCCAACGACTGGCTAGCCTTCCATTGGCCTTTATCAGGAGCTTCCCCGATGCGACATCAATCAACTGCGGTTAGGCTATTGCTAACTTTCGGAGCGTCTGTGCCATCACCATTTCCCTCCCACCAACGCCACTACGCCATTTGGCCCAAGCGCATCCCGCGCAGCATCACGCCGCCAGCCACGTCGCTGTGGCACAACTTGGCAACCAATGCGCTGCGCTTTCCGAACAAGCCGGCGCTGGTGTTTTTTGACCGCACGTTGACCTACCGCGATGTGTTGACCCAGGCCGAGGCTTTGGCGGCAACGCTGGCGCGCATGGGGGTTAAAAAAGGTGACCGCGTGGTGCTAAACATGCAAAACTGCCCGCAGTGGGTAGTGGCGCACTTTGCGATTTTGCGGGCCAATGCCGTCGTCGTGCCCGTTAACCCAATGAACCGCTCTGAAGAGCTCAAGCATTACATTCTGGACCCGGACGCCAAAGTCGCCATCACGTCTGCCGACCTGGCAGCCGAGCTGGCCAAAGCCAATGCGCAGCTGGCACCCGCTGAGCGATTGAGCCACGTCATCGTCACCCATTACAGCGATGCGTTTGACTCGTCAGCACCCGATGCCGCCATGCCCGAGGCCTGGCGTGACTGGCTGGGTACGCAGCATGCCTTGCCCGCAATGGACGGTGGCCAGGTAATGACTTGGGCTGACGCGCTGGCGGGCGGGGTGGCCGCGCTTCCAGAACACACCGCTACTCCGCAAGACCTGGCCGTGCTGCCCTACACCAGCGGCACCACCGGCTTGCCCAAGGGCTGCATGCACACGCATGCCAGCATCATGCACAACGCAGTAGCCACAGCCCTGTGGGGAAGTACCCATTTTGAAAACATCATTTTGTCGGTTGTGCCGATGTTTCACATCACCGGCATGGTGTCGGTCATGCATGCATCAATGTACGGCGGCACCACTCTGGTCATCATGCCGCGCTGGGATAGAGAGCTTGCGGGGCATTTGATTTCGCGCTGGCGCGTCACGCACTGGACCAACATACCGACGATGGTGATTGACCTGCTGGCCAGCCCCAACTTTGACAAGTTTGATGTGAGCAGCCTGGTGTACATCGGTGGTGGCGGCGCGGCTATGCCGCAGGCCGTGGCACAGCGTTTATTTGACAGCTACGGCCTGCACTACGCCGAAGGTTACGGCCTGACAGAAACCGCCGCGCCGTCGCACAGCAACCCGCACGACCGAACCAAGCAGCAGTGCCTGGGCGTGCCCTTCATCAGCTGCGACGCCAGGGTGATCGACCCCACCACCTTTAAAGAAGTGCCGCAAGGCGACCAAGGCGAAATCATCATGAGTGGGCCGCAAATTTTTAACGGGTACTGGAAGCGGCCTGACGCCACCGCAGAGGCCTTTATTGATCACGACGGCAAGCGGTTTTTCCGCTCAGGAGATTTAGGCCATGTTGATGAAGAAGGCTACTTTTTCATCACGGACCGGCTCAAACGCATGATCAACGCCTCGGGTTTTAAAGTCTGGCCGGCAGAAGTTGAAGCGCTGATGTTCAAACACCCTGCCATTCAAGAGGCCTGCATTATTTCAACGGTGGACGCCTACCGGGGCGAGTCGGTCAAAGCCGTGGTGGTGCTGCGCGCCGCTTTCAAAGACAAGGTAGGTGAAGACGAGATCATTGCCTGGTGCAAAGACAACATGGCCGCCTACAAATACCCCCGTGTGGTGCAGTTTATGGACGCCCTACCCAAGAGCGGCGCAGGCAAAGTCATGTGGCGGGCGCTGCAAGAGGCTGAGACGACAAAGGTCGCGACTGCCGCTTAATTGCTATTTAAAAAGGAGCTGCTTGCGCTTATTTTTATTGGGCCGTAGCCATTTTGGCTGCGTAATGACTAGGAGTTGGTCTTTTTAATTGCGCAGGTGTTCCACCCAAACAGCGAATAGGGCGGGCACCAGCCCAGCGCGGCTGTCGCCAACGGCAATACGCCCAGATAGCCCCACCAACCCACGGTGCCAGTGGCGGCAAGGGCGATCAGCGTGACGCCGAAAACGACGCGCACCAGGCGGTCTATGCTGCCAACGTTTTTAGTCATGTGTTGCTCCTTGGGTGTGTTGATCAGGCTGCTTGCTCCTTCATTAGGCGCTTTGCTGCGCTGTAATGCAAGGAGTGCATAAACTTGCGTGGTGCTGACAGCAGCAGCCCTAAGCGGACGCCTTTAGGAAAGGCAGCAGGGCGTGACTGTACGTTTACGGGTTTGCTAACAGTCGTGCTAAGCCGACTTGAGGCGTTAACACTAAGATGGACGCATGAACAATTCAGGCAGCCTCGATTTGCGTGCTGCCGTGCCCTTGAGCCAAGACGCCAGCGTGATTGGCCTGGTGGGCATGGCGCATTTAATCAGCCACTTTAGCCAGCTACTGTTGGCCCCGCTGTTTCCTTGGCTGAAGACTGAGTTCAACGTCAGCTATGCCGAGCTGGGGTTTTTAATGACGATTTTTTTCGTCGTGTCGTGCGCCGTGCAGGCGGCTTCTGGCTTTGTGGTGGATAAATTTGGCCCACGCCCCGTGCTGTTCGCCGGGCTAACGCTGATTGGCCTGGCCGCATTTGGCTACGCGCTCAGTACCAGCTACTGGATGCTGGCCGCAGCAGCGGTAGGGGGCGGTATCGGCAACGGCGTTTTTCATCCAGTTAACTACACGCTTCTCAATCGCAAGGTAAGCAGCAAGCGCCTGGGTCATGCCTACAGCGTGCACGGCATCACCGGCAGCCTGGGCTGGGCGCTGGCCCCGGCGATGCTGGTGCCGTTGACGCTGGCTTACTCATGGCGGACGGCGTTGATGGCGGCGGGCACGCTGACCTTTTTGGTGCTGGCAATGCAACTTTTGAACCGCGACAAACTGTTGCTACCGGTAGCCGCGCCAAATAAAGGCCATGCAGCGCAAGACAACAGCTTGGCTTTTTTAAAAATCCCGGCTGTGTGGATGTGTTTTACTTTCTTTTTTTGGGTTGCCGGGGTGCTGAGCGTGATTCAAACCTTTGCCCCCGAGGCTGCGCGCCAGCTGCACAACGTGCCTCTCGCACTGGTGGCGATGTGCCTGACGATTTATATGCTGGCCAGCGCGGGCGGCATGGTGCTGGGCGGCTTTTTGGCGGCTGATGCATCGCGCTGCGAGCGTGTTGTGGGCATTGGTTTTGGCATAGCGGCCGTGGGGGCGCTGCTGTTGGCGTTGGGCAGCTTTGCCGCCTGGCTGGTGCCGGTGTTGTTTGGGGTGATGGGTTTCGCATCGGGAATGGCTGGGCCGTCGCGTGACTTGCTGGTCAAACGTTCTACCCCAGACAACGCCTCGGGCCGCGTGTACGGTGTGGTGTACGCCGGGCTGGACATTGGCCAAGCCGTCACGCCGCTGCTGTTTGGCCTGCTGATGGACCACGGCCAGTACCGGGGCGTGCTGCTGGGCTTGGTGCTGTTGCAAGGCATCTTGGTGGCCAGCGCGTTTAATGTGCGCAAGGTTCGGCGCACGGCTGTGGCTTTAGCCGCCTGAAACCGTCGTTGGCCGCCTACAAACGGCGCGTCGACAAAGATGCCATACTGAGGCGGCGCAAGGGTTTATACCCATTAGCCTTGTTCTATGAAAGCGATTGAACCTATTGGTTAGCACTCTGTCTTACCGAGTGCTAATATTTAACCAGAATACGGTTTTCCCAAAGGAGTTTTGCTGTGTCCTCTGCCTCTTATTTACTTGCCGCCCCCAGTTTGGCTTCGTCAGCTGGCGTTGCCAACTCTAACCCGTGGTCACTGTTGCCGCCGCTCGGCAACCTGGACGCCTACATCTCAGCAGTGAACCGCTTGCCCATGCTCACACTAGAGCAGGAGCAAACCTTTGCCAGAGAATTGCGTGACTCCAATGACATGGCCTCGGCCGAAAAGTTGGTGCTTTCTCACCTTCGCCTGGTGGTGTCGACGTCGCGTAAATATCTGGGTTACGGTTTACCGCACGGCGACTTAATTCAAGAAGGCAACATTGGCCTGATGAAGGCTGTGAAGCGTTTTGACCCAGACCAAGGCGTGCGGCTGGTGAGCTATGCGCTGCACTGGATCAAAGCCGAAATGCATGAGTACATTTTGAAAAACTGGCGCATGGTCAAGGTTGCTACCACCAAAGCGCAGCGCAAGCTGTTTTTTAACCTGCGCTCGATGAAGCAAGGCTACAAAGACGATGCCGATGTAGCGACGCATCGCGACACTTTGAGCGAAGAGCAAATCAATTCGATGGCCAAAACGCTGAACGTCAAGCGTGAAGAAGTCATTGAGATGGAGCAGCGCATGTCAGGCGGCGATGTACTGCTGGACCCGGCCCCCAGCGATGATGGTGAAGACGCGTTTGGACCGATTGCTTACCTGACAGACGCCACGCAGGAGCCTACCGCGCTGATGGAAGCGCGCACCCAGGATTACCTGGCCACTGACGGTATTGCCACCGCCCTGCAAGGGCTGGACGAGCGCTCACGGATGATCGTCGAGGAGCGCTGGCTGAAGGTGAACGACGATGGTTCAGGCGGCATGACGCTGCATGACCTGGCAGCCATTTACGGCGTCAGCGCCGAGCGGATTCGCCAAATTGAAGTCGCAGCGATGAAGAAGATGAAGAAGGTGCTGGCTGAATACGCTTGAGCAAGTTAAAGCGCATCAAGCGCTGATCAAAAAAAGCCACTGCCGCGACCAACTACAGTGGCTTTTTTACGTCTGAAAGTTACTTGCCCTTGAGCAACAAACGAATGTCACCGGTCAAGCCGTCTGCCCCGCTGCCATAGCGGCTGTAAAGGCGCAAGCGACCTTGGGGGTCGTACACGTAGTTGCCGGCTGAGTGGTCCATGCTGTAGCTATCGGCGGTTCGACCTTCTACTTTTTTGTAGTAAATCTTGAAGTCTTTGGCAATTGCTGGCAATTGATCCAGGGTGGGGCGCAGCGCCAAGAATGTTGGGTCAAAGTTGTCCATGTAGGCTTTGAGCACCTCTGGCGTGTCGCGCTCCGGGTCAACAGTGATGAACACTGCTTGCAGCTTGCTGCCGTCCGCGCCCAACGACTTTTTAATGCTGGCCAGCTCAGTCATGGATGTGGGGCACACATCTGGACACTGCACAAAACCGAAAAACACGACGACGACTTTGCCTGCAAAGTCTTTGACGCTGCGGGTTCGACCGTTTTGGTCGGCCAATGCAAAGTCTTTGGCGTAGTCGGCGCCTGTCAGATCAATGCTGACAAACTGTGCTTTGTCAGGAGCGCAGGCAGCCAAAAAACTCATAGAAAAGCATAAGAATAAGGCTCTAGCGCAGATAAATAGCGCGCTAGCAGCTCCTGAATTTGTAGCATTTGATGCGGCCATGGGCGCCTAAATAAGGTAATGATCAATCAGCAGGGCCGCAAACAGCGCTGACAAGTGAATCAGTGAAAAGCGAAACGTCTTGCGCGCCAGCGCGTCTGAATAATTACGCCACAGCTTAAAGCCGTACCAGCTAAAGCCAAAGCTCAAACCTATGGCCGCGAGCAGATAAAGCCAGCCGCTCATTTGAAAAACAAACGGCATCACACAAGCCGGGAACAGCACCAGCGTGTACAAAAAAACTTGCAGGCGTGTGAACTCATTGCCATGGGTGACGGGCAGCATGGGCAGGCCGGCTTTGCGGTAGTCTTCAACCCGATACAGCGCCAGCGCCCAAAAGTGCGGCGGCGTCCACAAGAAGATGATGAGGAACAAGATAAGTGCCTCGGGCCCGACCGATCCCGTCATGGCGGCCCAGCCGAGCACGGGCGGCATGGCGCCTGATGCGCCGCCAATCACGATGTTTTGCGGGGTCAACGGCTTCAAAATCACGGTGTAGACGACGGCGTAGCCAACAAAGGTGGCAAACGTCAGCCACATGGTCAGCGGGTTGACCCACACGTACAAAATGACCGAGCCGATGGCGCACAGCACGGCTGAAAAGCTCAGTGTCAGCCAATTGCTGATTTGCCCCTGCGCCGTGGCGCGCATGGCGGTGCGCTTCATGCGGGCATCAATGCCCTGCTCTACCAGGCAGTTAAACGCTGCTGCCGCACCGGCCACCAGCCAAATGCCTGCGCAGGCGATCAGCCCCAGCTTGACATCAGCCCAGGTGGGCACACCAGGCACAGCCAGCACCATACCAATCAGCGCGCAAAAAACAATCAACTGCACCACGCGCGGCTTGGTCAGCACGTAAAACTGCCTAAATTTGGACGGCGGCTTGGACGGCACTTGGGGGGCCGTAGGGGTTTGGGTTTGGGCTTGGGTTTGGCTCGTGCTCATGCAAACGATCGGGATGCGCTGAATTTCGACGCACTAACGGTCTGGCTGGCGCTGCAACTGTTGCACACGATGCCGGTAAGCACAATCACCAACGCCGCCGCGCCACCGGTGTGCATGACAGCGGCGGCGAGCGGCCAGCCCAGCAGCACATTGCCCAGGCCGGTGGCCACCTGCAGCAGCGCCAGGCCAGCCAGCCACAACGCAGCGCTACGCAGGGATTGAGTTTTGTACAGCTGCGCGGCCAGGGCCAGCATGGCAGCAAACACCACATAGGCGCTAAGCCGATGAACGTAATGGATGGCAGTCAGGGCCTGAAAGCTGATGTTGTCACCATTCAACCCTGCACCCAACTCGCGCCACAACGTGAAGCCTTCGCTGAAGTTCATCGCGGGCCACATTGAGTTTTGGCAGGCGGGGAAATCAGTGCAGGCCAGCACCGCATAGTTGGTGCTGACCCAGCCGCCCAATGCAATTTGCAGCCAGAGCAAGGCAAAGGTGGCGAAAACTAAAAACCGCGTGGCTGGTTTGAGTGCGGTAGGCGACAACCCCCCTTGCGCGACGTTGTAGCGAACGCTTTGAACCTTGAGCAGCAGCAACAGCACAACGCCGCCCAAAAGGTGCATTGTCACAATCGCGGGGAACAGCTTCATCGTGACTGTGAGCGCACCGAAAGCGCCTTGCAAGCAGACCCACAACAAAGTGAAGGTGGGCCACCAGGGCGACATGTCGGTCTTGACTGAATTCGGCGTGCCCAGTGGACTGCCATGTGGCTTATTGACTGCTCTTTGGTCGGGCTCAGCGTCTTTGCGCTGGACTCGCCAGTGCTCCAGCCAGGTGGTGATGGCCAATGTCAAGACTAACACCCCAACGCCGGTGGCGAGATAACGGTGAATCATTTCAATCCAGGCCTTCGGATGGGTAACGGGGCCTGTTGGCATGGCAGACTGTGCAGCATTGATCTGCTGCACAGCACCTACCGGGCTGGCATGGCCATAGCAGCCCGGCCAGTCAGGACAGCCCAGGCCAGAATCCGTTAGCCGCGTAAAAGCGCCAAAAATCACCAGGTCAAAGGTTAGGAACAAGGTTACCCAGGTCAGCGTGCGCAATCGCTGCGCAACCGATGCCTTGCGGCTCTTAAGCCATACCCATGCCAGCGGGCCTGTGGCAACGATCATGCCCATGAGCATCAGTCGCAGCGCTGGGCTAAGGTTGTAGAGTTCTTGCGTGTCCATAGCTTTAGCGGCCCTCTTTGTCCCAGCTGCCAGACGCGCGCAACAAACGATCCAGATCACGCTTGGCTTTAGCTGCGCCTGCCGCGTCCATGTTGGAAGGAAAGCGCATCATCAAATTACCGAGCGGATCCACCACGTAGAGGTGGTCTTCAATCCGCTGGCCGGCAGCAGGCGGTAGCCACTGCTGCAGAGCTTCAGATGACACACGAAGCACAGTTGCGTCTGTCAGCGCAGGCTTGAGTCGCGCATCCAGCGCAGCCGCGTCGGTAACGAGCCATACCCAGTCAACCCGTTCTTTTTCTTTGCCCAGTGATTCGCGCAACTGTCTTTGAAAATACAGGCGCTGCTGGCAAGCAGCTTCGCATCCCGCGCTGGCCACACTGACCAGCAGCCACTGCTTTTTGAGTGCTGTCAGTTCGCCGGTCTTGCCGGTTAAATCGCTGGTGGGTATGGACGGCAAAGGCCGCTGCGGCGTCAGCAGCTCGCCGTAGTTACGACGCCCTTCAGGACGAATCACGTAGTACGTAAAGTAGGACGCCAGAACCGGCGCTGCGCAAACGAGCAACACCGCCATCATCTTCCAGCGGCCAGCGCTGCTGCGGGCCGCTTGACTGCTGGGGTGCGGCAAGCCGTGCACCGTTAAGCCAAGGGGTTTGTCGAATGGCGCGTTGGAAGCAGAAGGCAGGTCAGACATGAGGAATCTTTTTTAAACGCTTGGCGCGCCACGGTTGAATGATTTGAAACCACGCATACAGACCCATCACCAACGCGCACATCCCAAACCACTGAAATGCATAGCCGTAGTGCTTGTCAATACCTACATTGGGGGCGGCCCAGTCGCGCAGCAGGCCCTCGTTGGCTGGGCCGGTTTGTACCATCGACACGATCATTAGCGGCAGGGCGATTTCTTTGCTAAACATCACAACATCTATATTCTGCCGTATGCGCCCTGCATCAACGCCTTTGAATTCGTATAACTTGGACGGCGCCGGGGCAATGCGGCCGCGCACGGTTACATCGCCAGCCGGCGTTTGAATGCTGGGCACAACAGCACGGTCTGCAAAGTTGCGCTGTACCCAGCCGCGCTGCACCAAAATAATTTGCCCCGTTCCGTCCAGCACCAAGGGTGTGACGGCAACCAAACCAGTTTTTTCATTCATTTGGCGGTTGTCTAAAAACACGGTGTGCTCTGCCCGCCAAACACCTTTAAGTGCAGCCTGGCGGTGCACAGCTTCCTGCGGGTTTTTGAAGGCGGCCAAATCAGCCGCCTTCAAAATCGATTGGTTGCCTTGCGCCTCGATGGCAAACATCAGCGCCTGCTTTTGCGCAGCACGGCGCAATTGCCATTGACCGAGTGAAAACGTCAAGGCGGCGACAAATAGCGCCGCTGTGGTAAGCAACCAAAACCTTGATATCGGCGACAGTTTGGTCATCAGCCGATAATCTTACTCATGACATATCTAGTAGCCATCGCTTTTTTAGCCATTCTTGCCAGTTTGGCCACCGCACTTTTTTTCATGCTCAAAGATGGGGCCAACGGCAAGGCTAAAACCAGCGGCATGGCACGGGCTTTGGCCTTTCGCATCGGGTTTTCAGTGCTGTTGTTCGTTTGCATTTTGATCGCATGGAAGATGGGTTACATCCAGCCGACGGGTCTGCCGGTCGGCAAGTGATTTGACATTCTAAAAAACAATAAAGGCCGCGCAATGCGGCCTTTTGCATAGTTGCACCAAACGCGCGCTACAGCCAGTACACCAATATGTACAAGCCTAACCACACCACGTCGACAAAGTGCCAGTACCACGCTGCGCCTTCAAAGCCGAAGTGCTTGTCCGCCGTGAAATGACCTTTTTGCAAACGCAACGTGATGAAAAACAGCATCAACATGCCGACGAACACGTGAAAGCCGTGAAAGCCTGTCAGCATGTAAAACGTGGAGCCATACACCCCTGAATTTAGCTTGAGGTTCAAGTCAGAGTACAGGTGGGCGTACTCATAACCTTGCACGCACAGGAAAATAAAACCGAGCGAAACCGTGAGCCACATGAAAGCGATGGTCTGTTTGCGGTGACCTTCGCGCAGAGCGTGGTGGGCAATGGTCATCGTCACGCCAGACGTCAACAACAATGCGGTGTTAATGGTAGGCAACCAAAACGGCCCAACGGTCTGAAACGGCTCCACGATGTCAGCGGGCGACCCGGTTGCGCCAGCGGCCACACTCGGCCACACAGCTTTGAAGTCTGGCCAAAGCAAGGCATTTTCAAGCCCGCCTAATGCTGGCACGGAGTGCATACGCGCCCACCACAAGGCAGTGAAAAACGCGCCAAAAAACATCACTTCAGAAAAGATAAACCAGCTCATAGACCAGCGAAAAGACAAATCGATCTTGTAGCCGTACAAGCCGCCTTCGCTTTCACGAACGGATTCACTGAACCAGCGAAATAACGTGACGAGCCAAAACACCATGCCAAAGGCCAATGAGTAAATGCCCCATGTAGCGCCGTTGATCCACTGGCTGGCACCCAGCACGACAAAAAGCAAACCAATCGAAGCCATTACCGGATGGCTGGACGGCGCAGGTATGAAGTAGTGTGGAGTACCGGTTGTAGTAGCTGATGACATATGCGAACTCTTGCTTTCTTTGATTTCTTTGATTTCTTTGATTTCTTTAACTTTTATGACGGGCTAAATACTCGACCTCTGAACGACTGTTGCTCGACTTCTGCTCTATTTTTACCAGGCTTACTAACCAACGACCCAGGTAGCCAACACAATCAAGCCACCTACAAAAACAAACACACCTGCCAAGCCAATGATGACGATGTGCACTGGGTTAAGTTGCGCTACATCTTGTTCATAGTCGCCGCGCGAGCGCAGCCCGACAAATGACCACATCACCGCTTTGACGGTGCGAAAGATCGAGCCTTTGCGTTTAAGTGGGTCAATGGCTTCGTGTTCAGTCATACGCCTGAAGCCTTGTCCGCTACTGAATTAGTAGCTTGTGGTGCAGCCGGGGTACGGCCACCAACTTCAAAAAAAGTGTACGACAACGTGATGGTTTGAATGTCTTTAGACAGCTTGGGGTCGATCACAAAGGCCACGGGCCATTGCTTTTTTTCCCCGGGTGCCAGCGTATATTGTTGAAAGCAAAAGCATTCGAGCTTGTTAAAGTGGGCCGCCGCTTGGGCAGGCGCGTAACTTGGAATGGCCTGCGCCGACATTGTGCGGTTTTGCGTGTTCTGAAACTCGTACATCACCGTGGTCAACTCGCCAGGATGAACTTTCAGTGTGTTTTGCGCCGGCTTGAAGTGCCATGGCCCACGTGCGTTGCTGTCAAACTCGACTGTGATGCTGCGTGTTAAGTCAACTTGCGTGTTTGCAGGCAGTTTTGGAATAGCACCTGGAATTTTTTGCTCCGCCAAGGCCAGCACATTGATGCCCGTCATCTCGCAGATGGCGCGGTAAAACGGTACCAGCGCGTAGCCAAATAAAAACATGCCCAGCACAATAACGCCGAGCTTGCCCAGCATTTTTGTATTTTCATTTTGGAGCCGCATCAAATGACTCGCGAGCTAACGAAATTAGACATACAAGCGATTCAGAGTCCAAAAAGTATGGACTTGGCCATGAACCCAACAAAGAACACCACTGCCACAGAGGCAAGCGTCAATCCGAGTCTCAGATTATTTTTCTTCTGTGTTGGGGTCATGTGTGGGGCCTTTTTATGCCAAAACACGGGTAGCGCTTTCGTTCAAGCGCGGCGGTGTCTCGTAGGTGTGAAAAGGTGCAGGCGATGGAACTTCCCATTCCAGTCCTTCAGCGCCTTTGCCGCCTTCGTCAACCCATGGGTTTGCTTTGGCTGGCTCGCCTTGACCGCGCATGGCGGGAATAACGATAAACACAAAGAAATAAATTTGCGCAAAACCGAACAAAAATGCCCCAACGCTGGCAATCGCATTGAAATCCGCGAACTGCATCGGGTAGTCGGCATAGCGGCGCGGCATGCCGGCCAAACCTAAAAAGTGCATCGGGAAAAACGTGACATTAAACGAGATAAGTGACCACCAGAAATGAATTTTTCCGCGCGATTCTTTGTACATCACGCCGGTCCATTTTGGCGACCAGTAGTAGTAACCGGCGAACATGGCGTACAAAGAGCCCGCCACCAACACATAGTGAAAGTGCGCCACCACGTAGTAGGTGTCATGGAGCTGAATGTCAATCGGTGCGACTGACAAGATCATGCCTGTGAGCCCACCCATGGTGAACACAAAGATAAAACCCACCGCAAACAGCATGGGGGTTTCAAACGTCATTGAACCCTTCCACATCGTCGCTATCCAGTTAAAAATTTTCACGCCGGTCGGCACCGCAATCAACATGGTGGAATACATAAAGAAAAGCTGACCTGTCACCGGCATACCGCTGGTGAACATGTGGTGTGCCCACACGACAAAACTCAAAATCGCAATGGACCCGGTGGCGTACACCATTGATGCATAACCAAACAAACGCTTGCGAGCAAACGCAGGAATGATGTGGCTGATGATGCCGAAGGCCGGCAAGATCATGATGTACACCTCCGGATGGCCGAAGAACCAGAAAATATGCTGGTACATCACTGGGTCACCGCCGCCAGCGGGGTTAAAAAAGCTGGTGCCAAAGTGGCGGTCGGTCAGCGTCATGGTGATAGCACCCGCAAGCACAGGCATCACAGCGATCAGCAGGTAAGCGGTGATCAACCAGGTCCAGCAGAACATCGGCATTTTCATCAGTGTCATGCCGGGTGCGCGCATGTTCAAAATCGTCACGATGATGTTGATCGACCCCATGATGGACGATGCGCCGAGCAAGTGCAGCGCAAAAATGCTGGAGTCCATGGATGGACCCATTTGCAGGGTCAGCGGGGCATACAGCGTCCAGCCAGTAGCAGGCGCGCCACCTGGCAGAAAAAACGACGTGGCAAGCATGAGCGCGGCCGGAATCATGAGCCAGAAACTAAAGTTGTTCAGGCGAGCAAAAGCCATGTCAGCCGCACCGATTTGCAACGGAATCATCCAGTTAGCAAAACCTACAAACGCTGGCATGATCGCACCAAAAACCATGATCAAGCCGTGCATCGTCGTTAGCTGGTTGAACAACTCAGGGTTGATCAGCTGTAGGCCTGGTTGAAACAGCTCTGCACGAATCCCCAGGGCCAGAATACCGCCAAAAATCAGGTTGAAAAACGCGAACAAAAGATACAAAGTACCGATGTCTTTGTGGTTGGTTGCAAACACCCATCTACGCCAGCCCACGGGTGCACCATGATGGTCGTCATGCGCGTGGTCATTAGCGTGACCATGGGGGTCTAGTACTGCACTCATCTTGCTTCCTTTTTCCAGACACCGGGCGGGATGGCTCGGCGCAATAAATTAAATCTTTGAATGAAATTTCTGTTCGGCTACTTGCGAGCGGCTTGCAACTCAGCTGGCTGCACAAGCTGCCCGGTTTGGTTTGACCAATTGTTTTTCGTGTAGCTGATAACGGCCGCCAGATCGGTGTCGCTTAACGCTTTCCACGAAGGCATGGCACCGTTGTTCGCGCCATTTAACAAAATAGATATTTGTTTTGTGTGGTCGCCGTCCAAGACGACAGCAGAACCATCCAAAGCCTTGATGGCACCGCCGCCCTTGCCGGAGGTTTGATGGCAAGCGACGCAATTGGTCGCGTAGACTTTTTCACCTCTGGCTCGGATGTCTGCCAGCGCCCAAACCTTGGCAGGATCATCAAGTTTTGCAGCGGCTTCTTTGCCTTTACCAGCAACCCACGCCGAGTAGTCTTGTGCTGACAAGACTTTGACGTGAATCGGCATGTAGGAATGTTCTTTGCCGCAAAGCTTGGAGCACTGACCGTAAAAGTCGCCAACCTTCTCAGCCTTGAACCAGGTGTCCCGCACGAAACCCGGAATCGCGTCCTGGTTGATACCTAGGGACGGAACCATGAATGCGTGAATTACATCATTGGCTGTGGTGATAACGCGCACTTTTTTGTTGACGGGCACCACCAATGGGTAATCAACTTTCAAAAGATAGTCGTCCGTTGAATCACCGGCTTTGGGTCCGCCTTGGTTTGACATGACACGTTGCTTGTTGTCCAGCGTAGACAACACAGCCAACCCTTCGCCTTCGCCTTTGATGTAGTCGTAACCCCATTTCCACTGCATGCCAGTGGCCTTGATGGTGATGTCGGCGTTGGTGGTGTCTTTTTCAGACACAACTGCCTTTGTCGCTGGCAAAGCCATGGCGATCACGATCAAAAACGGAACCACAGTCCATGCGATTTCTACCGCTGCTGATTCATGAAAATTAGCTGATTTGTGACCGACGGATTTGCGATGTTTCAAAATTGAGTAAAACATCACACCAAAGACGGCCACAAAAATACCCAGGCAGATGGCGAGCATGAACCAATGCAACCAGGCTTGGTCTTCCGCTACCTTGGTGACCGCCGGGTGCAAGTTGTACTGGCGCACACCAGGGCCGCCCGGCAAGTCATTGACTGCCCAAGCCGCATTGGAAAATATAGCCAGCGAGGCTGCTGACATTGCGCTGAAATGTCTTGTTAGGTTGCTCATCTTTTTCCGTACGTTCATCGTGATCACTTCTGATACCTCAATTTATCCAATTCTGTTCGCCGTCGAGGCTTTCCGATTATGTTTGCCGATTCGGCAAACCCCTTGATTATAAAGTTAGTCAACCGCTGTCAGCAGCCGCGCAATGCAAAACGTATTTCGCGGGCCAGGGCCGGCCGCAGCTCGGCCCGAACGTGCCGCCCGACCCGCACCGACCGCCCTTGACCAGACACTTCGATCAAGGAACCGTCACCGTCTTTAGGCTCGACACGAACCCATTCCCGGTTAAATTCGGAGCGATGCAGCCGACCGGCAGTTTCAAGCTCCACCACCAGCTGCCCACCCAGCAGCAAAATCTTCTCGCCGTCCCGGGCGTGCCGTGCGTACACCGTGAAAGCAATACCAACGGCAATCAGCTCGGCCCAGGCAAAAGGCATGACGAGCGTTGCGCCCTGAAACCAAAAAAAAGTCGCGATACTTAAAGACACCACGCTCAGTGATGCAAACAAGGTCAACAGCTGAGCAGGCGTTACCGAACAATTGCGCTTGAGCAGCCATTGAACGCCTTGAAAATCATGCGGAGCACCTTCAAGCGGCGTGGCAAAGCGAAGTGCTGACGCTGGTGGTTGATAAGCGGGGTGCGACATGGAGCAACACTCAAAAAATAACAGCCTGCCGAGCGGACTGTTTGAGGCGTGGGAACATACCCAAAACGTGCCTTTTGAGTATAACGGGGTTTACCCGCGCGCTAGCTTACAAAGCAGCGCAAACCTGGTGCCCAGACAGGTCTATAGACCGTCTTTTGGCGGCCTGCCCAACATGCTGCGCATGTCCTGCACCGACACTGAGCTTAGCGCACTGACTTTGACTCTCGGCGTCGGCTTCAAGGCGTGGCCGTAAATCACTTCAAACGTCAACGACAGTCGGCCGTCGGGCTCTTGACGCAGGTGCTGTGCCAGCTCGCTTTCAAGTTTTGCTCGCCAGGCCCGCCCGCGCAAGCCAGCAAAGCGCGCCGGGTGAAAGTTGCGCCCCAGCCCTGCCAGCTCTTGTAGCAACCGCGCCGGGGTCTCAAACGTCAGCGTGATGCGCTCCATGTCCATCACCGGTTCGGCAAAGCCAGCTTGCACCAGCATGTCGCCCCAGTCGTGCATGTCCGTCAGCTCGTGCCCGGCCGGAGGCCAGTCAAGTTGCCTGTACATATCGCGCAGCTCGATGGCCGTGTCCGGTCCCAAACACGAAAACATCAAAAAACCACCAACTTTCAGGGCGCTGTGCCACTCAGTCAGCAGCACCTGCGGGTCAGGTGCCTCATGCAGCGCCATATTCGCCCAAAGCATGTCCACACCCCCGGGGGGCGGGGCTTCAAAACGCGTCGGTTTGGCAAACCAGCCGACTGGCTGCCACCACGGCAACGCTATGTTTTTAGTAGCTGCTTGCGCACTATTTAACTGGGCTTCCACCACAAAACATAGTGATTTCGGGTATTTTTGAACCAGTTGTTGATGGTTTTGTAGCCCACCACGCACTGCGCCCCAATGCGCCCAAGCTTCGGGTTGCAGTTTGATCCACTGCAGCCGGTCTAGCATGCGGCTGGCCACTTCCTCGTGCAGCCATGGCGAGGCCAGCGGGGCAACGCGCTGCCAGCGAGCAACAGCGATGGGGTCAAGAGTCGGGGGGCGTTCAGATGTCATAAATCAATGTCGTCGCACCGAGTATATTGACCCGGTGCTCAAAAACCTGATCCCTGCGTTATTGCCCAGCCAGTGCGCCGTCTGCCGCAGCTGGCCCACTGAGCCGGTTTGCCGCGCCTGCAAGGCGCGTTTTGCAACCAGCACGCCGCGTTGTCGCTGCTGCGCATTGACGCTGCCTGCTGGGCTGACAGCGGGTGTGCAAGCTGCCTCAAATATGTGCATGGACTGCATTAAGCAGCCACCACCCCTGGACATCATGCTGGCGGCTGTTGACTATGCTTACCCGTGGTCAGCGCTGATCAGCGCGCACAAATTTAACGAGCAACCCGCCTGGGCAGTGTTTTTTGCCGACCTGCTGTTCAAAGCGCCAGGCGTGAAACAAGCATTGGTAGCGTTGCAACCCGCCGACTTGATACTGCCCGTCCCCCTGTCGAAAGAGCGCCTGCAAACGCGCGGCTTTAACCAGGCGTGGGAACTGGCTAAAGCACTGGCCCGCCAATCCGCGAGCACAGCACGCACCGACGGCACTTTGCTGCTGCGCGTTAAAAACACCCGACCGCAAACCGAACTCAAGCGCGAGGCCAGGCTAGCCAACGTCAAAGGCGCTTTTCAAATTGACCCGTTGCGGCTCGCCGAGCTGAAAGGCAAACGCGTGGTGCTGGTCGACGACGTGATGACCAGTGGCGCATCGCTGTTCACGTCCGCACAGGCGCTGCGGACTGCGGGGGCTGCGCACATCACCGGCATCGTGCTGGCGAGAACAGCACAATAAAACAATGTTCAATATCGTCCTTGTAGAACCCGAAATTCCACCCAACACTGGCAACGTGATCCGGCTGGCGGCCAACACTGGCTGCCGCCTGCACCTGATCGAGCCGCTGGGCTTTTCGATGGACGACAAGCACATGCGCCGCGCTGGACTGGATTACCACGAGTACGCCGAGTTGAAACGCCACGCCAACTGGCAGGCGTTTTTAGACGCAGAAAAACCCAACCTTGCCCGCCTGTTTGCCATGACCACACGCGGCTCGCGCAACTTGTTTGGCGTGAGCTTTCAGCCCGGCGACTGGCTGGTCTTTGGCTCTGAAACCAAAGGCCTTGACGCCGCCCTTCGCGACTCATTTGCACTTCATCAGCGCTTAAGGCTGCCGATGCAGCCCAACCAGCGCAGCCTCAATTTGTCGAACGCGGTAGCCGTGACGGTGTTTGAGGCCTGGCGGCAAAACAGCTTTGGCGGCGTCTGAACATCAAGCAGCGCCTGGCCCCATCGCAGCTGGCGAAAAGCTGGAATAAGTCACGCGGCGTTAGGTCTGCGTGACTAATCCTGGTGGTAGCGAACGACTAACATTTCGCCTGGTCATCGGCTAAATAAAAGTCGAGCTTGTCAGCTCAAGCTGAACAACACCCTTCACCACCCACGCTGGTTCACAAGACTGGCCGGAGCTTACCGTGATCCAACTGATTCAGCGTCTTTTCTCCAACCCGTTTCGCCACCGCGCCAGGCAAAAAACCCTAGCCAGCCAAAAACTGCCAATGGCGCAGCTCCAACAGGCGCTGCGAGATGCGGTGCAAGACTGCAGCGACGAACATGCCAAACGGGTTCGCTACAAAATTGAAAAAGCCCGAACGCCCTCAGACTTGTGGGCATTGCGCAGCGACATGCACCAATGCTTTGCGCAGTTTCACTCAGAGCGGGTGGCAGTGGCCCGTATCAACGACGTGGCCACGCTGTTTACCGGCTGGATACCTGCCAGCCAACTGACCAGAATTCAACCTGGTTTTCGCGCGTCTGGAAAATAACTCACTAAAAATCACGGGTAGCGCCGTACCAGCGACTCGGCCACACACACCGGCTTGGCAGCACCCTCGCGCTCAACGGTCACTTCCCAGGTCATTTGAACGCCGTCGTTGGCTATCGGTTCGCTGGCCAACAACGTCATGCGGGCACGCAAGCGGCTACCGACCGGCACGGGCGAGGTAAATCGCACCTTGTTCAGCCCGTAGTTCACGCCCATGCGCGAGCCTGTAATCTCAAACGACGATTCAAAAAATTTGGGCAGCAGCGACAGGGTTAAAAACCCGTGTGCAATCGGCCCGCCGAAAGGCCCAGCCGCCGCTTTTTCAGGGTCGACATGGATCCATTGGTGGTCGCCCGTGGCGTCAGCAAACATATTGACTTGTTCTTGTGTGATGGTCAGCCAGTCGCTGATGGCAACTTCCTGGCCAACGCAGGCGGCCAGCTCGGCCAGGGTTTGAAAGGTTTTCATTTATCCAGCCAATCACAAATAGAAGTCCACTGTTCCAGATCTTTTGCAACCCGACCCGGGGCCACGTCAAACAGCGTCAAGCCGCGTGCTGCTAAGTGAATGTAGTTTTGCGTGTCGCGCACCATACCCAGCACCGGCAAATTCAATGAATCGACAAAGCCGCGCAGCTTGTCAGCCGCAATTGTGCGGGAATCTACCCGCATGCCCACAATGCCAATTTGTACCTTGCCCGCATGCCGGTGCTCGGCCAGCTGGTCTAAAAAAGCGCGGGTGGCAAAAATATCAAACACGCTGGGCTGCAGCGGCACGATGATTTTGTCGGCCAGTTTGATGATGTCGTTAAACCGCCAGCCGTGCAGGCCGCCGGGGGTGTCCAGCACCACGTGGGTGGTGCCCCTGGGCGGCTTGGCAATCAAATCGGCCGTGATGTCCCAGGTCGCAATTGGCCGTGCCGCAACAGGGCGCAGCCCCAGCCACAACTTCGATGACTGCTGCCTGTCAGCATCGCCCAGCATCACAGCATGGCCTTGACTGGCAAAGTAGCCGGCAACATTGGTGGCCAGCGTCGTTTTACCGACGCCGCCCTTGGGATTGGCGATCACAACCACTGGCATACGAAACTCCTCGAAAAAGTAATTCGAATTTTTACGCTATGGTAACGGCATGACCGGTTTCAACACAGACATTTACCTGATAGCAGCCCACCCGGCTTGGCGCGAGTCACGCGTCAACCAACCGATGATGCAAGCAGCACTTGGCCTGCCCCGCGTGCGCGTGCAAGACTTGTATTCAAGCTACCCCGACTACGCGATAGACGTAGCGGCTGAACAAGCAGCGTTGGCGCAAGCCAAGTTGGTCGTGCTGCTGCACCCGATCCAGTGGTACAGCATGCCGGCGCTGCAAAAGCTGTGGCTTGACGAGGTGCTGAGCTATGGCTGGGCGTACGGTGGAGGTGTGGGCGAAGGCGGCAACAAGCTGCAAGGCAAAGACCTGTGGCTGGTCGCAACCACCGGCGGGCCCGAAGAGTCGTACCACCCGCGCGGCTACAACCGCTATTTTTTTGACGCGTTTTTACCGCCGTATGAGCAAACTGCCGCGCTGTGCGGCATGCGGTTTTTACCGCCGCTTATCTTGCACGGCGCGCATGCCGTGGGCCAAGACGTGGTCGCGCAGCATATTGCCGCCTTCAGCCAGCGGCTAGGCAGCTACCCCGACTGGCCCGAGATGGACGACCTTGAAGGCTGTGAGCAATGCGCAGTGCCGATGACAGACAGGCCCATGGATCAACAGGCGACATGATGGAATACGCACTGGACTGGCTGGCCATCAGCTTGATTTACCTTCACGGCTTGGTCGACGCTATCAAGGGCAACTCACCTGCGTGGCTGTTTTACAGCTTCGTGTATTTGGCCGCCGCCGTGATCGCCGTACCCGTGGCCAAAAAGCTGGGGTTGGGCGCCATCATCGGCTACCTGGCGGCTGGCATCGCCATCGGTCCTTGGGGCCTGAAGCTGGTCACCAATGTGCAGGACATTCTTCACTTTGCTGAGTTTGGCGTAGCGCTGATGCTGTTTTTGGTGGGGCTGGAGCTGGAGCCGAAGCGCTTGTGGGAATTGCGCCGGCCAATTTTTGGCTGGGGCAGCGCACAGGTTGCCGCCTGCGCGGCCGTTATCGCGGCAGCGGCGATGGCTTTTGGGGTGGACTGGAAGACTGCACTGGTCGCCGGACTTGGCCTAGCACTGTCCAGCACAGCAGTTGCTTTGCAAGCCATTGGTGAGCGCAACCTGATGCCGACCAGCAGCGGACAGGCTGGGTTTTCAATTCTGCTGTTTCAGGACGTAGCCGCCATCCCGATATTGGCACTGCTGCCCCTTTTAGGTGTCGCTTTAGCATCAAATGAGACGCTAGCCCAATCAAATAAAGCGCTAGAAGCTCTTAAAATCATAGCTGCTATCGGCGGCATCATCTTGGGCGGCCGCCTGCTGCTGCGCCCGGTGCTGCGCTGGATCGCCAAAAGCGACACACCTGAAATCTTCACCGCTGCATCGCTGTTGCTGGTGGTGGGCATTGCAGCGTTGATGCAGTTTGTCGGCTTGTCGATGGCGCTAGGCGCATTTTTGGCCGGTGTGTTGCTGGCTGAAAGCGAATACCGCCGCGAGCTGCAAACCGACATCGAGCCCTTCAAAGGCCTGCTGCTTGGTCTGTTCTTCATCGCCGTGGGCATGAGCATCGACTTTGCCGTGTTGCTCCAGTCCCCCGGCTTGATGGCAGCTATTTTGTTTGGCTTTTTAAGCTTGAAGCTGGCGGTCATTTACGGCTTGGCGCGTGCCATGAAGCTGCCTTTTCAAGAGCGCCCTGTGTTTATCGTGCTGTTGGCGCAAGGCGGCGAGTTCGCGTTTGTGGTGTTTCAGGCCGCAGCCGGGGCAAATGTGTTTTTAATGCAAACATCCTCGCTGCTAATAGGGGCGGTAGCGCTGTCAATGCTGACCACACCTCTGCTGCTGATTGCCGTCGACAAACTGCTGCTGCCCAGGTATGCCAGGTGCAACACACCGGCGATGAAAGAGATTTCCGAGGAGCAAAACGCACCCGTCATCATCGCTGGCTTTGGTCGTTACGGGCAAATCATTGGCCGCATGCTGCTGGCCCAAGGCGTCGCGCCCACCGTGCTCGACCACGACGCAGAAATGATCGAGACCATGCGCACTTTTGGTTATCGCGTTTTTTACGGCGACGCAACGCGGCTAGACCTGCTGCGCACTGCCGGGGCCGCCAGCGCCAAAATTTTGGTGGTGGCGGTTGACGACACAGCCCAGTCTCTGCAAATCGTGGACATGGCCAAGCAGCACTTTGCGCAGCTGCAAATTGTGGCCAGAGCCAGGAACGTGGGGCACTTAAACCAACTGCGTGACCGCGGCGTCACGCGGGTGGAGCGCGAGTTATTTGAGTCCAGCTTGAAAAGCGCGCGTAGCGTGCTGGAGCTGCTGGGCCAAAGCCCGTTTGAAGCACGACAAACCGCCGTGCGCTTTAAACAGCACAACCTGGCACTGTTAGAGCAGCTTTACCCGCACCACAAAGACCGCGCCAAAGTGATAGCGGTAGCCAAGCAAGGCCGCCAGCAGCTTGAAGAGCAAATGGCCAAAGAGCGCGAGCAAATCGCCCACAACCGGCCTGCGGGTTGGCATGACGAGCATGTGGGCGGTGTTGCGGACCGAAAAGCCTAGGTGTGGTGTGAAAGCGATCTTTTAAAACCGTTTTCTGCGGGTAAATTCTTCTGCAGCCCAAGTGTTATGTGCGCTAGCTGCTATTTTTTTAGCTTGCTGCACTATTTAGCCCCAAAGGCTACTTCTTCACCAACACCAGCCCCTTCAAATACTCTCCTTCGGGAAACGTCACCGTCATCGGGTGATCCGGCGCTCCGCCCATGCGCTCGGTGATGTAGGCGTCCACCCCCGAGTCCAGCCCCGCTCCGGCCACGATTTTGTGGAACAAATCGGCGCTGACGCCGCCTGAGCATGAGTAGGTAAACAGCGCGCCACCGGGCTCAAGCAACATCAACGCCAAGCGGTTGATGTCTTTGTAGGCCCGGGCAGCCCGCTCGGCGTGGTACGCGGTGGGCGCAAACTTAGGCGGGTCGAGCACGATGGCGTCAAACGTGACGCCGTCCTTTAAAAACTGCCTGAGTGATGCGTTGACGTCAGCGTCGATCATGGTGGTGCGTGCGGCGTTAAAACCGTTTAGCGCCACGTTGGACACGGCGCGCTCAAGCGCAGGGGCTGACGAATCGATCGACGTGACATGCGATGCGCCGCCTGCCAGTGCCGCCACGGTGAAGCCGCCGGTGTAGCTGTAGCAGTTCAACACGCGCTTGAAAGCCATGCGCCGGGTGTAGGCTGCAAACTTGTGGCGGCTGTCACGTTGGTCCAGATAAAACCCGGTTTTGTGGCCCCCAGCCACGTCCAGGCTTAATTTCCAGTCGTGTTCAGTGATGACGATCTCGGTACTGCCAGCGCCTTTTAGCCAACCCGTCGCCTCGGGCAAGCCCTCCAGCGAGCGAACGCTGGCGTCTGAGCGTTCATACAGCCTGGTCAAGCCAGTAAGTTGTAGCAACGCATCCACAATCACCGCCTTGAAGCGCTCAGACCCACAGCTGGAGAACTGCGCCACCAGCGTGTCGTCGTACCGGTCAACCACCAGGCCAGGCAGGCCATCGGACTCGCCATGAATCAGCCGCGACCCATTGCTTTTAATGTCAAATAGGCCTCTAGCCCAGATAGAACGTGCGCAAGCAGCTATTAAAAATGAAGCGTCGATTCGATCACTTTCATTAAAACTCCAGACCCGAGCGCGAATTTTGGACTGCGGGCTGTACGCCGCCCAGCCTAAAAACTGGCCGTCATGGCTAACGATCCCTACCGTCTCACCAGCATCAGCGCTGCCGCTGGCAATGGCCCCGTCAAACACCCACGGATGGCGACGCAGCAGGGATTTTTCTTTACCGGGTTTAAGGCGTAATGACTTCATGGACGCCATTGTCGCGGTATGGCGGCAAAGCCAGTGACAATACCTTGATGCATTCGGCTTACTTTCACTCTTGCCTTGCCAGATGGTTTTGCGCTTTGGTAGGCCTGTGTTTGCTGCTGGCAGCCGCTACAGCCCAGGCGCGAAATGTGCTGGATCTGGACGCCAGCAAGCAGCCGGTTGCGCTCGGTGATTGGGGCGAGTATTGGATTGACAACGGCGTCCAGCGCGGGCCTGAAGAGGTAGACGCCAGCACCGCGATCACTTGGCTGCCCACCCCCGAGCGCGGCATTTACCCGCTCAAGCCTGGTCAAGCGCTGTGGATACGCTTTACCATCCCGCCCGCACCCGATGATGAACGCTGGGTGCTGGAGATCCCCTACCCAGCGCTGGACCGTGCATCGCTGTACACCAAAGACATTGCGGGGCAGTTCACCGAGCAACGCGCGGGTGACCTGACCGCTGTGAACAGCTGGGCAACGCCGCACCGCTACCCGCTGCTGTTGGTGGCCTTTAATGCGGAGGAGCCCACCCACTACCTGCTGCGACTAGAAAACGCTCAAGGCTTCAGCGCACCACTGCGATTTGTCAACGCCACGTACGTGCTGCGCTCTGAGCAGCTGATCTCGCTGTTTTTAGGGGTTTACTTTGGCATCGCAGCCTTGGGGTGTGCCATCGGCCTGATTGGCCTACTTTTGCTGCGTGACCGCGCCTACCTGTACTACGGCATGTGCTGCGCACTGGTCGGCCTGACGCTAGCCGCCCTGACTGGCGCTGCTGGTCTGCACTTGTGGCCCAACTCACCGAGCTGGGCTGACCGCTCACTCACCGTCATCGGCACATGGGCGCTGGTGTCGTACATGCTGCTCAATGCAACCGTTGTATCGCTGTCCGAACGCTCCAAACGCTTGAGCCGACTGGTAGGGGCCATGGCTCTGGTCGGCTTGGCGCTGTCGGTTGCACTGGCGGTAACAGACAGCGCACTGCGTTTGAAGATAGTGGTGCCTTACCTGGTGCTGGTGATTGCCGTGGTGCTGTCAATCAACCTGTGGGCCTGGCGACACGGCGACCGTTTTGGCGGCTGGCTACTGCTAGGCGCCGCGCCAGTTACGGTGACCTGGGCAATCTCAATTGCTCGCTACGCGCAATGGATACCGCAGAGCTTTGCCACCGAGCAAGGTGCCCTGGCCTGCATGGCCCTTGAGCTGCCGGTACTGCTGGCGGTGCTGATATTACGCAGCCAGCGGCAACGCGAAAACAGCCGCCGCATCATGGGTCTGGACAGAATTGATCCGGCGACGGGTTTGATCAATGACGTGGTTTTTGCCGAACGGCTGCTGCGCATGAGTGCCCTGTCGCACCGGCTAAAGCACAACAGCGCTGTGGTGCTGATTGACGTCATCAACACCGAGCAGACGCAGCGCGACTTTGGCCGCAAAGTGGCTGACCAGCTGCCGCTGCGGGTGGCGTCCAGGTTGCTGTCGACCATACGCGACATTGACAGCGCCGCACGTTTGTCAGAACGGCGTTTTGGCCTGCTGGTTGAAGGCCCCATCAGCGTTGAGGCGGCCGCTACGCTAGGGCCGCGCATTGTGGCGCGCTGCCTGATGCCTTTTAAGGGGCTGCACGACGAGTGTGTGGTCCAGGTCAGAGTGGCTTATGCGCTCGTGCCGCACCCAGGCGGGGCCAGCCAAAGCCTGCTGTCGCGGCTAGAAGAGCGGCTGACAGCCGCCGCCGCCGCCGATGACAAACGTGCCGTGTTTACCGTGTAGCTCACGTAATTTCGCATCGTTTCGCATTGTTTTGCATTGTTTTGCCTTGTTTTGCCTTGTTTCGAACTGCCTCGCGCCAACTCGCAGTGAAGCCCTGCGAACCTCGAATCTGTAAACGATTGTTACAATTACCGCTCATGTTTGTACTCACCACACTGCCGCGCTGTGCACTAAAGCGACCAGGGCGTTTTGCGTTTTTATTGGCCGCGTTCAGCCTGCTGCTCAGCATAGCGGCCAGCCCAGCGTGGTCGCGCACGGTACTGGACCTGGACACCCAGCAGCAACCCGTGGCCCTGAAGGACTGGGGCGACTACTGGGTCGACAGCAGCGGCAAGCTAGCCGCACCACAAGTCAGCGACGCCGCTGCCAACAGCTGGCAGCCGACCCAGGAGCCGCAGATTTATCCACTAACTGTCAATCAGGCGCTGTGGATTCGTTTTACTGTGCCGCCCGCACCCGACGCCGAGCGTTGGTACCTGGAAGTGCCCTACCCGTCCATCAACCGCGCATCGCTCTTCACGCTAGACGCAGCGGGCCAGTGGAACGAGCAAAAAGCTGGCGACCTGGTAGCCGTCAGCAAATGGCCGGTGCCGCACCGCTACCCGCTGCTGCCGCTCACCATTTCTGCCGAGGTGCCGACCAAGTACCTGCTGCAGCTTGAAAACGGCAACAGCTTTGGCACGCAACTGCGGTTTGTCAGCGAGAGCTATCTGAGCCGTTCTGAGCAACGTGTATCGCTAATTTTGGGCATCTTTTTTGGCCTAGTTGGGCTGGCGGTGATTGTGTCGGTGCTCAGTGCCGTGTCGTTGCGTGACCCGGCTTACGGCTTTTACGCCGTGTCGGCCACGCTGATGGGGCTGACCCAAGCCGGCGCTACAGGTATTGCCGGGCTGCACCTGTGGCCTGCCTTGCCCGGCTGGAACGACGCTGCAGCCTTTGTGTTGCCCACGCTGGCGCTGACTTCCCAGCTGATGTTTGTGTCGGCAGCGGTGTCGATGTCAGAGCGTTCATTGCCGCTGCACCGCTTTTTGACAGGCGTATCGGTCGTTGGCGGACTGGTGGCGCTGGCTGAAGTGTTGGTGCCCATGGACATGCGCTTGACAGTGCTGCTGTCGTATGTTTTTGTGCCGGGGTTTCTAACTTTTTATGTGCTGATATGGGCTTGGCGGCGGGGCGACAGGTTTGCGCCTTGGCTGGTGCTGGCTTTTGCCCCCGTGGTGCTGGCCACCGCCTTGATTGCCGCACGCACTGTGGGCTGGCTGCCGGTTAGTTTTTTAACCGTTAATCTGGCACAAATCGGCGCGGCCCTTGAGTTGCCTGTTGTGATGGTGATCTTGATGCTGCGCAGCCAGCACCGCCGTGAGAACGTTCGCCGCATTCAAGGCCTGGACCGGGTCGACCCCAGCACAGGCCTGATCAATGGGCATGTGTTCGGTACGCGCCTGATACGCATGATTGCACGCTCGGAAAGGCTTAAACAACAAAGCGCAGTCATGTTGATTGACATCGTCAACAGCGGGCAAACCGAGCGCGACTACGGCCGCAAAACAGCTGATGAACTACCGCTGCGCGTGGCCGAGCGCTTGTTGTCAACCGTGCGTGAGATCGACAGCGCTGCGCGCCTTTCGGAGCGGCGCTTTGGCATGCTGATTGAAGGCCCCTTCAATGCAGAAGACGCCGCCATGCTGGGCCCGCGCATTGTGGCGCGTTGCTTGATGCCCTACAAGGGGATGCATATGGACTGTGTTGCACAGGTGCGAGTGGCTTATGCGCTGGTTCCGCACAAGGACTGTGACGCGCAAGGTTTGGTCAGCCGACTGGACGAACGCCTGGCCATCGCAGAGGAGGTGGGCGACAAACGCGCGGTGTTTATGCTGACCGATTCATACCTTACAGCGCGCAACCGGGTACGCCGCAACACCCGCAAATAAGCACGGGTGCTGCTGAATCAACGCGCACTTCTTGCTTCTTGACAGGCCCGCACGCTATTTAGTGCCCGAGGCGTTGCTGGCCTTGGCAGCCTTGCTAGCCCGCGGATGCGCCGCGTCGTACACGCTGGCCAAGTGCTGAAAATCAAGCCGGGTGTACACCTGTGTGGTGGTGATGTTGGCGTGGCCCAGCAGCTCTTGCACGGCGCGCAGGTCGCCACTGGACTGCAGCACATGGCTGGCAAACGAATGCCGCAGCATGTGCGGGTGCACCGGTGTCGCCAGCCCGGCTTGCAATGAGCGGGCCTTCAGCCGTACGCGGATGTGCTGCGGGGTGAGGCGCTGGCCGCGATCATTGATGAACAGCGCCGTGCCATCGCCCTGATTGGCCTTGGCCCAATGCGCACGCAAACTGACCCATTGAGCCAACGCAGCCAGCGCCTTGCTGCCCACGGGTACGCTTCGGCGCTTGCTGCCCTTGCCCAGCACGTGCGCTTCGGCTGCTGCTGCATCAACCCAACCACGTGCCTGGCGGCTGGCCTGCACATCCAGCCCCACCAGCTCGCCAATCCGCAGGCCGCAGCCGTACAGCAGCTCGGTGATGCAGTGGTCACGTGCCTCACGCACCGGGCTGGCTTGGTCGTTGGCGTAGCTGGCCAGTTGCACCGCTTCTTCTACGCCTAGCGCCTTGGGCAGCGGCTTGGGCACTTTGGGCGCGCGCACGCCCTGCACCGGATTGCTGGCCACCAAGCCTTCACGGCCCAGCCAGGTGTAAAAGCCGCGCCAGCCCGACAAAATCAGGGCAATACCGCGCGGCGAACGGCCGGCGCTATGCATCTGCGCCACCCAGCGGCGGATGTGCAGGTTGTTGACGTCGGCAAGCGGCACGCCCGCCAGTTGCGCATTGTTTTGCAGCTTTTGCAGGTCAGCGGCGTACAGCTCTTGCGTGCGCTGGGCCAAGCGTTTTTCAACCCGAACGTGTTCCAGGTAGCGCACCGCCAGCGCATCGAATTCAAAGCCCACGCTTTGATCGACTGCCAGTTGCGCTGTCATTGTTTGGGACCTGGTGGTGCGCGGCTACTCGGCCATCGCCATGGGCAGCAGGCGGGTTAGGGCGGCGCCTGCCAGGTCACCAATTTGCGCTAAAAACTCGGTGCCCATGTCGGCATGAAAACGCTCAGCATCGGGCGATGCCAACACCAGCATGCCAAACGCCTCTTTGCTGGCGTCTTCACGCAGGGGAATCAAGGCCACTGACATGGCCAGTGCTGGGTCGGGCAGCCAGCTGGCGGCTTCAAAACCAGAGTTAACCCCGCAGTACGGCGTACCCAACGACGACGCGAAGGCCTGCGCATCAGCACTGACGCCCGAGGCAAAGGGCTCGCCGGTAAAAACGCCATTGATCCGCCACAACTTGACGGTCGCCTGTGGAATATCAAACCGCGCCTTGAGTTCACTGACGATCGTTTCAGGCAAGTCACGCGCATGCGCGGTCAGCAGCAGGTTGCGGGTGCACAGCTGCAGCTTGTCGGAAATAACGACGTTTTCATTGCCGTGGCGAATCATCTCCACCATCTTGGCCTCAAGGGCCTTGATTTTGTCGCGCAGCAAACCGGCCTGGCGCTCTTGCAAGCTAACCGCGCGGCTACCGTGACCGCTGGACAGCTGAACGGTGGCCAGCAGATCGGCATGACGCTCAAAAAAGTCCGGCGTGTTCGCCAAAAAGTTGGCGATGTCGTCTTCAGTGATCGGGTGGGTGGTGAGCTGGGTGTGGTCGGTTGGGTTCATGATGGCATTGTGATGGCATTGTGACGGGTTTGTGATGAGTTTTTCCAAACGCTTTTGACCGGTTTTAAAGGTCCTCAGGGATATCAATGTCAGACTCAAACACGGTGGTGGCCGGGCCGGTCATCAGCACCGGCGCATCCAGTGCGCCAGACCATTCAACGGTCAACACACCGCCGCGCGTTTGCACATCCACTTTTGAATCGAGCAGATTCAGGCGAATGCCTGCGACCACCGCCGCACAAGCCCCCGTGCCGCAGGCCAGCGTCTCGCCAGCGCCTCGCTCAAAGACTCGCAAACGTACGTTGCTGCGGTCAACGACTTGCATGAACCCAGCATTGACCCGCTTGGCAAAGCGGGCGTGGCTTTCAATCAACGGGCCCAGCTGCAGCACCGGAGCGGTGTCTACATCGTCCACCAGCTGCACGGCATGCGGGTTGCCCATGGACAACAACGCAACTAAATTTGCTATTATTACGGGAGCTGCTAGCGCAATATTTACATGGGCTACAGGCATATTTAACGGCCATCTTTGCCATGAATTGACAGTTTCAGGCACCAGCCCGGTCGCATCAAACGGAATCTGCGCCAAGTCAAACACTGGCACGCCCATGTCGACCGTGACCCGGCCGTCGGGCAGCATGGCCAGGGTCAACACGCGGTTCATGGTTTGCACTTTCAAGACAGCCTTGTCAGTCAAACCGTGTTCACGCGCAAAGCGCACAAAGCAGCGCGCACCATTGCCGCAATGCTCCACCTCACCGCCGTCAGCGTTGTGAATCACGTACTCAAAATCTACGTCACTTGAAGGCGCAGGCCGCACCGACAAAATCTGGTCCGCGCCGACGCCAAAGTGGCGATCGGCCAAAAAGCGGTATTGCGCCGCCGTCAGCCCCAGCAGGCCGCGTGTTTCGTCCAGCACGACAAAGTCGTTGCCTGCGCCCTGCATTTTGGTGAATCTGACCCGCTTCAATTGCTCCATCCCCCGATTATCGCGCTACGCTATGGTTTTAAACACTTTTTGAAGTCAATCCATGCACATTCCTGACTGGACACCCGCCGCCAAACCCCAACCCGACGACTTGGTGCAGGCCATTTTGAAACGCCGGGGCGGCGAGTTCATCAACCTCGACAAAGCGCTGTTGTGGAGCGAGCCACTGGCACGCGGCTGGAATGTGTACCTCAAAGCCGTGCGAAGTGATTTGCCGACCAGCTGGAAGCTACGCGAACTCGGCATTTGCACCGTCGCCCTGCTGACCGGCGCGGCGTATGAATACCACCACCATGCGCCGGATTTTTTGAAAGCTGGCGGAACCCAAGCCGAACTAGACGCGCTGCAAGACGTTTGCGCCGCATACAAGCTAAATAGGGCTACAGCCCAATCAAAACATGCACTAGCTGCTATTGAAACTATAGTTATTCAATACGCCGCGCAGATGACGCTCGATGTCAAAGTCACTGATGAGGTGTTCGCGCAGCTCAAACAACACTTCGACACCACGCAGATTGTGGAGCTAACCGCAGCGATTGCCACCTACAACATGGTGGCGCGATTTTTGGTGGCGTTGGGCGTGTCGCCAGAGGTTTGATTCATGAGGCCAATTGGGCAAGTTTTTTCAACTCAGTGATTCTCGTCATGCAAGCGCTCGCGGACTCATACAAACACCGGCAACTGCCGCCGTTGAGTAATTTCACATCGTCCTGACAACGCGCTCAAAAATTGCCCAAGTGCTTTTCTGCTGTGGAAGAAATGCGACCATTTCACTTGTAAATTAATGACCTGTGCGACAGATCAATAAGCCTCGTGTAAGGCGAAGCTTGATAGTCTCCGGATTATGCAAATCTCTCAGCTTGCAAAACAAACAGGTGTCTCTGTACATGCGCTGCGTCATGACGAGCAGCTTGGCCTGCTAAAACCAGCACGCCTGCCCAACGGCTACCGCGACTATTGCGACGGCATGCGCCGTGAAGTTATCTTCATCACGATGTCGCGGCAAATTGGCTTTTCACTTCAATTCATTGCTGAAATTATTCCGGCGTACCGCGCCAAAAGGCTGACCTTTGCCGTGCTTACCGAAAGCATGCACAGCCGAATCTCAGAGATCGACACGCAGATCCACACGCTGAAAGTGCAGCGCCAAAAAGCGGTTGACCATATTGCGTGGATCAAGCAGCAACAACGCAAACAACGTCAGCACAGCAAACTCAAAAAAGGAACGAAATGACGATCGCTAACCATCCAAATCATTTACAAATCCTTGAAGACAAAGTTTTAAACATGCCCATGGCACGTACGCTCAACTTGCGCTTTTGCAGTTGCCTGCCTGGCCAGGTTGTCCTTGAAATACCTGTCAACGAAGCCTTTACTTTTCAGCCGGGTCAACTGCAAGCTACCGCCGTATTTGCAATAGCCGATTTCGCGGCGGTAGCCGCAGCGGGAACGCTGCTACCTTCGGGCTGGATCAATGCCACAGTAGATGCCACCCTTAAGCTGGTAGCACCTGCCAAAGGGCTATTACTTCGGGCAAAGGGCAGAGTTATTCAAGCAGGCCGACTTCTGACGGTCTGCGCCGCAGATGTCTACGCCATAAGCAACAGCGGTGAGGAAACGCTATGCGCTACGTTGCTGGGTACAGCGCGAAATATCGACCTGACCAAACCAAGTGCTTAAGTCCCGTAACGTTGAAGGAAAGAGACATGTCTACTGTTAAATTTTTCTTTGAATTTAGTTCACCCTACAGCTATATCGCATCACTGCAAATTGATGCTGTTGCTATCGAAGCGGGACGATCTGTCGAATGGTGTCCGATTGAGTTAGGTGCGGTCTGGCAGGCACATGGTGTGTTAGACGCATACAGGCAGATTCGCAGACTGAAGGCGCCCTACATCTACCGAGACGCCGCGCGTATCGCAAAGATGCAAGGGATAACTTTGGCAGTACCAGCAACGAAAACACCACCGCCGAACACTGCGCTGGCAAAGTTGGCATATTGGGGGCTGTATCAAAGCGATCCCGATCGTGCGAAACAGTTTGTACAAATGGTTTGGCATCGCTATTTTGACGAAGGAAAACCCATAGAAAGCTTGAATGATCTCGCGCGTGCAGCGCAAGCAATCGGAGTTGACGCGCAAACTATTAAAGCAGCCTCCATGCAAGCCGCCGCACGTAGCGCGCAAGATGCCAGTAACCAAGCTGCTGTCCACAGTGGCTGCTTTGGTGTGCCTTGGTTCATAGCTGATGACGATTGCTTTTTTGGCCAGGATCGATTGCCGCATATCGCAGCGTATCTGGCTAACGTTAAATGAGCCGTCATTTAGTCCGCGGCTCCGCTCAATAAGCCATGACCAGCTTAGATCAACCCATCTAGCGTAGTTAGCGCCGTGCTCGCCACCTACAAAACGGTGGCCAGGTTTTTGGTGGCGATGGGGTATCGGCAGAGGTTTAATTCTGAAGCATGAGTTGCCTCGCGGCTAGCAGTTGCTGCATCAAGTCCAATAACGGCACATGCTCAATACCGTCCGCCATTGGAAATGACGTGTTGGCGCTGCTAACAACCAGCTTGCGGGTGGCACGTACATCGGCACAACCCAAATGAAAACCCTTGCTTACTGTGGGTGCGCTGGAGCGTTTTATTTCAACAGCCCATAACGCACGCCCGGGCAACTCCAGCAGCAAATCAATTTCAGCGCCCACCACCGTACGGTAGAAGCTAGCTTGCGTACTGGCAGGGGCGCAGGCAAGCAAATTCTCAATCACCCACCCCTCCCAACTGCCGCCTACCACCGGGTGCGAGAGCAGCTCGCTAGCCGCGGTCAAGCCCAGCAAGGCGTGTACCAAACCGCTGTCGCGCACATACACTTTGGGTGTTTTGACCAAGCGTTTGCTTGACTGCTTTGCCCAGGGCTGCAAGCGGCGAACCAACAAGAGGTCACAGAGCAGGTCAATATAGCGAGCAATGGTTTGACCGCTCACGCCCATGGATGCAGCCAGCCTTGCAGCGTTCAGCATTTGTGCTTGTTCATAGGCCAGCATGGTCCACAAGCGACGCAGCGTTTGCGCAGGGACACGGGGGCCGAGCAATGGTATGTCGCGCTCCAGATAAGTCGTGATGAATTGCGTGCGCCATCTCATGCTGGCAGCATCACTCGTAGCTAAATACGCATCTGGAAAACCCCCGCGCAACCACAATGCGCCTGGTACGGCAGCTTGCGTATCGGGCAGTTCTGTCACAACAAATGGCGCCAAGTCGATGAAGGCGAGCCGACCTGCCAGCGTTTCCGACGACTGTGCAAGCAGCTCAATACTGGCCGACCCCAGAAGCAAAAACTGCCCTGTTCGTGCACCTGCCCGGCGGCGCTGGTCAATGACACCGCGCAGCACAGCAAACAAGCCCGACATGCGTTGAATTTCATCCAGAATGACCAGCCGGTTTGAATGTGCTGCAAAAAAAGCAACAGGGTCGCTCAATTGCGCCAGATCAGTGGGCAGTTCAAGATCAAGATACAGCGGCGCAGTTGGCGCAAGGTCTATGACTGGTGCGGTCTTAAAGCTTTGATATTGCGCTGACACCTGATGCGCCAGCGTGGTTTTACCAACCTGGCGTGGCCCCAAAATAGCCACCGCAGGAAACTCCTGCATGAGTTGGCTCAGTTCAAGGTGAGCTTGGCGGTTGATGTCATGAACAATCATCCTCGTTATTATTCCATGCTTTGGAAGAATAACAAGGTTTAAAATTGATCTTTTTTAGAGCTCCTTAACGCTCAATCTGCCTTGATGTTGTTGTCTTTAACAACCTTGGCCCATATATCCATCTGCTGGTCGATAAACACGCGAGCCACATCAGAGCTGCCGCCCACCACGTCAATGCCTTGTAAGTCCAGCTTTTTGGCAATCTCGGGATTTTTCAAAACGGCGTTCAGCGCCTCGTTCATGCGCTTCAAAATATCAGGTGGCGTTTTGGCGGGGGCCAGCACGGCCCACCAGGCGGGGGCTTCAAAGCCGGGGTAGCCGCTTTCGGCTACTGTGGGCACGTTGGGCAAATCAGGACTGCGTTTGGGGCTGGTCACGGCCAATGGGCGCATGCGGCCGCTGTCGATGTGCGGCTTGGTTACAAACACTGAGCCAATCGACAGCGGCACGTGGCCAGCAACCGCATCATTCATCAACGGGCCGCCGCCTTTGTACGGGATATGCGCCCATTCAATATTGCCATTTTTGCCGAGTAACGTCATCGCCACATGGCCCAAGCTGCCTGAGCCGATGCTGCCGTAGCTGACGTTCTTTTTGGCTTTAGCGGCCGCCACCACATCGGCAAAGGTTTTGTAGTCACTGCCTGCAAAGGTGGCCAGCACCATCGGCGATGTGCCGACCAGCACGATAGGGGCCAGGTCTTTCTTACTGTCAAACGGCAAGTTAGGGATGAGCGCCGGGTTGACGCCGTGGGTGTCAAACACCACGGCAAAGGTGTAGCCGTCTGCGGGGGCAGCGGCGACGGCTGCTGCACCGATGGAGCCGGATGCGCCGCCCTTGTTTTCAACAATCACCGTCTGGCCCAGCGCGGTTTGCAGCGGCACCTGCAAAATGCGCGCGACCTGGTCAACCGAGCCGCCAGGCGGAAAGACCGCGATCAGTTTGATCGGGCCGCGTGAGGGCCAGGCGGGCACCTGCGCCATGACCTTGGTTGCCAGAATCGATGCCGAAGCCGCTAGCAAAGCAAAAACGACTGAGCGTTTAAAAACCATTGACGTCTCCATGATGTAATCGACAAATGGTAAGGCCAAATCAACTCCTGCAGCCTAAGCGAGAACCCGTAGCTACCCGACCCGCTGCCACCGTTTTGCTGCTGCGCGATACCCACCATGGCGTTGAAGTGTTGATGACTCGGCGCTCCATGACGGCCAGCTTTGCGCCAGGTGCCTACGTGTTCCCCGGTGGCGGCATTGATGCGGCTGACAGTGCCGCGCACAGCCAATCGACCAGGAGAGCTACCCAAAGCGACTTGCATTTAACGCAAGCCATTGCCGCCATTCGCGAGAGCTTTGAAGAACTCGGTGTGCTGCTGGCCAAGCATGCCGACGGAAGTCACGTCAACACAGCAGATATTGCCGCGCTGGCTAGAGACGCGCCGTTTGCAGCGCAGTGCAAGGCACGTGGTTTAACGCTGGCAGGCAGCGACGTTTTTGTGTTGGCCCGTTGGGTAACAGACCGGGACTTGCCACGCCGCTTTGACGTACCTTTTTTAGTCGCTCGCATGCCTGAAGGCCAAGAGCCGGTGGCTGACGAGTCTGAGCAATTCGAGCCTGAATGGATTCGCCCACTTGACGCGCTGGCCAAGCATGCGGCGGGCAACTTTTTTATCATCTTTCCGACCATTCGCACATTGGAACGATTGCAACACTACGCCACGGTTGATGCCGTTTTGCAGGCCTGCGCAAGTGAACATCCGTTATGGACGTCCTGCCCCCGCGCTGGCTTTTTGCATGGCAAAGAGGCTAGGTATATGGAGCATGAATCACCCTTCGGCGAGCTGGAGCTAACCAGCCCAGATGGGCAAATCGTGCATCACCTTGACTGGCAAACCGACGCACCCGTCAAGCTGCTAAAAAACGTCATGCGCCTGACAGCACCTAACCCCGGCGTGATGACCGGGCCGGGTACCAACAGCTACCTGGTGGGCGACGCCGATTCAGGCTACATAGCTATCGACCCCGGCCCTGCGGACGCGGATCACATTCAACGGCTGTACAACGCAGCCGGTGGCGACATTCGTTTGATTGTGTGTACGCACTCTCATCCCGACCATTCGCCGGGCGCACGGCCACTGCAAGCGCTGTGCGAGGCTGCAGGCAAGCGTCCGCAGATTGCAGGCTTGCCATCGCTTCCCACAGCGCGCGCAGACAGCGCCTTCACACCGGACAGAGTGCTATTAAATCATGAGCTGCTTGCGCAGGTTTCATCTGGGCTACAGGCCAATTCCATACCTGAAAATGCTCAAAAAAAGCATACCCTGAAGGTGATTCACACCCCAGGCCACGCCGCTAACCACCTGTGCCTGGTATTGGTTGAAGACGGCCTGCTGTTCAGTGGCGACCATATCTTGAACGGCAGCACGACAGTGATCAACCCGCCTGACGGGAACATGAACGCCTACCTCGATTCACTCGACACGTTGAGCACCGCCTGCGATGAACACAGCATTGACTTCATCTTGCCAGCTCACGGCTACGCCATTGGCCAAGCCAAAACAGCGATTGCTCAGCTCAAAGCCCACCGCTTAAAACGCGAAGCCAAAATCAAAACGGTGATGGACGCGATGCCCAACGGCACGCTGGATGACTGGGTTGCGCTGGCCTATGACGACGTGGACGAACGCATCTGGCCGGTGGCCAAAAGGTCTTTGCTGGCGCATGTAGAGCGGATAAGGGCTTCTAGCTAAAAGCGCGATGCATCAGTTACCTTTTCAGCAATATCGATTACCTTGTATTTTGTTCGGTAACCGCTCATAATACTAGATCATGAAGCCTGAAAATCTACTTGATTTACCCCGCAACTTGCTGGCCATAGCACTAGACCGGCTGAGCTACTACCCCGGCGTGGTGCTGCTGGGGCCGCGCCAAGTTGGTAAAACAACGCTGGCCAAAGCCATTGCTGCGCACTACCCAGGCTCTATTTTTCTGGACATGGAACGCGCCGCAGACCGTGCGCAGCTGCAGGGCGCAGAGGCTTTTTTTGCAGCCCATCGCAACCAGCTGGTGGTACTAGACGAGGTGCAGGCGTTTCCCGACATTTTTGAAGCGCTGCGGCCTGAAATTGACGCGCAGCGCAGCGCGGGGCGGTTTTTACTGCTTGGCTCAGCGTCAGGCAAGCTACTGCGCCAAAGCGCTGAATCGCTGGCAGGGCGGGTCAGCTAGCTTGAGCTGCAACCGCTGCTCGCGAACGAGTTGGTGGAGTCGGTGGCATCGGTGGAGTTAATGCCTGATGGATCACCACAAATTGCCAGGCATGCCACAAGCGATGCAGGACTGATTGCCTTGCAGCGCCTGCTGCTGCGCGGCGGCTTTCCGCTGGCCTTTACCGCCAACAGCGACGCGCGCTCCATGCAGTGGCGTCAGGACATGATTCAAACCTTTTTGCAGCGCGACTTGCCGCAATTGGGCATCACCATACCTGCCGCCACATTGCACCGCGTGTGGCGCATGCTGGCGCACAACCATGGCCAGGTTTTCAATGCCGCACAAATCGGGCAGGCGTTAGGCGGCGTCTCGCACACCACGATTGGCCGTTATCTGGACTTGTTTGTTGACGCGATGATGCTGCGCCGCCTGCAACCGCTCCATGCCAACCTGGGCAAGCGGCTGGTCAAGTCGCCCAAGGTGTATGTGCGCGACACCGGCTTGCTGCATGCGCTGCTGGGCCTTGGTTCAATAGCCGACCTGCAAGGCCATGCGATTGTGGGCGCCAGTTGGGAAGGCATGGTGGTTGAACACATCATGGCGGCAGCGCCCACCGGGTCTGAAGTTAACTTTTACCGCACAGCTGCCGGTGCAGAGATTGATGTAGTCATCACCCTCGGTGGCAAGCGTTTGGGTTTTGAGGCCAAGTTCTCCAGCGCGCCCAAGCCAACCCGCAGCTTTTGGCAGTCTGGCGTGGACATTGGCCTGCAGCACACATACCTGGTTGCACCTGTCAAACACGGCTATCCTATTGCCAGCAATGCCTCGGTCATTGGGCTGAGCGATGTAGCGCGGGTAATTGCTGCTCTGCAGTAATTTGTCGACACCGCCGCACAGCTCAATGCCGCTTGTCCGCCTTCCATGTGCCGCCGTAGCGGTAAAACGGCTGGTTTTGAATTTTGGTCTGGCACGCCGGGCAGATCAGCTTCCACACACCAGTTGAATCTGCAATCACGCGGTACAGCGTGCTACTAGCTGCCTGACAGCTTTCGCAGGCTTTGACGCGGGATCTGACGGGTTTGGGCACGGGCTGACCAATTAAAAATAAAAAGTGTGAAGCTCGCCGATAAGCCGGATTTTGTGCACTGAGCCTGCTTGCCTAAACAAGTTGGCGCAGTGTGACCGCCATTAATCTGGGCCGGGAGTCGCCTACCCGGCTCGGTGCCACCTACCCGCTGGCTCAGCGAACCGCTTCATAGCCAGCCTATTTGGTGTTGCTGCGCGTAGAGATTGCCCGTTTCACCCGACACAAAACTTCCTTTCGGTTGCCCCGAGCCGACTCGTCTCTGTTGCTCTGATCCTCACCTCACGGTGGAGAGGTGTTACCTCCTACGCTGTCCTGTGCAGTCCGGACGTTCCTCCAGTGCGGGG
>JAYWFR010000260.1:0-3165 GCA_043778695.1 Polaromonas sp. | reverse complement strand
AAGATGACGCTGTACCGAAACGTCAGGCCGCTGCTGATGGACACCAGCGTGGACCGCGACACCGCCCTAAGCCAAGCCGAGGGCCATTTGCTGAGCCGCAAAATCGTGCAAAGCGGCGATGTCTACGCCATCACTTGTGGCGAGCCTATGGGCGCGCCGGGGGGCACAAACATGCTGAAGATTTGCCGGGTGGCTTGACGCTGCTTGTGACGTGCGTCCGACAAAAACTGGCGGTGTCGGCTGAATCTAAGTCGACGCCCGGTGCGTAAAGTAGCGGTTAATATGAATTTTTTGAACTTCCAGAATTACCAATTGCCCAGACGCTCCTTGCTTGCCATGCTGCCTGCTTTGTTGACAGCTTGCTCTGCACTAGACGTTCTTAACGCAACCGTTTCAACAGACACCTACCGACAATTTGCCGACCTGCCCTACGGCGACAAGCACCGTCAAAAGCTTGATGTGTACATGCCCAGCCAAACTCTGGGCAACAATGCTTTGGTTGCTGGTGCCTCGCCCACGGTGGTGTTCTTTTACGGCGGCAGCTGGTCGTCTGGCGACAGGGCTGATTACCGTTTTGTTGGCGAGGCGCTGGCTGCGCAAGGCATCGTCGCAGTAGTGGCCGACTACCGCTTAAGCCCCGAGGTGCGTTACCCCGTGTTTTTACAAGACAGCGCATTGGCCACACGCTGGGCTTTTGACAACGCACAAAAGTATGGCGCGGACCCGACTCGCATTTTTGTTATGGGCCACAGCGCAGGCGCTTATAACGCCGCCATGTTGGCGCTAGACAAACGTTGGCTAGGCGGCGTGGGTTTGAACCCCGCCAAGCTGGCCGGGTGGATTGGCCTGGCGGGGCCGTATGACTTTTTGCCAATTGGCGACCGCAAAACGCAAGTAGCGTTTGAATGGCCAGGCACGCCGCCCGACAGTCAGGCGCTGTTTCACGCGTCGAGTGCGTCGCCGCCCGCGTTGTTGCTTGCCCCCGAAAAAGACAGTTTGGTTAACACCCAGCGCAGCACAGTCGGTATGGCCGAACGCTTAAAAAGCAGCGTTGTGCGGGTTCAATCAGAGCTGTACGACACAGTAAGCCACGTCTCGATAGTGGCGACGATGGCGTCAGTTCTCAGAAGCCGCGCGCCAGTGCTGGAGCGCGTGACAGCTTTTGTGAAGGCGAACGGTAGAATTCAAGGCTGAAGGTTACGGAGCGGTTACCGGCTGCCCGACAGTTATTTCAATTCAGCTTTTCATCTAGGAATCTCATCATGGCACTCGTCTCCATGCGCGAACTGCTGGACCACGCCGCAGTCAACAGCTACGGTATTCCAGCGTTCAACGTCAACAATTTAGAGCAAGTGCAAGCCGTGATGCAAGCCGCAGACGAGGTGGGGGCACCGGTGATTTTGCAAGCCAGCGCAGGCGCGCGCAAGTACGCAGGTGAGTCGTTTATCAAGCACTTGATAGCGGCCGCGGTTGAAGCCTACCCGCACATCCCGCTAGTCATGCACCAGGACCACGGCCAAAACCCCGACGTGTGCCAAGGCGCGATCAATTTAGGCTTTAGCTCAGTCATGATGGACGGCAGCTTGATGGCTGACGGCAAAACCATTGCCGACTACGACTACAACGTTGATGTGACCCGCAAGGTCGTTGACATGGCGCACTGCGTCGGTGTGTCAGTTGAAGGCGAGCTGGGTTGCCTGGGCAGTCTGGAGACCATGCAAGGCGAAAAAGAAGACGGCCACGGTACCGACGCCATCATGACGCATGCGCAGTTGTTGACCGACCCCGAACAAGCGGCCGACTTCGTCAAGCGCACCCAGCTTGATGCGCTGGCCATTGCCATTGGCACCAGTCACGGCGCGTACAAATTCACGCGCAAGCCCACAGGCGACATCCTGGCGATTGAACTCATCAAGGAAATCCACCGCCGCATTCCCAACACGCACCTCGTCATGCACGGCTCGTCCAGCGTGCCGCAAGACCTGCTTGCCGAAATTCGCAAGTACGGCGGCGACATGAAAGAAACCTACGGCGTGCCGGTTGAAGAGATTCAAAAAGCCATTAAATTTGGCGTGCGCAAAATCAATATCGACACCGACATTCGCCTGGCCATGACCGGCGCTGTGCGCAAGTTTTTGCATGAAAACCCCAGCAAATTTGACGCACGCGAATGGCTACGGCCAGCCACGGCAGCAGCCAAAGCAATTTGCAAACAGCGCTACCTGCAATTCGGCTGCGAAGGCCAGGGCGCCAAGATCAAGGGTGACAGCCTGCAAGTGGTGGCGGGTAAATATGCCAAAGGTGAGCTGGCACAAGTGGTGCATTGAACGCAACCCAGCAGAGCAAACCATTGGTGGCATAATTGCTATACACATCAAAGGTGTATAGCCATGAACACGCGAACCAATATTGTTTTAGACGACGACCTAGTTGCCCAAGCCATGACGCTTGCGCGGGTGACGACCAAAAAAGCTGCGGTTGAGGCTGCCCTGCGTGCTTACGTTCGCAAGCCTGACTATTCGGCTTTGCTGGCATTGCGCGGCAAAGATTTGATCGACCCTGATTACGACCCCCGAGGCCCTTACGGGCTAACCCAAGCTGCGCTTGAGCGGCGGGGCTTGCATACGTTTGAAGATGCACGTCAGGCGCATGAAAAGCAGCTCGATGAGCGGCACCCGCTGACGACCAAACAGACCAAACAGACCAAACAGACCAAGCAGGCCAAAAAAACAACCACGCCCAAAACAGCTCAAAAGCGCAAACTGCTGGCTGCAGCGTGATTCTTGATACGTCGGCATGGATTGAGTTCTTGCGCGCAACGGGCTCACGTGCTGACTTGAAGCTTCAACAAGCTTTTTCAAATTCAAGCGCAATCTGGATGCCAGAAGTGGTCTGTCGTGAGGTGTTGCAAGGTGCCAGAAGCGTGGCGCATTTCATGCAATTACAAACCGCGCTTGATGAGCTGTCCCCTTACGTCAGCCCCGACCCTTTTGAGCTGGCTCGAAGCGCATCTTTGCTGTACGCCCGATGCCGCTGGCAAGGCATCACCATTCGTAGCCCCAACGACTGCCTTGTAGCAGCATGTGCCATCGAAGCGGACATGCCTTTATTGCACGCTGACCGTGATTTTTTAGATTTAGCTTCAGTTGACAAGCGCTTGAAACT
>JAYWFR010000259.1:0-3187 GCA_043778695.1 Polaromonas sp. | reverse complement strand
CGGGTAACATCTTGACATTGTTGGGTCTCTGCAAAAGCTATTGACCTGCTAATGAGCAAGCCAATCTTCGAATTGCGCGTTGACCAAACCATTCTCAGGGAACAATCAAAATGAAAAAAACTGCTGATGTAGAACATCGACATACGCCTGGAGCCTTGAAAAGCGCGATTGCAGGCGTTTTGTTAACAGGCTTACTGGGTTGTGGCGGCGGTGCGGTGTCAAGCGCGCCGTCAGTGTCTTCACCGTCGTCGTCCTCGTCGACATCTGCCGTCTCACTACCGGCAGTGCCAGTTCCAGCGCCAGTACCAGTACCAGCGCCAGTACCAGCTCCAGCTCCAGTTCCAGTTCCAGTTCCAGTTCCAGTTCCAGTTCCAGTTCCAGCATCAGCATCAGCCAATACCGAAGCAGCGTTAGCAACGTTTTGGGAGCGATACGGCGATAAAAGCACGTTTCCTGCGACGTACGTGGAAATTCTTACCAAACTGCTGGAAGCTGAAGACAAGGTCCTTGCAAAAGACTATTTGGGCGCAAGCAAAATCACGGGTCCTTTGATTGAAAAATACCCACTCATATTGAACGACACGCCCGGAAACAACGTGTGGTGGAGTAATTACACAATAGTTAACGGCAGAACTCCGCGCCCTCACCTCGGTGAGCCCGGTACTTATGCCCATCTGCGCATGCTTGACGACATCATCAAGGTGGGCATTAGCAAGCCTTTGCCTGGCAACACAGCACTTCAGATGGCTATAGTGATGCCAGTTTGCTCTGACATTGTGCCCATCAAAGGGCCGACGTTACTAAACTACCGCTTGAACCCGGATATAAAAACAAATTCCTACGAGGCGGTGCGTCAATCGTTGCGCTTGTTCCAGAGCTACATACTGGCTATCAGTGGTGGCGAGCTGCGCCTGGAGTTAAATTTTTACGAAGTTAATTCGTGTTTTCAAATCAAAAAAGCAACAGACTATGTGGGCGGTAACTTTTCAGCACCGATTTTGCAGCTGCCCGCTGGCGTAGCTGATAAATCAGATATGTTTTGGGTGATCTATCCCAGCGACCCAAGCACCGGCGTCGATTTTGGATTCAGCAGTGGGGTAAGTAGCTTTGGGCCGGGAAAAGCTGTGTTTATTTGTGAGGACCATTGGGTGATGAAAAAGCGGTCGCCCGATCAAGGCGAAGGCAATCGCACTGACGTGGAGCGAAGGATGTATCTCCCCGAGTGGATTCAGCACGAGTTTTTTCACCACTTATTTAGCAGCTGGCCCGAGCTGGGGTTAGAGAAAACCCCTCATGAATGGTTTACAAAGGCGAATTGGCCGGCGGACTTTACTGGAAATGAGGAAGAAGACTACTACGCCGAGGCGCTTAACAAGCGCCTCTACCAGGCAACGCCAAGCATTGCGCAAAAGCTTAAACGAGCTGGCAAATAGCGGTTGCGGTTCCGAACCAGCCGACCACACCCGTCGGCTTGTGTCGAAACCAATCAGGGGCCGCTGTGTCCCTCGATTCGCTTTATCCGTGATTACTGTATCTTTCAGTCCTGAGCTCGCCAAAGCGAGCTGACACCGCTCCAGCGACAGTGCAGCGAATTGCGGCGCGACAACTGGCAGTTGTCTGACCTTGGTACGGCCACGTGGACCACGCTACGGGTGTCATACGCAATTCACAGTGAGATGCGGGCACGCCTTGCGCCCGCCTACGCGTTGATGACTTAGAGGAGCGCATATGAACACACCCACGCCGCAACCAAAAGATGCCAAACCTGTTGACCCCGACATAGTCGAGCAGGCTGTGGCGGGACACGGTGTTCCGTCCCAGGATCCGGACCTAGCAGCGCAGGTTAGCCCCAGTCCTGCTGAAGCCGAACGTGAATCAAAGTCAGCTTTGATTGGGGGCGGCTTGGTAGCCGGCATTGCCGCGGGTGCGGCCGTGGGTGCGGCGGTGGCGGGGCCAGTCGGTATCCTGGTGGGCGGAACAGTAGGGGCTGTTGCCGGCGCGGTGGGCAGCAACGCTGCTGGCGAGTTGGTCAATTTAGAAAAGACGGCCAAGCCCGCAGAAGGCCCAGCAGACGCTTCAACCACCAAGCCCGGTGGAACGCCAGGTTGACCAGCCACAACCGGAATGCTGCAATTTGCACAGTTTGAAAGCCCGCTCACAACGGTTTTTCACATTAGGACAGATCATGATTTCAGGAAGCTGCCACTATGGCCAAATCACTTTTCAAATCAACGGCGATATCCCCACAACACTGACCCGCTGCACATGCTCGTTTTGCTCAAAGCGAGGCGTGCTGCATGCGTACTACGAACCAGCGCAATTTCACCTCACAAGTGACAGCGCTTGCGAAGCAGTTTACCGTTGGCAAACCAAACGGACCATGCACCACTTTTGCTCTGCTTGCGGCTGCGGCACCTACAGTGACAGCCCGGCTTTTGAGCCGGATGGCAACTGGGACAACACCACCCGCCGCATCAGCGGCAACGCGCGATTGTTTGACAACTTTGATGCGGCCGTTGCGCCCGTTGTCGTGATCGACGGAAAAAACCTTTGGTAGTGCAACAGGGTGCTGCAAACACAGTTCGAGTCGTCGAGCATGAAATCTAACCTGCGTAGGCTTTTTTTGGGGCTACTTGTCCAGGTGAACAGTGGGTAATCAGAGTCAGCTCCCCCATTTACCGCCCCAGCATTTCGCTCGGGCCAACCTAGCCACGGTACAGATTAAGGAACTGCCGGGTTGGACACACCTTGAATCGCGCTACATTTTTAATAGCTATCCAGGCAGCGAATTCGTGGGCTGGAGGCATTTTCATTTACAAATTAGCCTATTTTGATGCTGCTGGGCGCCATTTACGTGTTGTGAGCCGCCTACGGCAGCTGCCATACCGCCCGCCCGCCCACGGCAAACAGCTGCCGCCCCGGCTGGGGAGCCACCGTCCAGCCGCCTGTAAATTCGCCAAACGCTGGCAGCACCAGCTGACCCGCTTCCAGGCAAAAACACGGCAAACGCAGGCGGTCGCGCCCGGCGCCTTGCAGCGTCAACGCTGGGTGAACATGGCCCGCCAGCACCACGCACCCCGGCTGCTGCTGCGGGTGGTGGCACGCGGCAAACGGGCCCATGGCATGCGGCTCGTCGACCACGGTGATGCCAAGCTCCAAGGGCGGATCGCCCGCGCGGCTGTCGTGG
>JAYWFR010000258.1:0-18431 GCA_043778695.1 Polaromonas sp. | reverse complement strand
GGCATCTTCCGCTTCAGCCGCCGCAGCCGCTTCGGCAAAGCCCGCCGGCTCTAGCGGCAAAGTGGCCAAAGCATTGGACGGCCCAAACCCCTGCACCGAAAGCCAGCTTGGTGCGGGCAAGTCCGGTCAATCTGGTGGTAAATCTGGTGGAACGTCTGGTGGAACGTCTGGTGGCCAACCCGGCCAAAAACCCGGCCAAAAACCCGGCCAAAAACTTGGCCAAAAGCCCGCAGTAGCCTGATCCCAAAAAAATCCGTGTGATCCCACTTTCTTCAAAGGCACACCATGCAACTCGCTGAAATATCTATTCGCCGCCCGGTGTTTGCCACCGTGCTGTCGCTGCTGGTGCTGCTGATCGGCGCTGTTAGTTTGACCAAGCTGTCGGTGCGCGAGTACCCCAAGATTGACGAGCCCGTCGTCACTGTCAGCGTCAAGTACGCTGGCGCGTCTGCCGAGGTGATGGAGTCGCAGGTCACCAAGCCCTTGGAAGACTCGATTGCTGGCATTGACGCGGTCGATGTAATTACCTCTATCAGCCGTGCTGAGCAAACGCAAATCACGGTGCGCTTTAGGCTGGAAAAAGACGCCGACACTGCGGCCGCCGAAGTTCGCGACCGCACGTCGCGTGTGCGCAACCGCCTGCCGCAAGCGGTTGAAGAGCCAGTGATTGCCAAGGTTGAGGCCGATGCTTTTCCGGTGATTTGGCTGTCGTTTAGCAGCGAGACCATGAACGCGCTGCAGATCAACGATTTGGTCAACCGCATTGTCAAACCGCGCTTGCAAACCGTCACCGGCGCTGCTGACGTTCGCATTTTCGGCGAACGCAAATATGCCATGCGTATTTGGCTCGACCCTGACAAGCTGGCGGCCTACAAGCTGACCACGCAAGACGCTGAAGACGCCATTCGCCGCAGCAACCTCGAAGTACCCGCAGGCCGCATTGAATCGACTCAGCGAGAGTTCAGCGTCACGTCACAAACCGACTTGTCGCGGCCGTCCCAGTTTTCCGACATCATCATCAAAAATGCCAATGGTTTTCCGGTCCGCATCCGCGACATTGGCCGCGTTGAAGAAGCCGCCGCCGATGAGCGCAGCGGTTCACGGCTCAACGGCAAGGCTGCCATCACTGCTGGCGTCATTCGACAAGCCACGGCTAACCCGCTGGAGCTGAGCAACGGCGTGCGGGCGATGATCCCCAAGCTTCAAGCCGACTTGCCGCCAGGCATTCAAATCGATATTGCCAACGACAACTCGGTGTTCATTGCCAAGTCCATTGACAACGTTTTTAAAACCATCGTTGAAGCGGTTGTGCTGGTGGCACTGGTTATTTTTGTTTTCTTGCGCACTCTGCGCGCATCGGTCATACCCATCGTCACTATCCCTGTTTGTTTGATAGGCACGTTCGCACTGATGGCGCTGGCCGGTTTCAGTATCAACACACTCACGCTGCTGGCGCTGGTGCTCGCGATTGGCTTGGTGGTGGACGACGCGATTGTTGTTCTTGAAAATATTTATCGGCATATTGAAGAAGGGTTAGACCCGTTTTCTGCGTCCATCAAAGGCGTGCGCGAAGTTGGCTTTGCGGTGGTGGCCATGACGGTCACGCTGGCGGCGGTGTATGCGCCGCTGGCCTTTACCCCGGGCCGTACCGGGCGCTTGTTCATTGAGTTTGCGTTGGCGCTGGCGGGCGCGGTGGTGGTGTCAGGCTTTATCGCGCTGACGTTGTCGCCCATGATGTGTTCACTGCTGCTTAAACACAACCCCAAGCCCAGCTGGTTTGACCGCACCATGGAAAAGCTCCTCAACAAGCTCACGGCAGGCTACAAAGCTGTGCTGACTTGGCTGGTCACCACCGGCTACGACCGCCAGCGCCAACAGCGTGGTTTTGGCAATGCAGTTAAGCGGGTGCTGCTGGACACGCGGTGGCTGGTGGTGGCGGTCATGTTCGCATCGGCAGCCGCCATCGCCTGGGTGCTGCCCAGCATGAAGCGTGAGCTGTCGCCGCTGGAAGACCGTGGCCAAGTGCTAGCCGTGATCACAGCACCTGATGGTGCAACCCTTGGTTACACCAACCGCTACGTCGCGGCCATCGAGCGCTTAGGCGAGCCGTACAAAGAGTTCGACCGGATTTTCGTCTCGTCAGGTAACCCCACCGTGTCACAGGCCAATGTGTTCTTTCGCGCGGTGGACTGGGACTTGCGCAAGCGCTCTACGCTTGAGATGGCGCGTGAGCTGCAGCCCAAGTTGGCAGGGCTACCGGGCGTCACGGCCTTTCCCATCACGCCGCCTTCACTGGGTCAAGGCTTTCGCGAGCGGCCGATTAATTTCGTGATTGTGACGACGGACAGCTACCAAAACCTGGCCGCCGTCACGCGCCAATTCATGGATGAGATTGCCAAAAACCCGGGTATTTTGTCGGCCGACATTGACCTGCGCTTGAACAAGCCCGAGCTGAAGATTGACGTTGACCGCGACAAGGCCGCCGACTTGGGCGTCAGTGTTGAAGTAGTCGCCCGCGCTGTTGAAACCATGCTCGGCGGCAGGCAAGTGACCCGCTATAAGCGTGATGGCGACCAGTTTGACGTGATTGTTCAAACTGCCGCTACCGGCCGCGACACGCCCGACGATGTGGAAAAAATATTCGTGCGTGGCCGCAACGAAGCAATGATTCCGCTGGCCAGCTTGGTCAAAGTGCGTGAATCTGTCGCGCCGCGCGAATTGAACCACTTCAGCCAGCGCCGATCGGTGTCTATCACCGCCAATTTGGCGGCTGACTATTCGCTGGGCCAAGCGCTCGATTATTTGGACGCGACAGCCGCAAAGCTGCTCAAGCCCGGCTACACGACCGACCTGAACGGCACCTCGCGCGAGTTTAAAAACTCGCAAGGCTCGCTCGTCATTGTGTTTGCCTTGTCGCTGCTGTTCATCTTTTTGGTGCTGGCCGCACAGTTTGAAAGCTTCATCGACCCGCTGGTCATCATGCTGTCTGTGCCTTTGTCGATGATTGGCGCGCTGCTGGCACTTAAATGGTCAGGGGGATCGCTTAATGTGTATTCGCAAATTGGCCTGATCACTTTGGTGGGGCTGATCACCAAGCACGGCATTTTGATTGTTGAATTTACCAACCAGTTGCGCGAAACCGGTATGGAGATGACCGACGCTTTGGTCAAGGCTTCTTCGCAGCGGTTGCGGCCGATTTTGATGACCACCGGTGCCATGGTGCTTGGGGCCGTACCGCTGGCCTTTGCCACCGGCGCTGGCGCTGAAAGCCGTACCCAAATTGGCTGGGTGATTGTGGGCGGCATGTCGCTGGGCACATTGCTGACGATTTTTGTCGTGCCCACCATGTACACGCTGTTTGCCCGCCGGGCGATACCGGGCGAGAACAAGGCGGTTGCCAAAGACGAGCCAGACCACGCTCGCCCTGATTTGCCGCCTGTTACTGCTCGTACGTGAACTCAAAACCCAGCTTTAATCCGCAAAACGCTATTGCTTGGCACCCAAGGCGATGGCCGCTTGACGCGACGCATTCAGTGCATCGATGTCAGGTGCTTGTTGGGTGGGCCAGCCGCCCAAGTGCAGGGCAGTGATGCCCGCCAAGGCAGTTATCCATGCTGGGCTGTCGTTCAAACACGGGATGTAATTGAACTTTTCGCCGCCCGCGTGTAAAAAAGCTTCGCGTGCTTCCATGTTGATTTCTTCCAGCGTTTCTAGGCAGTCGCCCGTAAAGCCGGGGCAAACAACGTCGACACTTTTTACGCCCTCGGTGGCCAGCTTGATCAGCGTCGGTTCGGTGTAGGGCTCCAGCCATTTTGCTTTGCCGAATCGGGACTGAAACGTGACCTGTAGGCGTTCTTTCGCCAGGCCTAATTTTTCAGCCACCAAGCGGGCGGTTTTATAACATTCGCAGTGGTACGGGTCGCCAAGTTGCAGCGTACGCTCTGGTACGCCATGAAAGCTCATCACCAGCTTGTCAGCCTGCCCGTTCAACGCCCAGTAGGCTTGAATTGACGCAGCCAGCGCGTTGATGTAGCCCGGCGCGTCATGGTAGTGATTGACAAAGCGAAATTCTGGCAACCGCCGCACCTTAGCCGCCCAGGTGTAAACCGCGTCAAACACACTGGCTGTTGTCGTGGCGCTGTACTGCGGATAGGCGGGCATGACCATCACTCTCGTCACGCCTTGTTCTTTAAGGAGCTCTAGCTCCGACGCAATCGACGGGTTGCCGTAGCGCATGGCGTAACGCACCTGAACCTGGTGGCCCTGCGCTATCAATTCAGTATCTAGCAGGCTGGCCTGCCTTTGCGTCCAGACTTTTAGCGGCGAGCCCTCGGCCATCCAGATACTGGCGTACTTGGCTGCCGACTTTTTAGGGCGGATACGCAAAATGATGCCGTGCAAAATTGCCAGCCACAACAGGCGCGGGATTTCCACCACGCGCTGATCACTCAAAAACTCGGCCAGGTAGCGGCGCAGCGCTGGGGCTGTGGGCGCGTCGGGCGTCCCGAGGTTGCAATACAACACTGCTGTGTTGAATGTTGCCTGGCTTGTATCGCCATGCTTAAAAGTCGGTTCGGTAGAAAAAGCCATGGGTTATTCTCGCGCACCTGAACTTTTTTTACCTATGCTGAACATAAATAAAATCCAAGCCATCACACTTGACCTGGATGACACCCTGTGGCCTGTGTGGCCCGCCATTGAACGCGCTGAAAAGGCGCTGGAAAAATGGTTGAACCAACATGCGCCCATGACAGCGGCATTGTTTTCCAACGCCTCCGTTCGCGACGACATCCGCAGTTTTGTGGTGCGCACCCGGCCCGAGCTTAAACACAACCTAAGCGCCGTGCGCCGAGAAGCTATACGCGTCGCCCTGTACCGCGCCAAAGAAAACCCGTTGTTGGCCGAGCAAGCGTTCGACGTGTTTTTTGCCGAAAGAAACCAGGTGTCGCTGTACGACGACGCCCTGTTGGCGCTGGAGTTTTTATCGGCCCGCTTTCCCGTGGTGGCCTTGTCTAACGGCAATGCCGACATTCAAAAAATCGGCATTCATCATTACTTTAAAGCCAGCATCAGCGCCCAAGAGTTTGGCGTCGGCAAACCCGACCCGCGTATTTTTCATGCAGCCGCAGGCGCAGTAGACGCCTGCCCAACGACCGTCTTGCACATCGGCGACGACGCCGGTCTAGACGTGCTGGGCGCCCTGAACGCCGGCATGCAAACCGCCTGGTTGAACCGCACCGACAAACTCTGGATCCACGACCAAAATCCCCACATCACGGTCAGCAACCTGACCGAGTTGTGCGACAGTTTGGGCGCGGGGCAGCCAGCGGCGGCTTGATGCGTGCGGAAGCAAGGCGCACTGGCGGTTTTTGTCGATTTGGCTGTTAAATATGGGTCTGGCCGTTGTATTTAGCGCGCAAGCAGCTACTAAATTAATAGTGATACGCTCACTAGGCATCGCAAATTTTCGGGTGTGCTGTCTTGATAAACGTCGCGCCTTGGCGCGGGACTTGGTTTGACGGGTGCGAAGCGCCTGTCTAACCAAGTTCATTGTTCCAAGGCTCTGTCGGCGGCTTACTTGATAGACTGAATAGGTTGTGGCATATCTTCAACTGCTGGTTCCAAGGCTCTGTCGGCGGCTTACTTGATAGACTACCCGTGCCCGTTGCATGTAGCAGTAGCCAGTTCCAAGGCTCTGTCGGCGGCTTACTTGATAGACTAGCGCAGTCGATGAACTGTCTTTGCTGTTAGTTCCAAGGCTCTGTCGGCGGCTTACTTGATAGACTGACCACCAGACTGACCACCAGCGTTAATCGGTTCCAAGGCTCTGTCGGCGGCTTACTTGATAGACTACATGACTTTCAGGAGTCAGTCAGACCCTAGTTCCAAGGCTCTGTCGGCGGCTTACTTGATAGACTTATGCCCGCAACAACCCCACCGGCCTGGCGGTTCCAAGGCTCTGTCGGCGGCTTACTTGATAGACTTTAAAAGCCGCCATGACCGAATGCATTCACGTTCCAAGGCTCTGTCGGCGGCTTACTTGATAGACTTGGAGTCGAACCAGGTCATACGCCAAAGCGGTTCCAAGGCTCTGTCGGCGGCTTACTTGATAGACTCAAGCGATTTTGCGGATGCTGGTTTTGCTGGTTCCAAGGCTCTGTCGGCGGCTTACTTGATAGACTATGTCCCCGCTAAGTCGTTGATTTAGCGGGGATTTTAGTTTCTGCATTAGAACAAAGCACCTTGTTCAGGTTCTTCAAATATGGGTTCATCACGTGTTTTAGGACCAAGAAAACTTAGGGTAAGACCAAGCTGTTTGTCTGTCAAAAATAAAAAATCAACCTTGCCGTCGTCTGGGGTTTCTGTGCCCATCCGCTTCGCAGCGTTTCTGGCTTGATCAAAGTTTGGGAAATGTCTGCAATAAACAGAATGCTGCAAATGATCAAAGCCTTGGGTCAGCAAAAGTTTTCGATATTGCGTGTACCTGCGACGCGCAAGCTTGGTGTCGGTAGGTAAATCGAAAGCGCAGATTAGCCACATGGTGCGAAAAAAGGGACCAGGATCGTAGTCATCGTTTTCACCGCCATCATCCGAGCGGGAGGACGAAACCGCTTGGGAAATCCATTGCGTTTTCACGTTTTGTCTCCAATGCCCTGACATAGGCGTTGACCGTTTCAGCGATACCCGCGTGCATTCTGTAGCGAACCTGCCCATCGTTGCGCTCAAACAGCGCCTCGCACTCCAGCAGCCTGAGCATTACTTTCTTTGCTTTGGAATCGAATTCAATCTCTATATCAATAGCGGTAGCGACCAAGGCATCAACACATGGCCGAAAGGGTTCAATTAAGTCATCCACCAAACAGCAAGGGTTTTCAAAGTTGCTGTGCCCAAACCCGAAAACCGGTGAAAGACCAGCAATGGCGATGTATCTGCTGAACAAGCCTCGCAAAATGGCGTAGCCAAAGTTAAGGGCAGCGTTGCGCGTATCAGGGGCATCCTGCTTTGCTCTTTTGAAACTGTCTTTGAAAACGTCTTTCCAATAAAGTTTGGCACCTTGTGCCTCAAAGTTTTCCGGGTCGCCCGGCTGAATAGTTGAAGCCATGCGTTCCAGGCGCGCAAGAGGTGCTGTTGTACCTTGTGCTGATAAAAATCGCGCTTGATTTCTGAGCTTTGCGCGAATCGTCGTGGCCCAAATCAAATCGGCAAACGACTGAGGAAGTGTGGCCTGCATTTTTTGTCGGCGTACGGTGTGTGTATGCGCTTTAACGGGTGCCAGCAAGGCCACCGGGTAGTGCCGCGCGTCTGTAACGATGACTGCAACATCAGATTGCGCCAGTTCTCTTAAAACACCTGCTGTCAGCTCAATCTGTACGGTATCGATGACGAGCACCGCCATGTCCACGATGGCCACGAACGTACTGCTACCTTCGCGATCAATTTTTAGGCGTGCTGTGTCAATGCTCAAACGGCAAGGGTTTTCAATGGCGATGACGCGCTCAGTCCTCATTGCTGCTGTTTGTGCGCTTTTGCGTGTAGCGCAAGCTCGATTGGATGTCGAATAATATTGGCTGATAGTAAAACTGACGCCTTTGTGAAACTTTTCTTTAGGCTTGTATTTGCTAAGTCATCGTATTTTTTGGTCTCGACTGCATGCGTGGCTAAAACCCCATCGCGTGTTGAAAGTTGGCCTACCAAGTAGACCTGTTTGTCACCGTCAAACGCAAGAAGATCGCCTTTGAAAATAAGGCGCTCATCTTTGGGTACGACAAGTAACCCGTTGCGAACATATCGCTCTAGAAATTGTGGAATGTTGACTGCTTCTAGGCCATTTGCGGCACTAATGTGAATACATGCAGTTTCCTTTTTGGGAATAGCCTTTAGGTGTTTTTTCCCATGCCGATCGATATGTACTTGCAATTTATCGAGTTTGCTGTTGAATTTATCTCGACTTAATTTGCCTTTTTTAAACAGCGACTTTCCATCTAGCCCAAGCTCGAAAGGCTGATCAAACATCAACCCAGCTACTTTGTGATCTGGCACATGCCAAACGCAATAACCATTCAGCATCTTGACCAAATGTTCACGCAAGCTAGGGATAGGGCAAACAGGATTTGCGTAGCTTGCTTTGCGTCCAGCAGCGCGGGCATTTCTGGCTTTTACTGCATCTGTGTAGTTTTTTCTTGTAGACAATGCAATGACGCAGGCGTCAATCAAGTGATGTCTGTGATCCGAGCGTTTGTCAAATATCAAGTCACCAACACGATTGGGTTTGTAGAAAAGTGTTCTGGCTTTCTCGCTGTCATGTCGGCCCTCTGCAATACGCACCTGTTCAAGCACTGTATGAAAGCCCCAGTCGCGCCGCAGTTCAGCCGTCAAGCCGCCGCGCACCACCGTTACGTCGTTGCAAAGTTGTGAACACCAGCTTTGTACGATGCGACCAATCCACTGTGTTTCTTGCAACTGGCGATCTACAAAGGCATCGTCGTCCAATTCGTCAATTCTGAACTCAGTCTTGTCGCGGATGAGTTTTGCTTTTTTGCTGAACTGCTTATTTTCTTTTTCTATAAATTTCAAAGCCTGTTCTGTATCTGCCCAATTCCACGCGGCATTCCCTACCCGCTTTGCTGCCAAATACGGCGTTTCATGACCCGCTTTGAGGGCGTTGAATTGCTTAGACGCAAGAACGACATCTTCAAAACGATTGCCAACACCGTGCAATCTTCTGGGGACGATGTGCTCAATGTCGTAATTGGTACCGCTTACTGCGTCAGCAACCGAGCCAATCCTTTTGCCGCTGTAAGGGCAGTGTTCAGACTGCTCTTTCCACAACTTATAGCGCAATATGCTTGTGTTAGTAATTTTGCAGTTCGCATCAAGAATGGCTTCCCTAGCTTTTTTGTTTTGACTCTCTTCATACCGCTGCCTGCTTGTCGTTTTGTCTCGCTGTTCCAGAGTAGATTTCACCTCCTTGGCCAGCTCGATCACCATGGCTTGCGGCGGCCCCAGCCGCTTTACCGCAGCCAACAACTCGCGGCGCGTGTAGAGCAGGGCGTGCTCAACCACTGGCGAACGTAACTCCAAAGTAGAAACCTCTGCTAAGTAACCTGTTGCTGTTTGCTTTTTATGATGTTGCGGATATAACTTATTGATAGCTGAATGCTCATCAATATCCTCTTCTCGCATGGCCTTAGTGAGTGCCTCCAAAGCTGGTGCGCCATAACTAACGCGGCCTGCATCAAAAGCCATAGCGCGCAAGCGGTCAAGACCGTCATTTGAATCTGCAATGAAGTCTATGAAACCAGCCACAGCCCCACCATATTCTGAAACTACAAAATCGCGCGCCCCGTCATGCCGCCACGTTTCTGGCGAGTTCACATCATCTGCAAGCGCCAGAAATACATCACTTTGTTGCTGAAAAGTCAACAACTCAAACGCTTCGAGTAGTTTCAAGTTTCGCAGCCGTGCGCGAGTGGTGTTGCCGCGCAAATGGTCTCGTCTTGGCGTATGAAAATTCAAAATTAAGCCGTCCGGCTGCATCAGCCCGGCTTTGTCGAGTTCTTTGTAAATTGCCGAAAAGCTGGGTTCTGACGTTGACTGCAGTTTTGCGCGCAAAAAGTTTTTTTGATCTGGCGTTAGTCGATCTGTGCTCTTTGAGTCACCCCAGCGCAAATCAGAAAGTAATTTTTCAATACGAAATGCTTGATGCGCTGGGTGTGCCGCCACAACGCGCAAACTGGTTTTATCCAGCGCGCAAAAACCAATCTTGTCTTTGAAGGCTTGCAACGGCTTTTGATAAAACACGGCTACCTTGATAGCTTGACCAACTGTGTCCGGTGTTTGCCCCCAAAAGTAACGTGTACCGGGATGCTCGTTTGTTTCGCCGTTCGGTTTTAACTTGGACGGTTCATTTCTGGCTGGATAAATGAATTCCAAAGGCTTGCTCAGCACATCGTGGTGCTTTGACTGCTCCTGCAATATTTGGTCGAACTCACTTTTGATGTCACTACGCAGCACGTAGGTTCCGGTTTCAACACGGTTGCGAAACTTCTTTTGGTTTAGCGGCAACATGGCCTGGCTTAGCCAAATTGCCTCGGCGACGGTGCGAATTTCTTGCGTTGCCTTCAGACTTTCAACCAAATTTCTAGTTGCTTCTAGGCCTTGCCCTACCTTTCCTAAATCCCCCTTTTGATTCGGCTTCGGCGCATCGCCGTTATAGCCTCGGTTTTTAGCCAATCGCAGTACGATCAGAAAAAATTCCTCAAGCGACACGCGTTGTCCCAAGGCCTTGACCCGCAACTGCCAAAGGGTTTGCGTTTCTTTGTGTGCAAGCAGCGTAGAGGTTAATTTTTCAGGCGTAATCTGCAGCGCCGCAGCCAAGTGCATTATTTTGGATAAACGCTCGTGCTTGCGTTCAGTCTGCCTTCGCATCAGGCGTGCTCGACGTCGCTCTTCGTTTTTAAGAAGCATCTTCGTCTGACTTCGAACAACTGGTTCGCCAAAGATGGTCGATCCGCTCGCGATCAGGCGCGTCGGTTGGTTCTTTTCGTCTAAAGCGATTGCTGCCCACGCAACAGAGCCAGTGCCGATATCTAAGCCAATTCGGTAAGGGGTTTTGATTTTGTGCAACATCGTGTAATATTACAGCTCTATCAAGTAAGCCGCTGGCAACTAAATTTGTCTTGGCAATTAAGCGCTAACCAAGCGCCAAAACCGATCGCCTGATGAGCTTGCTCATCGGGCGATTCTCTCTTACCAAACAAACAACGAATGTGACATGCTCAAATTAGAGGAGTCTGTTATCTGTTATCTGTTATCTGTTATCTGTTGGCGTCAGTTTCTGTAAAAATAAATTTGACTTTTTTCACGCGGTTATATCGGCGTACATGTGCTCTAGAAACTTACCTGCTAAAAGATGCACAAAATGGAAAGCCGCTACATGCGGCTTTCGTCTTTTCTGGCGTCAATAAATTCAACGGCGGTTTCAGACTAAAACCTGAAAACAGGTCTTGAAAGCCATTCACGTACCAAATAGGCCTAAAGCCCAAGTAAATTGTGCGCATGCAGCTCCTAAAATAGTAGCGTCGTCACTGGTCGATCAAGCTCGCTGCATGCAAGCCTGAGCGCACAGCCCCTTCCAGCGTGGCGGGGTACGGCCCATCCACGTAGTCGCCGCAAGCCAGCAAGCCCGGGGCTATCGCTGCACCGGGGCGCTGCAAGCCGGGGGTGCAGGCGAAGGTGGCTCGCTTCTCCACCACGGTTTGCAGCACTTTTAAACCATGGATGTTCAACTGCCGGTCGGCTTGTGCGGCTACTTGGCCTGCCAGCGTGCCAGCATCGCCCTGGCTGGCGCTGACGACAAAGGCCAGCAGGCCGGGCGGGCCACCTAGCTGACCTCGGTCAAAAACAAACTGTGCGGGGTAGCGCTCGTTGCAGGCAAGCGCCAGCATCGGCTGGGCTAGCTGGGCGCCTGGTGCGCTGGCGTACACGGTGGTGATGGCCTCAAAACGCAAGCCTTCTGCCAACGCCAGCCAGGCCTCACAGGGTAGGGTGCTGCTGCGGGTCAGGCGGGCTGATTCTTGCGGTGGGCAGGCCAGGATGACGCGATCAAATTGGCCCAGTGGAGCGTCATTGGCACCGATCAGTTGCCAAGCGTTGTTTGCGACAGGGGCGACGCTGCTGACCCTGCAACCTAATTGCACTTGCCCGCCTTGGTTACGCAGCCAGCCAAGCGCCGCATCGGGCAGCAGGGCGCTTAAATCTGCACGCGGCAGCAGCAAGTTAGACCCGCCACTCACAGCAAACATCGAGTCTTGCAGCACCCGCAAAAACACCTGGCCGCTGGCCTGGTCTGCGGGCGTATTGAGGGCTGACACGCACAGTGGCTCTATCAGCGTGGCCATCACGCGGGGCGAGATGCTGCGGCACAAGCTAGATACCGTCTGCTCTGCCGGGCACTTGAACTGGCGCAGTTGCCACAACGTTGCGGCTTTGAGCAACGACCATTTGTCAGCAACTGACCAGCCACGTGCCTGCAAGATGCCCAGCAGCGCATCAAACGGCGCGGGTAAATTGGGCAGCACCAGGCCGCTGCCGTCTGGGAACTGCATCGTCAACGGCATGCGTAAAAAGCTGGCAGGTATATCAATGCCCAGCTCGCCCATGAGTTTTAGCGTTTCTGAATACGCGCCGATCAGGATGTGCTGGCCGTTGTCGAGTGCCAGGTTCTGGCCATCGTGCGCGACATCAACCCGGCGTGCGCGGCCGCCGGGTGTGCGGCTGGCTTCAAACAGGCTGACATGGTGGCCTAGCCTGGTGGCCTCAACAGCGGCAACGCAGCCTGCCCAGCCTGCGCCAGTCACGGCTACCTGTAACCTGCCAGTTGCTCCTATTGTCATAGCTGCTTGCGCACGTTTTACATGGGCTACAGCCCTAAATTGTGCCGAAGGCTTGGGTTTTCCAGGCCAAGTAAAACTTACGCAGTGGCGTCAGGCTGATGCGCTGGTGCAGCACCTGGTAGTTGTCCAAAGCGATTTCTTTAAGGAGCGTGCGGTAAATGCTGGCCATCATCAGGCCTGGTTTTTGAGCGCGTCGGTCTGCTGCGGGCAGCATGGCCAACGCCTCGTCATACAGCGCCAAGGCGCGCTGGGTTTGAAAAGCCATCAGCGCTGTGAAGCGGGTTGAATATTCACGTTTGAGCAGCTCATGCACCTTCACATCAAACTGCTGTAGCTCGCTGACCGGCAGGTAAATGCGGCCACGCTGTGCGTCTTCACCCACATCGCGAATGATGTTGGTCAGCTGAAACGCCAGCCCCAGCTTGTGCGCATAGGCGGTGGTTTCTGGCTGCGTTTGACCAAAAATATTGGCGGCTACTTCGCCCACTATGCCAGCAACAAAATGGCAGTAACGCCGCAAGCCCGCGAAGTCAAGGTAACGGTTTTGCGCCAAGTCCATCTGGCAGCCTTCAATGACGGCTTGCAAGTGCCGTGCTTCAATCTTGTACGCTGCGGTCAGTGGCATCAGCGCCTTCATCACCGGGTGGCTGGGTTGGCCTTCAAATGATTGGGTTACTTCACTTTGCCACCAAGCCAGTTTGGTATGCGCCACGCCCGGGTCTTGTACCTCATCAACCACGTCATCTACCTCGCGGCAAAAGGCGTAAAACGCGGTGATGGCGGCGCGGCGTTCTTTGGGTAAAAACAAAAAGGCGTAGTAAAAGCTGCTGCCGGAGGAAACGGCTTTGTTTTGAACATATTGCTCTGGGGTCATCTTCCTAATTGTTGCATGGCGGGGGACGGGAGACTCACAAAGAGGCCAAGGAGCTCGGGAGGAATACCTCAGCAAAGAAACAAAAATATGCTTTTCTTGACTCACTTGTTGACTTCCTCGATCAAACGCTTCAGGTCAGGTTTGTCAGACTGCGTACCCTCACAGATACCAAGCTGGAATGTCGGCTTAAAGCTGGCTTGCACCTTTGTGACAACCGGGCCTTTTTAGCGGCGCCACATGCCAGTTCGCGCCCATCTTCTGCATCTGACACCGCTTGATTTGCATTCCGTCGCACCGCCCTCGACACCGCTCTTACAAGCGCGCACACTTTGCTCCCTCATCCCCACAGCACCACCCAACACTTAAGGTATCCGTCCATGTTTACTCATCGCAAATTCGGTTTTCGTGCTCTTGCGCTTGTCATGGCAGTGGCCTGTGCCCTGTTGCTTCAGCCGGCCGCCAATGCCACCGAGGTAGGCTTTCGCCAGATGACCGTGGCCGCCACCAGCGCCACCAGCGCCACCAGCGGCGGCGGCGACAAGCCGGCCCACTTCGCGCTGTATTACCCCACGCCGGATGCGGCTCGGATGATTCCGATGGGGCCGTTCCCGCAGACTGTGGCCATCAACGGCGCACCGGCGCTCACTAGCAAGGGTCTCATTGTGATCAGCCATGGCACGGCGTCTACCGAGACAGGCTTTGCCGCGCTGGCGCAAGCTTTGGCGCGCCATGGCTATCTGGTTGCCAGTGTCGAGCACGTCGGCGATACCTGGCAGGACCAGTCGATGCGTGCCACGCCGGGGCGCTACTTTGCCGAGCGGCCGCGTCAAGCCTCACGCGTCATCGACACCCTGCTGGACGATCCGCAATGGCGCGCACGCATTCCCAGTAGTGCTGACGGGCGGCCGCTGATTGGAGCACTTGGCCATTCGGCAGGTGGCTACACGGTGTTGGCGCTGGCAGGCGGCAAGCCGGTGCTGTCGCGCCTGCGCACACATTGCGAGCTTCAGGCGCAGCTCGATCCCGTGCTGTGCCAGTTGTCGAGTTCCGTCGGCGGCGCTGCGGCACAACCAGACAGCGCCAAAGATGGACAGGAAGAACCAGTCCAGGCCGACCCCCGCGTGCGCGCGGTGATGGCATTGGCACCGATGGGTGTGGTGTTTAGCGCGTCCTCCCTGGCATCGATCACCGTGCCAGTTGCTATTTACGCAGGCGAAAAAGACACTTTTCTGGTGCCGCGCTTTCACGCGCAATGGGTGATGCAGAACATGCAGAACATGCAGAACAAGCAAGGAGCCACAACCACGCTACAACTCGTGCCCAATGCAGGCCACTACGCCTTCATGAACACACCGACGATGGACTTGCCCTCGCCAGACGGCAGCGTGGCTGCCGACCCGGCAGGTTTTGACCGAGCTGCGTTCCTGGATCGCATGGCGCAAGAGTCAGTCGTGTTTTTCGACAAGAATTTGCGATGACTGTGGGTAGGAAGGCGAGGCTGCCGCATCAAAGCCGACATGACAAAGCTGATTGGCTCGTCCCCGCGGGGCTGTTGGCCATCAGTTTCATCCCCATCGTTGCGGGCGTGTTGAGGGTGGCGCCGGTTGTGGCGGGCGCGGCTATCACGCCAGAAAACGCCCGATTTGCCGGAGCGCCTATCCCAGTCGTGCTGCACATCATCGGCGCTATCTTTTTTTCTGTGCTGGGGGCATTTCAGTTTTCCACAGGCTGGTGCCAGCGCTACCCGCAATGGCACAAAGTGTCGGGCCGAGTAGTGGCCGCAAGCGGTGCGGTGGCGGCTCTTTCCGGCATGTGGATGACCGTCATGTATCCCATTCCTGCTGCGCTACAGGGTGACTTGTTATTTTGCGTGCGTTTGTTGGCTGGCATCGCCATGCTCATAGCGATTGTCTTGGGGGTGACCGCTGCAATGCATCGCGAGTTTGCTAAACACCTGGCGTGGATGATCCGGGGCTACGCCCTGGGCCAGGGTGCCGGGATGCAAGTGGTGGTGCTGTTGCCATGGATGCTGATCCTGGGCACGCCCAGCGCACTGCAACGGGACGTAGTGATGAGCTTGGCGTGGTTGATCAACTTGGCTATCGCCGAGATGATCATTCAAAAACCATCTTTTTATTTTCTTCGTTTTTATAAGGCAATACCGTGAAAAAATTATCTCTCGCCATCGCAATGACGGCCATGCTGTGCTCATGTGGTTTCATGACACCAACCCAACAATATGCGGGGAACGCGCTGGCAGCAACCGCCGTTGCGGTTATCAAAGCGCATCACGGAAAACCGTTCTCAGGCGATTACCATGCCACCATCATCGGCCACACCAAAAATGAAGCCAATGGCGCAGGCGAGCAAAAAAAATTCGGCCTGCCAGGGTTTACCGACTACCCGAGCGAAATTCATCTGCTGGCAGGTGAGTATGACGTGCAGATCTATTGCTTCAAGGGCTTAACGAGCTACCGGCCCCACAAAACGCTCGCGTTACAAGCGGGTAAAACCTATCTACTTCAATGCAGCGTAGAAGACGGCCAGCCCTTTATTCATGTCAATGCGAGTGCCACCTAGTGGCCTATTCGGACATTTCAAAACATGAAAGCGTGCTTTCGCCGTAAAGCGGAAATCCACGGATCACGTTGACAGCAAGGCGGATTCTGTTGGCTGAAGTTGTTGACGCCTTTGGACCGGCATGTTGCCAAATCGGTCCCTTTTATCGCCAAATTAAGCAGCAAAGGAAATCGTACTGTTGGGGCGACTCACGGGGTTGGACATGCGGCGTGCGTTATCTGCAATAGCGTCGGCCACAAACCCAAAAAGCGATGGTGGAAAATCGTGGCCCATTGCGTCGACGATGACTAGCTTGGCTTCTTTGATATTGGCCGCAGTGTCCTTTCCAGACTCAGGGGGAACTAGTGGGTCGTCTGACCCATGCAACACGAGCGTCGGGGCACTTATCTTGGCTAGTCGTAGCCTTAAGTCGCCGGTTGCTGCGATGGCGGCAATATGCCGCCAGAAACCGCCTGGGTTGTATGCTCGTTTGACGTCGGCCAAGGCTTGGTCGCGTTGGGCGGATTCGTCAAACGGATAGCCCTGCCCGGCAATCACTCGAGAAAAGGCGACGCAATGGTCGAGATAGCCCTGCTCGTCTTTAAAAGGATGTGGCGCGGGCGATGTCATTGCCGCCATCACTTCTGGGCTGGCCTGCGGCAGATCACGGTTACCAGTGCTCGACATAATGCAAACCAAAGATAGAACGCGGCCTGCATGCTCGCTCGCCAACAATTGTGCAATCATGCCGCCCATTGATCTCCCAACCACGTGGGCTCGCTTGATCTTCAACGCATCAAGAAGTGCCATAGCGTCCTTCGCCATATCGAAAAGTGTGTACGACACATCGGGCGTTTCGCCGCGTGAAACTGCGTCGGCGATTGCAGTGAGATCTGGCATCGACGCGCTGTTGAAGTGAGTTGAAAGTCCAGCGTCGCGATTGTCAAAGCGAATCACGCGGTAGCCTTGATTGGCCAATAGCTGGCAAAACGATTCACTCCAACGAGTCATCTGCGTACCCAGACCGGAAATCAGCAGAACCGCTTGCGCGTCGGTATTGCCAAAACAGTCGTATTCAATTTCAATTCCGTTCGCTTTAGCTTTGGGCATGGCATGTGGTCCTTAAATGTTCTTGCGTCGCGCGCCTTTTGGGAGCGCTCCGATATTTCGTTTGGCCCGATGCACTGCTGCACGAAGGATGCTCCGCACGGCTTTGCAAGCGACAACGTACCCAGTAAATGGCCGCGATAGCGTTGCTCACGAGAGTGCTAAGGTTGGCGCACATGCAAGCGTTTGCAATGCTTCGGAAACAGTCGCAATCACAGCGGAGTCGATTGGCTTGACGGCTTCAGTGCAAATGCTATCTGCAGTCTCGCGCGCGGCGCTCACCAGCGCACGACCGACTGGGCGAAGAACGGCCTGACGAAATCCGTTCGCACCGTCGCGCATCACCAAGCCGATTTTTTCGAGCAGAATTAACTGACGCAGTACAGCCGATTGAGGCTGACCCATCGGACGAATGAGTTCTGCAATATTTACGCGGCCACCGTCCGCTTGGGCGAGCAAATTCAGCAACGCAAAGTCGCTGAAACTGATGCCGTGGTGTATGCCCAATTCGTCGTCAAGCTTGAGTTGCAGGCTGGCGTGGGCACGATGTAGCGCCATACAGAAGTTGAGATTCGTGTTCATCAAAGTTCGCTCCTCATATCGTCGTAGCCGAGTTCGCCGAAGCAAGGAACTTCCTGGCGCCACAAGCTAACCAGCATGTCCAATTCCTGTGCGGCATTGAACGCTGGATCTTCGTCAGGTTTGACCATGTCGAGTATCTCGAAGAGAAAGTTGGCCTCGCCGTGCGCGACCCAGTCCTGCGCGAGCCTTGGATTGCGATGCTGTCCATGCTGCAGTTCAAAGCGATGCCGGTTGAGTGTGCCCTGTGCGTTCGTACTTCCGGCAACCAGCGCCCGGCCCGTGATCTGGTTGCGAATCGCATAGACACCAGCTCGGGTTTTAGTCTCCAGATATTGCCGTTTAAGCGTTTTATTGTTTGTCATCATCAACCCTTTTAGTTCCAAATAAGTTACGGTGCAAGCGATCGCACATCTGCCAGTGGCAGCGGGTAAGCTAGGGGTCTGATGTAATCGCGAACGTCGGTCGGCCAAGCTTCGGTGAGTCGGCGGAACTTTGCCGCGTCGTTTGCAAACAGCGCCCGTGTGGCCACTTCAAAGCCTGCTAAATCACCAGTCATGACTGACATGAAGTGGTACGCACCTTCAGTCGCCCGGCGTTGCCGGTCTCTGCCCACGTTGGCGCGGCGCGCCTCATCAACCAGTTTGCGCAAAGTCACTGATGCCCCGCCTGGCTGCGCGCCCAACCAATCCCAGTGGCGCGGCAGCAGCGTGACTTCTCGCGCGACAACGCCAAGCTTTGGTTGGCCACGACCACGTGGTTCGGCAGATTCCCCGAAACTGATCAGTGCTGATTCGTTTCCTCGAAGCTGGGACCCTTCTTGCGGCAGACGCGCCAATATGTCGGCATCGCTTCCTCGAACGTCGATCTCGACAACTTGACCAGTCTGGTCGCAAAAAGTCAGCAGCGGATTGGTA
>JAYWFR010000257.1:0-3194 GCA_043778695.1 Polaromonas sp. | reverse complement strand
GCAGGCAAAGCGGCTTACGCCCTGCGAAAGCAGACGGTGGAGCCGGTCTTTGGCATCATCAAGTCAGTCATGGGGTTCAGGCAGTTCTCATTGCGCGGATTGCGCAAAGCCACGGGTGAATGGAATCTGGTTTGCCTGGCCTGGAATGTCAAGCGCATGGCCGTGCTGCGTCCAAAAGTTGGATAAAGGCAGGAAATGCCGTGGAAAACACTCAAAATCCAGAAAATACCGATCAAAGTGCCTATTATTTAAGCAGATTCAAAAGTAGACAGCTTTTTGAATTCCTGAGTCCGACAGGCTGCTAGAGGTATAAATGATCACTCTTTATGAGCTGCGATGGTCCCACTACTGCGAAAAAGTCCGCCTGGCGCTGGGCTACATGGGCTTGCCCTGGCGGGCCGTCAGCATCAACGCTTTTGGCAAAAAAGAGCTGCAAGCGCACCCCCGGCCAGCGCATTTGCCCAACGCCACGGTGCCCGCCATTTGGGACGACAGCACGGGGCAGTTTGTGATGGACTCCACGCCCATCCTGCGCTACCTTGCCGAGACTTATCCCCATTCGAGCCCCGGCGCATCCGCGCTGTTTGGCCATGACGCTGCCACGCGCGCGGCCATCGACGCGCAACTGGTCGAGTTCGATACCCACCTGGGCCTGCCCGCTCGGCGCGTCGGCTATAGCCAGGTGATTTTTGAATGCCCGGCGGCCTTGAGCGACCTGTTTCTGCCCGAAGTGGCGGGCGGCCTGCTTTGCGCTCCAGGCGTGCGCCAGGTGTCGGGCCGGGTGCTGGGCATGCTGCTGGCCAAACGCTTCGACTTCCACGGGGCCGAGGCGCAAGGGGTTTTTGAGGCGCTGGAGGCTTACCTCGTCGCATTGGCAGCCCGGCTGGAACCGCAGGAGTTTGTGGTGGCCGTTGGGTCGGGCCGTGAATCCGGTGCAGCGGTCGGTCATAGTTCAGATGCTGCGCCCAGTAGCGCCTTCTCCATGGCCGACCTGGCCCTGGCCGCTATGCTGCGGCCCCTTACCATCGTGCCGTTTTTTGCCGAACACCCGCAGCTTCAAACGCTGTTTGCGCGCCAGCGCGACGTGCTGCAACGCCATAGCCCAGAGGGCGATTTGCTCTACCAGCAGGCCATCGCCCGTGCACGGCTGCGGCGCGCGCCAGTGCGCAGGCGCTTGAATGCCAATGCTGTGCGGGCAATGCCGCCCGCCAGTCTGGCCGCCAAGTTGGCCGCAAACGACCAGCGCAATATTTGGGACGCTGGAATGTGGGCCATGCCGTTTCACTACTTTTATACGCTGCGCCAGGGCAAGGTGCGCCAGGCCGGGGCCAGCGCTGATGTGCGGTGAAGGCGGGTCGAGTTCGGTCTGGCAGCAACACAATTTGCCGCAGTTTGCACCGAATGCATGTTGAAATCCGCGTATCCGGTGCAAATCGTTTAAAATCATAGGCTTATGATCTATGAAAAGCATCAATATCTGCCGTTTTCGAGCGACGCGCAGCGCATCGCAGCCAACCTTGAACAGGCTTACAGCTTCTGGCTGAGCGCTCGTCAATCCCTGCAGAAGTTGCCAGCGTCCATGTACTGGGCCGAACGCTCAGGCAGTCAGTACCTGTATGTCAAACAAAACGGTACTGACAATGGCACCAGCTACGGCGTGCGAAGCCCAGAAACTGAGAAGAAATTTGCATCTTTTACGGAAGAGAAAAATGAGGCGCTGGAGCGCACAGCCTCCGCAGACGCCCTGATTCAAACCCGCTCAACGCTGTACCGCCGCTTGCGCCTGCCCACGCTGCCCGACAAGCAGGCCGAAATTTTGCGCAAGCTGGATGTTGAAGGTTTGCTGGGCACTGACCTGATGGTCGTGGGGACGAACGCATTTTCAGCCTACGAATGGGCTGCCAATGCCATCTTTCCGGCTGGCAACGAAGAAACGCAAGACTTTGACCTGACGTGGTGCCGGGACACGCCGGCGTCGTTGACGTTAGCAGGGACTGACTCTGAAAAAAGAACGCGCCAAACCCTCTTCAGCGTTTTAAGAAGCATTGACCCGAGCTACAAAATCAACCCGCGCAAGCCCTATCAGGCCTTGGACGCAGACGGCTACGAAGTCGAGCTTTTGGCGGCACCCAGTTGCCACCCATTGCCAAAAGAAGAGGCCTTTGCGCCCATGCAAACACTGATCGAGCAGGAGTGGCTTTTGCTGGGCAGCCCTGTCAGCGCGGTTGTCGCCACCGAACGCGGCAGGGCTTGCCCGCTGACGGTGCCCGACCCCCGCTTCATGGGCCTGCACAAGCTCTGGCTGGCCGACAAACCCGAGCGCAACCCCGTCAAGCGCGACAAAGACCGCCGGCAAGGCGACGTGCTGCTCGATGCCGTGCGCCACTTCATGACGGCGAGCCACCCATTCAATGTTGATTTCCTGTTCTCGGTACCCGACGACCTTCGGCCGGCTTTTGACGAATGGTGCGCACAGCGCCAGTTCATTCCTATTTCATGAGCGCCCGAATTGGCGTCTCCTATAGCGACGTGCGGATTTTGTGCTGCAACCCTGCGACGGCATGGCAGGCGTGATGAAAATGATGGCGGCATTCATGACGGTACAAAAATACGAGCTAGTAACGGACGTAATAAGAATACGAACGGACTTCTCACTTCACGGTGAAGGCATCTATTGCCACGCCTGATTTGGACAAGTCCACCTGCAGCCTTTTAGAGGACGAAGTTTCATGAGCGAAATTGGACGACTAGGCGCTGATTTGGCTAAAAGCGTGATTCAGGCAAACGGCGTAGATTCTGCTGGCAAAGTGGTGACTAACTGACAATTGTCACGAGGCGAATTCAGGCCTTGGTACATGCAGTTGCCCCTAGTCTGACCGATTGCGATGGAGGCCAGATCGGGTGTCCACCACTGGGCGCACGAGCTGTAGAGCCAACTAAATCGCGCTTGATTTGGTCTGTGGATGAGTCTGAAGGCCCGAGAAGCTATGATGCCTGTAGAGGAAGTTACATATCACTTATCGAAGGAGCCTTTCAAGAAACAAGCTGAACGATGAATCAATGACTTAGCTGATTGGCTATTGCAATTCAGGCAGGCAGCAGCCTCTGACAGCTCAGAAAAAGAGGCGTGTAGGACTGGCGTAATAAGCTCACTCTTTCGAACGGGGTAGCACAAGGCTCCACCAATGTAATGC
>JAYWFR010000256.1:0-7607 GCA_043778695.1 Polaromonas sp. | reverse complement strand
ATGTGCCGATCGCCACTCGGCAGGAGCAAACGCCTTGAGGTTATGTTATTTACTCAAAACCTTCGCCCGTAATATCGACAATACATAGTATTTTTTATATCAATTACAAATTTAAGTTCATACCGTATTGCTGTCCCATTCAGACAGGTCAAAGCCTACTGCGGTATGACCGGTCTGAAAAGTAATTGCTGAGCCATGTTTGCCGCGGCGATCAGGCAAATTCGAAAAGTAATCACCACTCTTGAGTTCAGTTTGTCTCGAAACCTGAAAACTATGTGTACAACAGCTACATGCAGCTACATACAGCGACATGGCATTAAGTTCCAAAAAATTTCCTTTAAAAATCTGCTTAATCAATTTAACCCGAGCCATGAATCCAAAAATCACACTTTCCAAAAAAATGGCATCTTCACTGAACCAACCAAAGCACTGTGCACAAAATATCGGGCTGGCAGTGTCATTCGCTGTTTTGTCGCTGGCTGGCTGCGGTGGCGGCGCCACAGATGTCAAATCCGACCGCAGCATCAATGGCAATGGCAACACTGACAGCGGATTGTCACCAGCATCAACACCTGTGTTAGCTCCAGCCCCAGCTCCAGCCCCAGCTCCAGCTCCAGCTCCAGCTCCAGCCCCAGCTCCAGCTCCAGCTCCAGCTCCAGCTCCAGCTCCAGCCCCAGCTCCAGCTCCAGCTCCAGCTCCTGCTCCTGCACCTGCGCCTGCTCCTGCTCCTGCTCCTGCTCCTGCTCCTGCTCCTGCTCCTGCTCCTGCACCTGCGCCTGCTCCTGCTCCTGCTCCTGCTCCTGCTCCTGCACCTGCACCTGCACCTGCGCCTACGCCTACGCCTGCACCTGCACCTGCACCTGCACCTGCACCTGCACCTGCTCCAGCTGCAGCACCGGTCATCACGGCACAGCCAGTCAACACGACAGTCCTTGAACTGCAGCCTGCGTCTTTTAGCGTTACCGCTACGGGGGCGGCGCCGCTACGCTTCGAGTGGCGGCGCAACGGCACACTGATCGCCGGTGCCACTTCGGCGACTCTGACAATTACCTCCGCGCTGGCAACTGACCACAACGCCAAGTATTCGGCGGTGGTGACCAATGGCGTTGGCTCAGCAACAAGCACCGACGCAGTGCTTACCGAACAATTGCCCATGTTTTTGATGGCCGGACAGTCAAATATGGAGGGAAATGTTGACACGACACTGTTTCAAGGACTGCTCGCCGATCTGGCAAGCGCTGCAAATACCGACATCAAGGCGCGCCTGGCAGAACGTATTCGCTACTGGCACAAAGATACGAATAACGGCTATGCAGGGTACGGATACTCAGCTCCCATGGCCGCGTTTGAGGCGACCGAATTGATTCGGTTGAACGCATCCGGTCTGGTTGGCGCCAATCTGACCACTGCCAACGCCAAGGTACTGTGCGCGATGAACACGGTAGCCGTCGCACCGCTATCGGCGAATTGCGGCAGTCCGTATGGCCCTGAACTGGTATTTGGCCAGGCTTTGAGCAAAGCCGGGTACTCGTCAACTTCCATGATAAAAGTCGCCAAAGGAGGAACAAATCTATACGCAAATTGGCGCAGTCCACTTTCAGGCGGCACGGTTGGTTATTTGTATACCCAGCTTCGTACACGAATCCAATCGCTGAAGTCGGATCCGGCTAGCGTGAACCCGTCTTGCAAAACCCGAGCCTGCCAATGGTCGGCGTTCGTTTGGTTTCAAGGGGAAGCCGATTCAGACAACAATCCAGAGCGGAGTAGCGCCAACGCCGATGCGTACGAGCAAAATCTTAAAAACTTTATTGCGGATGTACGCAAAGATGCTGGTTTGCCAACGCTACCGGTTGTCATCGTCCAAACCGGAGCGTGGGCGCAGTCTCTGGCCTACGGCAAGACTGTCGCGGCAGCACAAATTTCTGTGGTCAACGCAGACAGGTATGCGCGCATAGTCACTACATCTGACTTGAGCGGGTTTTATCACTACGACTCGGCAGCGCAACTCATCATTGGGGAGCGCGTTGCGCTGGCGGTGCAGTCGCTCGGGGCCGCCGTAGCTCCACCGAAGTAAGCAGCCTCTAGATCTATATTCAAGGCCACTTTTGTAAAAACTGATGTGGTTTAGCAATGCTAGGCCCGCTTCAAATCTTGCTAGCTGAGTAACCGTTCCTACTTGCTACTTGCTACTTGCTACTCCTACGTCCTCAGCCCAAAACCGCAGCATGTACGCTCGCCCTGTGACGACGCGTAAATTAGTGTCCGTGAAATTTATTTGTTTCTTTTGAGCGCGCTTTTGGGTCTGAAAAATCAAGCGCCATTTGCCTGCCGCGACTAGCTGCGCTACCGGCCTGGGCGGCTCCATTTTATTAAGGAAGTCGTTTATGCCCGCTTGGTTGCCAAATGCCTTCCTGGCTGGCAAAACACTTGAGCAGTTGAATCCACGCTTGCCTGTATGACCCGTTTGCCAAAGCCATTTTTATCAGGCGGGCAGTGAAACAACCAGCTGTTGCAGCTCTGGCTTGCCTCGATAATCGCGGTATGAACCCCCTGCTCTCCAAACTGCAACCCTACCCTTTTGAGCGCCTGCGCTTGCTGCACGCAGCCGTCACGCCCAACCCCGCGTATAAACCCATCAGCCTGGGCATGGGCGAGCCGCGCCATGCGACGCCGCAGTTGATTAAAGACGCGATAACCAACAACTTGACTGGTCTGGCCAGCTACCCAGGTACGCTGGGTGAGCCCAAGTTGCGCCAGACCATCAGCGACTGGCTGCAGCGCCGGTACGACTTAACAGTAGACGCCGCCACCCAAATACTGCCCGTCAATGGCTCGCGTGAGGCGCTGTTTGCGCTGGCACAAACGGTGATTGACCCGACCAAGCCGGGGGCAGTTGTGGTGTGTCCGAACCCGTTTTATCAAATTTATGAAGGCGCGGCGCTTTTGGCGGGTGCTGACGTTCATTTTGTGCCGAGCGATGCAGCCCGCAACTTTGCTGTGGACTACTCAGGCGTGCCAGATGCTGTGTGGGCCAAAACGCAACTGCTGTTTGTCTGCTCACCGGGCAACCCGGCAGGTGCGGTGATGACGCTGGCCGAATGGAAGATGTTGTTTGACTTAAGCGACCGTTACGGCTTTGTAATTGCCTCAGACGAGTGCTACAGCGAAATTTATTTTAGAGACGAGCCGCCACTGGGTGGCCTGGAGGCTGCGGCGCTTTTAAACCGCCATGATTTTAAAAATCTGATCGCCATGACCAGCTTGTCAAAACGCAGCAACGTGCCGGGCCTGCGCAGCGGCTTTGTGGCCGGGGACGCAGCGCTCATCAAGCCGTTTTTGCTGTACCGCACCTACCACGGCAGCGCCATGAGCCCAGTGGTGCAAGCGGCAAGCGCAGCGGCATGGGCCGACGAGGCGCATGTGCAAGACAACCGCACCAAATACCGCGCCAAGTTTGCCCAAGTTACGCCGCTGTTGGCCTCTAGGATGGATGTGGCTTTGCCGGATGCCGGTTTTTACCTGTGGGCAAGCGTGCCAGCTGCCTTTAACGGTGACGATGAAGCATTTTCAAGCAGGCTGCTGGCTGCCTACAATGTGGTGGTTTTGCCGGGCAGTTACCTCGCCCGCAACTTCAATGGCAGCAACCCAGGCGCGGGCCGCATTCGCATGGCGCTGGTAGCTGAAACGGCTGAATGCGCAGAAGCCGCACAAAGAATCGTTCAATTTATCCAATCCTAAAAACTCTAATCTTCTGAAAACCAAAAGCATCTCATGACACTAGACAACACACAGCTCGAAGCCCTCATTAACGCCGCTTGGGAAGAACGCGCCAACCTGGCCGCCAAATCCGCCCCGCAAGACATTCGTGATGCGGTGGACAACACCATCACCCAGCTGAACAACGGCAGCATTCGCGTGGCCAGCCGCCAGGGCGTTGGCCAATGGACGGTGCACCAGTGGATTAAAAAAGCCGTGCTGCTGAGCTTTAAATTGAACGACAACGAACTGATGCGCGCGGGCGAGCTGGGCTTTTTTGACAAGGTCAAAACCAAGTTTAGCCACCTGAGCGAAGCTGAAATGCGCGAAACTGGTATTCGCGTGGTGCCGCCAGCAGTCGCGCGGCGCGGCAGCTACATCGCCAAAGGCGCGATTTTAATGCCGAGCTACGTCAACATTGGCGCATATGTCGACGAGGGCACGATGGTCGACACCTGGGCGGCTGTTGGCTCGTGTGCGCAGATTGGTAAAAACGTGCACTTATCAGGCGGCGTTGGCATTGGCGGCGTGCTGGAGCCCATGCAGGCCAACCCAACCATCATTGAAGACAACTGCTTTATTGGTGCCCGCTCAGAAGTGGTGGAAGGTGTGATTGTTGAAGAAAACTCTGTGCTGTCGATGGGTGTGTACATCGGCCAGAGCACGCCTATATATGACCGCGAACTTGACACGGTGAGCTACGGCCGTGTGCCTGCAGGCTCGGTCGTGGTGTCGGGCAACATGCCCAAGGCGGGCGGTAAATATTCGCTGTACTGCGCTGTCATTGTGAAGAAAGTCGACGCTAAAACAAGAGCCACAACCAGCTTGAATGATTTGCTGCGCGACTAGACAGCCGAATAACAAAGGGGAGCAGCGATGAGCACAATGGAAAAAATTTTGCGGCTGATGGCCGACAAAAAGGCCTCAGATGTTTATCTGTCAGCACACTCCCCTGCACTTATCAAAATAAATGGTCAGGCATTGCCCATCAACAGCCAGGTGCTGCCGGCCGATGCGCCACTTAGCCTGTTGATGGAAGTGCTGCCGCCTGAACGGATTGAAGAGCTCAGGGAGCTGGGCGAGCTGAACATGGCTTTACCGATGGCGGACGTGGGAAACTTTCGTATCAGCGGCTTCAGGCAACGCGGCAGTTATGCGGCGGTGATCAGGTTTATTCCAAACCACATTCCGCCGCTGAACTCGTTAAATGTGCCGCCCATTTTGGCGGACTTGATCATGGAGCAACGCGGCCTGGTGTTGATGGTGGGCGCGACCGGCGCGGGTAAAAGCACCACGCTGGCGGCCATGCTGGATCGCCGAAATGAAACCACGCTTGGCCATATTTTGACGATTGAAGATCCGGTGGAATTTATCTTCACCAACAAAAAATCAATCGTTAACCAGCGTGAGGTGGGTGGTGACACCCAATCGCTGCAAACCGCGCTGAAAAACGCTTTGCGCCAAGCGCCTGATGTGATTTTGATTGGTGAAATCCGTGACCGTGAAACCATGTCAGCGGCCATTGCTTACGCCCAGTCGGGCCACCTGTGCCTGGCTACCATGCACGCCAACAACAGCTACCAGGCACTGAACCGGATTTTGAGTTTTTACCCGGTGGAGGTGCGCAGCACCATGCTGGGCGACCTGGCAGCAGCCTTAAAGGCCATCGTGTCGCAGCGCCTATTGCGCACTATCTCTGGCAGCCGCTCACCAGCTGTTGAGGTGATGCTGAACACCAAACTGATTGCTGAGCTGATTGAAAAAGGCGACTTCTCGGGCGTCAAAGAAGCGATGGAAAAGTCAATGGCCGAAGGCTCCCAAACCTTTGAGCTGGACATTGCCAAAATGATTGCCGATGGCATCGTCACCCGCAAAGAAGGTTTGCAACACGCTGATTCGGCAACCAACTTGATGTGGCGGCTTGAAAACGACTTCCACTCCGCTGCAAAAGTCGCTGCTGAGTCAGAGGAACACGCGGACGACACGCCGACGTTTACCGAGATCACGTTGGACGTGAAGCATTGACCGCTGAATTGACCATACCGGTGACGGTCACATTGACGGCCACATGCACAGTCATTGAACTGATTGAGGACGCAGCCGCGCAGCTTCAAACCGCTGGTTTGAGCCTAGCCAATGGCTTTGGCCAAGGCACCCTGAACGCGTTTGACGAGGCCGCCTGGCTGGTGTTGTGGCGACTGAATTTACCGCTTGATGACCTTGATTTAGTTGCAAATAGACCTGTAGCCCAATCAGAATATGCGCTAGTAGCTACTCTTTTAAGAGCACGCATTGACACCCGCAAGCCGCTGGCCTACCTGACGAATGAGGCCTGGCTGCAAGGCGTGCCGTTCTATGTCGATGAACGGGTCATCATTCCGCGATCTTTTATTGCTGAACTCATCGTTGACGAAAGCATTGACCCGTGGTTGAGCGAAAGCACGCATCGCGTGCTCGACCTGTGTACCGGCAATGGCAGCCTGGCCGTGCTGGTTGCGATGGCTTACCCTGATGTGGTGATTGACGCAGCAGACATCAGCGCTGATGCTCTGGCGGTGGCGCGCATCAACATTGACAAGCATGACCTGGCTGGCCGCATCACATTGATTGAGTCTGACGGTTTGGCTGAATGCAAAAGCCAAAAAAACGGTGGTTACGACCTGATTTTGTGCAACCCGCCTTATGTAAACGCAGCATCTATGGCAACGTTGCCTGCTGAATTCAAAGCCGAGCCGGCCCTTGCCTTGGCCAGCGGCGTAGACGGCATGGACTTTATTCGGCAGCTGCTTCTAACAATTCCCGGCCACATGAGCGAAAATGCGGTACTGGTGCTGGAAATAGGCAACGAGCGCGACAACTTTGAACGCGCCTTCAAAGACCATGAACCTAGACTACAGCCCTTATGGTTCGAGACAAGCGGTGGCCCAGACCAGGTGTTGCTCCTTACAAAGCAACAGTTATCCCGGCAGTAACTGCAATAAATTCTGATTCGCGTTTTCCGGATGCCAGCTAGCGTCCCTTTTCTAGATAAATTGAACAATGATTACCCTTAAAAACGTGGTGCTGCGTCGCGGCGCTAAAGTGATTCTTGACAGCGCCTCTGTCACCTTAAACCCCGGCGAAAACATTGGCCTGGTGGGGCGCAACGGCGCGGGCAAATCGTCGCTGTTTGCGATGCTCAACGGAGGCCTGCATGAAGACGGCGGGGAGTTTTTTATCCCTGCGCAGTGGCGCATGGCGCAGGTCGCGCAGGACATGCCCGAAACCGAGCAAAGCGCCACCAGCTATGTGATTGAAGGCGACGTGGTGCTGCTAGCCGCCCAAACTGAAGTTACTGCATCCGAGGCCAGCGGCGACGGTGACCGCATGGCGCACGCCTACATGGAGCTGTACGACGCGGGCGCGCACGATGCCGAAGCTAGAGCGCAAGCCCTCATTTTGGGCTTGGGTTTCAAAGTGTCAGAGCTGAACAACCCGGTCAACAGCTTTTCAGGCGGCTGGCGCATGCGTCTGCAGCTGGCGCGCGCACTGATGTGCCCGTCAGACTTGCTGCTACTTGACGAACCCACCAACCACCTCGACTTGGACGCGCTGGTGTGGCTGGAGGCCTGGCTAAAGCGCTACCAGGGCACGATGCTGGTGATCAGCCACGACCGTGAATTTTTAGACGCCGTGACCGACGTGACTGTGCACATTGAAAGCGCCAAGCTGACCCGCTACGGCGGCAACTACAGCAAGTTTGAAGACCTGCGCGCCGAGCAAATGGCGCTACAACAAGGCGCGTATTCCAAGCAGCAAGACAAAATTGCCCACCTGCAAAAGTTTATTGCGCGCTTCAAAGCAAAAGCCAG
>JAYWFR010000255.1:0-3206 GCA_043778695.1 Polaromonas sp. | reverse complement strand
CGCGCGTCCATGAATCCATGAGCTTTCAAAGTGACACCAGCGAGATCACTCGCTTTAATCGCCAGAGCCCAGGGCCGTGGCTTCCTGTCAGTGCAGACTTGCTCGCAGTGTTGGCTTTTTCAATAAATCTGAGTGAGCAAACGCAAGGCGTGTTTGATGTGTGCTGCACCGGTGCGGACTGGCGTGCCGTAGAGCTTGACCATGCCCGTCAGGCCGTTCGCAAACACGCACCACTGACGATTGACCTGAGCGGCGTTGCAAAGGGTTATGCGGTTGATTGTGGCGTGCAGGCATTGACGGCTAGCGGCATTGAAAGTGGCTGGATCAATGCGGGCGGTGATGTTCGTGTGTTTGGCCTGACAGGATTTCCGCTGCATGTTCGCTCGCCAGCAAATGCCTTTGAGTTTTATGATTGCGGCGTTTTGCATCAATCGGCAGCGGCGACATCGGCGTCGTATCTGCTGGCTGAACCCGTGCTGCGGCAGGGGACGTCAAGACAGCTCGTAGAGTCGCCTGCAAGCTGGACGGTTCGCGCGCAGACATGCATGGCAGCTGATGCGCTGACCAAGGTGCTGGCAGCTACGAACAACGCGAAACACCCAGTTTTAAAGCGCTATGAAGCGCAAGGATGGATTTTTGATGGACCTGAAGATTGACATGCGATGTTCCAAGTTTGTCAAATTTTTTTTAGCTGTCCGGCGTTTGCATGCTGTCAAATACTAAAGCAGCGACGCCATCGAGCTTGCTGCGCTGGCAGCGCCTGGGGGTGTATGGGGCGGCCGGGGTGATGACTGCCACCGGCTTACTCTGGTTGCTGCTTCGCTTTTTGTTGCCAGACGGTGACGACCAATTCGTTGATGCAGCAAACCTTCGGGGTAACTCGATCTTGCAGGCTTTGGTCAATGCACCGTTCTGGACGTTGTCTCTGGTCACGACTTGCAAAGCCTGGCTGATCAGACTGCATGCGGCGGCTGCTTTGTGGTTTTGTGTCATCGTTGGCAGCTTGCTGCCGCTACATATTTCTGGTGCGTGGCGTCGCGGGCAAAACCGTTTGAGCGGATCGGCCAACATAGCGATATTTTTAGTGCTGCTGGTCACTGGCTATGCGCTTTGGTATGCCCCTGATGGGTTTTTTCGGCTGTCGTCTGAATGGTTGCACTGGGCAATTGGAGCGGTGTTGCCAATCAGCATTTGGCTGCACGTGCGGTGGGGAAAGAAAAGTGGCGGGTCTAATTGTTAGACTTGCAAAGTATCACTTTGTAATTTTTTTTATTTAATAAATAAGGCTGTAGCCTAATAATTACGGGCGCGAGCAGCTCCTAAATTTATAGTGACTGCTGTAGCAAAGCTTCAACTTGCAAGGCTGCATCCAGCACCGCGTCGTCATGCATCGCGCTGTGCCACAGCATCAGGCCAACGGGCAGCTCATCAGGCGTATGGCAGGGCAAAGAGATGCCGCAGCCGTCAAGCATGTTGACCACCGACGTGTTGCGCAGCAGCAAGCCATTGACCCTGAAAAACTCGGTGTCGTCGTTGATGACGCTGGCAATACACGGCGCGACGATGGGCACGGTAGGCGACAGCACCGCGTCAAAACCCTGCAAGCGCGCTTGCATCCGCTTTATCCAATCTGCTCGGGCGGCCAGCAGGTCGATGTAGTCAAACGCGGTCATGCTGGCACCGCGCAAGATGCGCAGCGCCACGCGCGGGTCGTAGTCAGCTTGATGCTTGGCTAGCAATTGTCGATGCCAGGCGTAACTTTCAGCCGCAGACAAACCCCCGGTGGCGTTGATATCGGCCAGCTCGCTAAGCTCGATCAGCTCAATTTCTTCGATCTGAGCGCCAGCGTTTCGCAGCAGCTCAAGGCTGCGTTCAAAAGCTTTACCCACCGTGCTGTCCAGGTCGTCTTGCAGCAGGGCTCGGGCGACTGCAAAGCGGCAATTTGCCAGAGGTTTACCGGGCAGCTTGATGCTGCGTGCCGCCAAAACCTCATGCACGGTGATGGCATCCGTCACCGTGCGCGTCACCGCGCAGACCGTGTCCAGGCTGCTCGACAAGGGAAGTGCACCCGTGATGGGCACTAGCCGCGCTGTGCTTTTAAAGCCGACGATGCCGCACAACGCAGCTGGAGTGCGGATCGAGCCGCCCGTGTCAGACCCCAATCCGACCAACGCCGCGCCAGTCGCGACCGACACAGCCGCGCCCGACGACGAGCCACCTGCAATGCGTTCAACGCTGGTGTCAGCAGGGTTGACGGGCGTGCCGTAATGCGGGTTGATGCCCACGCCTGAAAAGGCAAACTCGACCATATTGGTGCGTCCTGTCAGCGCTGCGCCAGCCGCACGCAGTCGAGCCACGGCGGTGCAATCTCTAACTGCCGCTGGGGCGTTTTGCAGCACTTTTGAGCCTGCTTTTGTTACCTGGCCTGCCACGTCGAACAGGTCTTTGACAGACACCGTGATTCCAGCCAATGGCCCGCGCGACGTTGTGTGCGGTGTTTGCATTGAGCCAGGCATGTACACGTGACGGCATGCACCGCTTTGGGCAACCTCCTGCGCCTGGCCCAATAAATCAGCAGCGCTGGCTTGACCAGCTGTTATGAATTGATGCGCGGCGTGGATGTCGGTGGGGGCATGAGTCATTAAAAGCAGACGTTAGGATGCTATACTCGAAGGGCTTTGCAGGCGGCGAATGTGTCATTTTGCAAGGTAAATCGCAAGTCGGCCATTCAAGGTGTTGCAGGGAACAATTTAATGAAAGTTCCCGGCGATAAGCGCTGATTTTAGACACAACCTTTGGAGTATTTACTATGTCAACTACCATGCGCGAAATGCTGGAAGCCGGTGTCCACTTCGGCCACCAAACCCGCTTCTGGGACCCAAAAATGGCCCCGTACATTTTTGGTCACCGCAACCGTATTCACATCATCAACCTGGAAAAAACGCTTCCGATGTACAACGAGGCGATGAAGTTCGCCCGCCAATTGTCGGCTAACCGCGGCACTATTTTGATGGTTGGCACCAAGCGCCAAGCGCGTGAAACCGTCGCCATGGAAGCCAAACGCGCAGGCGTCCCCTTCGTTGATCAGCGCTGGCTGGGTGGCATGTTGACCAATTTCAAAACGGTCAAAACATCCATCAAACGCCTGAAAGAAATGAAAGCCCAGCAAGAAGCTGGTCTGGACACGATCAGCAAAAAAGAACAGC
>JAYWFR010000254.1:0-42979 GCA_043778695.1 Polaromonas sp. | reverse complement strand
TTTGCTGGCCGTCGCCGTAGACGGGCAAGGGTTTGCCTGCCAGGGCGTTGACGATCATCAGCGGAATCAGCTTTTCAGGAAAGTGATACGGGCCGTAGTTGTTGCTGCAATTGGTGGTGAGCACTGGCAGGCCATAGGTGTGGTGGTAGGAACGTACCAAGTGGTCGCTGGCTGCTTTGCTGGCTGAATATGGGCTGTTCGGCGCATAGGCATGGGTTTCGGTGAAGGCCGGATCATTTTTGCCTAGCGAGCCGTACACCTCGTCAGTAGACACATGCAAAAAACGAAAATCAGATTTTGCATTGCCCGCCAGCCCGCCCCAGTGGGCGCGCACGGCCTCTAGCAGCTTAAAGGTGCCCACAATGTTGGTTTGAATAAAGTCTTCCGGGCCATATATAGACCGGTCAACGTGTGATTCAGCGGCGAAGTTAATGACTGCACGCGGCTGGTGAGTCGCCAGCAATTGCGCCACCAAAGCCGAATCGCCAATGTCGCCTTTGACAAAAACATGACCGTTGCCAGCATCAAGCGATGCCAGGTTTTCAAGATTGCCTGCGTAGGTCAACTTGTCTAGATTGATAACCACCTCATCAGACTGAGCCAGCCAATCCAGTACGAAGTTAGAACCAATAAAACCAGCACCGCCTGTCACCAAGATCATGAAATCCCCTTACAGCATTTAAATTTTGCTTTAGTGGATTATCCCATGGTCAAAACGCCTTAAAAGTGAATGCCGCGCATCATCTCAGCCATGGCCGCGGCTTCAGCTGACAAGCCCGGTTTGGCCAACTTTTCACCCTTCACGCCTTTAGCCGCTGAGCTGTCCGGGAACATTCTGAACGTGGTGTTCATCATGATCTGCGTCACGCGCGGCGCAACCGCGTGCAACAGCGCCACCGTGGTGCCTAAGCGGGTTGCCACACGGGTTGGCTTGTTGATGCAGGACTGCACCACCATGTCGGCCGCCACGTCCGGGTCCAGCAGCGGCATGTTTTCGTAAATTTTGGTCGGCGCTGTCATCGGCGTGCGGACCAACGGCATGTTGACCGTGGTGAACGTTATGCCCTGGTCTTGAAACTCACTAGCGGCGCAGGCTGTCCATGCGTCAAGCGCTGCTTTGGATGCCACATAAGCAGAAAAGCGCGGCGCGTTGACCAGCACGCTGATAGAACTTAGATTGACCACATGGCCTTTGCGCTTGGCGACCATGCCGGGCAGCAAGCCCATCGTGACGCGAAGCGAACCAAAATAATTGAGCTGCATGGTGCGCTCATAGTCATGAAAACGGTCGTAGCTGGCTTCAATCGCGCGGCGAATCGAGCGGCCTGCGTTGTTGATCAAAAAGTCAACGCCACCATGCACTTCTTCCAGCGTTTTGATAAATTCAGCGCAGCTTGCAGCGTCGGCAATATCGACTGAATAAGTGAACACAATCGCATCTTTCCCCGCAAAAGAAAGGATTTCTTTTTTGGCCTCGGCCAGCTTATCTTCACCCCGACCGCAAATGATGGTGATCGCTCCCGCCTCGGCAAACTTGCAGGATGCCGACAAGCCAATGCCCGACGAGCCACCCGTGACCAGCACCACTTTGCCGCCAACTGTGCCTTTGAGTGATCGGTCAACATGCAGCGCCGGGTCAAGATGCCGCTCCCAGTAATCCCACAAGCGCCAGGCGTAGTCTTTCAGATTCGGGCAAGCGATGTTTGAGCCTTTAAGGGCTGCCGTCATGTCACGGCTGTCAAAGCGGGTCGGGTAGTTGATGAAGGTCATCATGTCTTCGGGCACACCCAGGTCCTTCATGACCGCTGAGCGAATGCGGCGCACGGGGGCCAGCGCCATTAGCCCTTTTTTCACGCTTTTAGGAATGAAGCCCAGCAGCGCGGCGTTGATGAACAGGTTCATTTTGGGCGCGTGCGCGGCCTTGCTGAAAATGTCGAGCACATCGCCCACGCGGTAGCCCACCGGGTCAACCAGATGAAAGCATTTTTTAGCCAAGTTAGGCTGGTGACTGATGTGATCAAGCGCATCCACCACAAAGTCAACCGGCACAATATTGACGCGCCCACCTTCCAGGCCGACTGACGGCATCCAAGGCGGCAGCAACTGACGCATACGCTGAATCAGCTTAAAGAAGTAATACGGCCCGTCAATCTTGTCCATCTCGCCCGTGGTGCTGTCGCCCACCACCATCGCCGGCCTAAAGACTGTCCACGGTACTTTGCACTCCTTGCGGACGATTTTTTCACTCTCGTGTTTGGTTCTGAAGTACGGGTGTTCGTAATTTTCAGCTTCCTCAAACATGTCTTCGCGGAACACGCCTTCATACAACCCTGCCGCTGCAATCGACGACACATGGTGAAAGTGCCCGGCATCAATGACCTTGGCAAACTCGACTGTGTTGCGCGTGCCGTCAATATTGACGGCAATCTGGCTGTCCTCGTCAGCACCCAAGTCGTACACCGCTGCCAGGTGGTAGAAATGGTCGATCTGGCCTTTGAGCTTTTTAACGTCGTCTGCGCTCACACCTAATTTTTTTGTCGTCAAATCGCCATGCACGGCCACAGCGCGGGTAGCGCTCACGCCCCAAAAGTCGCGCAGCGCGGCGGCTTTACTGGCGCTTTCTTGGCGCAGCAAGAAATACACAACACTGCCTTTTCGTTCCAGGAGTTTTTTTACCAGGCGTTTGCCGATGAAGCCTGTGGCTCCGGTCACAAAATAATGCATGTTGGGTTTCCTTTTTTGGGTGGCTGCAAACAGGTCAGCTGCTGATTCTTGCCCGAATCGCGGATTTTCCTATTCAGCGAAAACCCGCGTTAACCCGGGCGCACATGCGCAATAGGCAGCACACCCTAGTTTTCTAGAAGCGCAAACCTATTTAAGCGGCCACACCGGACTTACATTAATGCACATCAACGACTTAAACGAACGGAGCACCCCATGGTCAAAAAATTGCAAAAAATGAGCGCCGACAAAGCAGCCGGGCCGCACCTGGCAAGCGCTGTCAAAGAGTCAGCCCAGCAAATCTGGCTAGCGGGCCTGGGCGCTTTTTCAAAAGCGCAGGAAGGCGGCGGAAAAGTGTTTGAGTCGCTGATGAAAGAGGGCTTGTCCATCCAGCGCAAAACGCAGGCGGTGGCTGAAGAAAAAATCTCTGAAGCCACCAGCAAAATGGCCAACATGGCAGGGGACATTCAGTCCAAAGCCGGCCAACAATGGGACAAGCTGGAAAACATTTTTGAAGACCGCGTAGCCAAAGCGCTCAACAAATTGGGCGTGCCATCCGCCAAAGATGTTGACGCGCTGATTGCCCGCATTGACGAGCTGAACAAAAGCGTACAAAAGATGAGCGCCAAAGCGCCGGCGGCTAAGACAGCAGCTAAAACAGCGGCTAAGACGACAGCAGCTCCAGCCGCCAGAAAGGCCGCCACCACAGCGGCGAAGCGCCCAGCGGCAAAAAAGTCAGTTTGATGATTTGAGTTCTTGACAGAAAGGGGCGTGTTGTCCCTTTTTTTCGTTGTCACTTATTAACGAATGCCCATGGCGATCCTTTCAAAAACAAAAACACCTGTGAAAAATCCGCGTATTGGTCTCGCCTTGGCGGGCGGCGGTCCCCTCGGTGCCATTTACGAAATTGGCGCGCTTTGCGCGCTTGAAGAATCACTCGGCGGTATTTCTTTTACCCATTTGCATCACTACGTCGGTGTGTCTGCTGGGGGTTTTATTGCCGCAGGCTTGGCCAACGGCATGAGCCCGCGCGAACTGTGTGCAGCATTCATCGAGACTGACGCAGAGCCCTCCGAAGTGTTTGATCCAGCGTGGCTGATGATGCCTGCGTATGGCGAATTTTTGCGCCGCAGCATCATGTTGCCGGGCCTGCTCGCATCAAGCTTGTGGCGTGCTACTTTTGGCGGTAAAACCCTGCTCAATGCGCTTGAAGCGCTGGGGCCAGCGCTGCCAACCGGCGTTTTTTCAAACGACGAGATTGATCTGCGCTTGACGCGGTTTTTCTCCAAACCGGGCCGCACCAACGACTTTCGGCAGCTTAAAGCCAAGCTCACGCTGGTTGCCACCAATTTAGACAGCGGTGACGCAGCACCTTTCGGCCAGCCTGGTTGGGACCACGTGCCTATTTCAAAAGCTGTGCAGGCCAGCTCGGCGTTGCCTGGGCTTTTCCCGCCGGTTGAGATTGATAACCAATATTTTGTTGATGGTGCCCTGAAAAAAACCATGCACGCTGGCGTGGCTATGGACGAAGGCATAGACCTGATGTTTTGCTTAAACCCGCTGGTGCCGTTTGATGCCACCCGGCCGCAACCGCTGCCCGCAAAATTTACCGCCAGCCAGCGCATTCCCCGCATCATTGATGGCGGCTTGCCGGCTGTCATGAGCCAGACCTTTCGGGCCATGATCCATTCGCGGCTAGAACTTGGCATGAAACATTACGAACACAGCTACCCACACACCGACATCGTGCTGCTGGAGCCCGACCACCGGGACACCCACATGTTTTTGGCCAACACGTTTAGCTACCGCCAGCGCCGCCAGATGGCCGAGCACGCTTATCAAAGCACCCGGCAAATGCTGCGTTCGCGCAAAACCACGCTGTCAACCCAGCTGGCGCGGCACGGCGTCAGTTTAAAGATGGACGTGCTTGACGACCCCAAGCGCCAACTGGTAGCGCCGCTGCCAGCTGCCACCCGCATAGGCCGGGCGATGGCATCGCTTGAGGAAATCATGGACGACTTGACGCGTGTCGTCAAACCCAGGGGCGTGCTTGCTGGACTTCCCTAATGACCCGTCGCGACCTCTAGGTTAGAGTACATAAAACTACCGAGAGGGCAGCATGGTAAAAAAGGCGCCGCGCCGCACTGCACAACGTATTCTTGAAGTCACGCTGGAGCTGTTCAACCGCTTTGGCGAGCCCAATGTATCGACCACACTCATTTCAGCTGAGCTGTCAATCAGCCCCGGCAACCTGTACTACCACTATCCGGCCAAAGACGAGCTGATCAACAGCTTGTTTGACCGTTATGAAAAGTCGCTGAGTGAGCTACTTAACGCCAGTGACGGCGTGCGCAATGTGGAAGACGCCTGGTTTTTTATGCACACGCTGTTTGAGCTGATCTGGCAGTACCGCTTTTTGTACCGCGACCTGAATGATCTGCTAAGCAAAAACCGCAGACTGGAAACCCACTTTCAGTGGGTGCTGAAAAACAAAACCCGATCTGTCAAAGCCATGCTGGACGGCATGAGCCGCGCGGGCGCGGTGTCGATTGACTCACGCGAAGTCGAAGCCACCGCTACCAGCATGGTGGTGGTGTTGACCTATTGGCTGAGCTTTGAATATGTGCGCGACCCGCGCAAGGCGCTGGAGCCCGAAAACGCCCAAGCAGCTCTTTTACGCGGCGCGCACCATGTTCTTAATTTGCTGGTGCCGTACCTCGAGCAAGGCCAGCGCACGCACTTGCAAGCCCTAAGCAGCGCCTACACCAATGGTCATACAACTTGAGTAACATCAAGCTTCAAATTTAATCAAGGAGACAAAAATGGCCAAATGGACCGCTTTCCCCCATTCGGGCGACTACAATTTTGACGTAGCCAGCGTCAAAAAAATGTGGGCCCGCCTGCACCAGGGCGACTGCGAACCGCTGCCCAAAGACGCAGCCGTGCTGGGCGCCTGGGTGCTGTTTCATAACGGTGAATTTCAAAAAGCTTTTGACGCAGGTATCAAGGCCGGTGAAGCTGGAATGTCGGGTGGCATCACGGTAGCCAACAAAGCCGCCTGCATCTACGCCAACTATTTAGAGACCAAAGAAAAACCCAAGCTCGACCTGTTCATGGAGGCAGCCGAGCGCGCCGAGGCCCAACAAAAAGCCGACCCCAAAAACCCCAACGCCTACTATTGGCAAGCCTACGCCCTGGGCCGCTATGGCCAGGGCATCAGCGTGGCCAAGGCACTGGCACAAGGCTTGGGCGGCAAAGTCAAGCAAGCCCTAGAACTTGCCATCAAGCTACAACCCCAGCACGCCGACGCCCACATCGCGCTGGCAGCCTTTCATGCCGAAGTGATCGACAAAGTCGGCTCACTGATAGGCGGCATGACCTACGGCGCCAAGAAAGACACAGGTCTGGGCTTGTTTAAAAAGGCCTTAGAGCTCAACCCCACATCAGCCATTGCCATGATCGAGCAAGCCAACGGCATGGTGATGCTGGAAGGCGACAAAAAAATGAAGGATGCCACCGAACTGTACGAGCAAGCCGCAGCCAGCAAAGCGCTAGACGCCACCGAGCGGCTGGATGTAGAGATGGCCAAGGCCGAGCTGGAAGACTAAGTAGTATGGAGCAGATTGTGCTATGCATTCAGTAGCTGCTAGCGCATGTATTCATTGGGCGTCAGCCCTAAAACATACTAAAAAAGCTTTTTTGGCTGTAGCGCTGCTGTTCAATGTTTGCAAACCTTGCCACGATAAAACCCATGCGCGGCCAGACGCAGCATTGGTTTGTCGCCTGATGTGTCGCCGTAGGCACATAACACTTGGGCACCACTGGCGGCGCCAAAGCGCTCGGCCATCCAAGCTGTCAGGCGCAACACTTTTTGCTCACCATGGCAGTTAGGGGTTTGCATCAAGCCCGTCAGTTGGCCGCCCACCACTTGCATTTCGGTGCACAGCAGCGCATCAAAACCCAGGTGCTCAGCAACTCGTTTTAAATAAATATCGGGTGACGCGCTGACCATCACGCAGCAGTGACCTTGGCTTTTGTGCCACGCCAGTTGGGTCATGGTCCAGCTTTGCAACTGGCCGGGAAAGTCATGGGTCAGCCACCTGCTTGTCCAGTCGTCCATCTCAGCAGTGGTTCGGTTTTTAAGCGTGGTCAGCAGCAGTTTTTGCTTGGCAACGTGGTTGGGGACCAAACGCAGCGCAAAGGCGACTAGCCACGGCGAGCACTTGATCAAAGCCAGCACAAATCGGGGCCAGCCTAACCCGCGCGCCAAAAACGGCATCAGCGTGTCGCGCTTGGTCAGCGTGCCGTCAAAGTCAAAGGCAGCTATAGCAAGAGGTGCTGTCAAGGCGGACACCTGACCTGCCCGCAATAACGCTCACAAAGAGGGCAACCCGTCATGGGCAGCCATTTTGGGATGTTGTAGTAACTTTTAAAAATGCTGCCCAACACACTGTGGCGGTAAGCCGGGTAAATAAAGCCTACGCCTTCGACCAGATAAAACGGTACGCCGTCTTGGGTGATGGTCAGGGACGTGACGCTTTTGAAATACGGTTTGAACTCGTCCAGATTGGGCGGTGCGCCAGTGATGATGCGAATCGTCTGGTTGTTGTAAATTGAAAAATCGACCAGCATGTCGTCTTGCCGCGCATGAAAGCGGCCCACGCCGAACACGGGCATGTACTGGCGGCGTTCAAAGCCGTATATCGATGCGGCGGTATAGGCGTCAGCCATCAGCACTACGCCGGGGCTGCTTATTTGCTTTAAAACCTCAGCCGTTTTGTAGCTGCGAATGACTTGCGGGTAGATTTTTGACAAAGGCGACACATGCTGCCAAGTGTGCAACGTCGTCATGTACAGGCCCGCAACGGCCGCCACATGCAGACCTGCAAAAATGGCGATGCCAACAGCTGCAGTTTTAAGTTTGCCAAGCGGCAGCGCAAACGCCAGCAACGCAAAGCCAAACGGGTAAAACGACAACACCCAATGCAGGCCGATAACTTTTTTACCCGACAGCAACGCAAAAAACAGCAGCGGAGTTACCACCAGGCAGACTAGCAGGCGGTGCGTGCTGGATGCCGCACCCACACTTGCCATCGCCTTGCGATGTTTGAATGCCAACCACAGCGCAGCCGGTGTGATGAGGTAGGCCATCATGCCAGCGTACATCAGCGGCTTGCGCCACTCAAACACAGCGCCTTCGTTGCGGTTGTACAGATTGAACATGATGTTGGGCCAGCCGTGCGATGCGTTGTAGCCAATGTTGACAGCAGCAAACGGCAGCGAGCACAACACCAGCAACGCAAAGCCGGCCAAACGGTCACGCCGGTAAAAAGCGAAGTACACGGTGCAGGTCAGAGCCAGCACCACCGCAAAATACTTTGACAAAAACGCGCAGCCGATGAACGCGCCCGACAACGCGTACAGACCGAAAGTTGCACGGTCGGGGCGCTCCCTTTGCTCAGCCCGCATCAAAGCGGCGCTTGAGAACACCGACCAAAAAATCAACGGCGTGTCAGTGGTGATCAGCGTGTTAATCCAGTTGATTGGTGCCAGCCAAAAGAGGGCTACCGCCCAAGCGGCACGCGTTTTGTCAACGCTTGATAAACCCCACCACAGCGCAGCACCGATGCCAAGCGGCAACAGCACCGCAGGCAAGCGAATCGACCAAAGGGTGTCACCCAACGTGGCGCGCATAGCAGCGATCAGCCAGCCGACCATAGGCGGATGGTCGTAGTAGCCCCAGTCAGGGTACGCGCCCCACCAGTAGAAAAACGCCTCGTCCCCGGTGATGGGAAAGGTGCTGGCAATGGTCAGCCGCAACAGCAGCGAAGCTAAAGCGGTGGCCACCAGCCAGCGCTTGACCAGCGATAAATCAGTTGAAGATTGAAGCGTCATTACAAGCGAATGTCTTTGCGAAACACCGCACTGTAAAGCAAGGCCAACATGCCGACAGCGACTGCCAACCAAAGCGTTACCAGCCGCGCCAGCACAGTGATGGTCAAAGCCTGCGCGGTGCTAGCGCTTTGCGCTACCAGCAGGCTTGTCAGCACCAGTTCCATGCCGCCCAGGCCCGCAGGCAGGGCCGACAACGCACCAGCCACCATGGCTACGGCGTAAATACTGGTAGCTGTCAGCACCAGTATCTGCAGGTCAAGCGCACGGCAAATTAACCACACCGCCAAACCCTGCGCGGCCCATGCGACCAGCGTCAAGCCAAACCACACCAGCGGCCGCACCGACAAGCAAAGCCAAGCTTCTTGCAGCCAGCCCATGCGCTGCAGCAGGCTTTGGCGGTTGCGCCACGCCACCACGGCGACGACGGCCACCACCAATAACACCGCGCCCGCCAGCAGCATCAGCCAAACCGGCAGGCCGTCAAAAGCTGACTGCTTGACCAGCCAAAGAGCAGACGGTACGCACAGCAGCAACAGGCAAAGCAAATCAGCCAGCCGCTCCGCGCCAAAAATAGCCAAACTTTGCAGCATCGGCAAAGGTTTTTGCGTCAGCATTAGCCCACGCAAAGCCTCGCCCACATTGCCGGGTGTAGGCGTGAAGGCAAAACCGGCCAAGTACAGCCGCAGGCCTTCAACCCAGCCAAAGTGTCTGCCGTAGTGCGCCATCCACAAGCGCCAACGCAAGCCCCGCAGCGCATAACTTAGCAGGCACAGCCCAGCAGCTTGTAGGCCAGCAGCAGACCACAATACGTTGAGCGACAAGCGCTGATCTCCCCACAGCAGCAGCGCCATAGCATAGGCCGTGGCAGCCAAACCCAGCACCAGCAGCAGGCGTTTGATGGGCCAACGCTGCGGGATGTCCGACGTCACAGCACATTCCAAAACCGGCTCAGTACAAAAAACCCGACCCAGCAAATACCGGTTACCACAATCCAAGGGTCGCGCAGCAGGTCACGCGCCACGTCTTCGCCCCGGCCGCGGCTAACCTGGAAGGTGTAGCGCAGCATGCCAAACACCACCAGCGGCACAGTCACCATCAGCCGCTCACCGTGGCGCGCCTGTGACTCAGAACTGATAGCAAACAAGCTATAGGATATAAGCGTTGCCGTCATAGTTGCCGCCATCAACGTGTCCAGCAAAGTTGGCGTGTAAAACGCCAACACCGCGCGCTGGCTACTGGGTGCCTGAAAGGTTTCAGCCTTGCGTTTGGCAAAGCCAAGGAAAAGCGCCACAAACATGCCGGTCAGCAGCAGCCACTGCGACGGCGCAATACCGACCGCCACCGTACCCGCCAGCAAGCGCAGCATAAAGCCCGATGCAATGATGAACACGTCCACCACCGGCACGGTTTTAAGCTTGAGCGAATAGGCCAAATTGAGCAGCCAATAACTGCCCAGCAGGCCGAAGAGCACGGCGTTGCCCCGAGCCAGCAGACTCGTGCCCACCAGCAGCAGCAAGCCCAGCGCCAAGCCCGCAGGTGCAGCCAGCGCGCCGCTGGCAAACGGGCGGCGCTTTTTGGTCGGGTGCAGAGCGTCGATCTGGCGGTCGCGCCAGTCGTTAAACACATACACCAGACTAGACGCCAAGCAAAAAGCCGCAAACGCGAGCAGCACGTTTTGAACAATAACAGCATCGCTCCAACGCTGGCTAAACAGCAAGCCCGCAAATACAAAGCCGTTCTTGAGCCACTGGTGCGGACGCAAAAGCTTTAAGAAGGGTTTGATCAGGGCTGGCGGAGCGGATGACGGCATGGGGAGGTTCGGAAGTCGATAGCGAGCATACCCGACACAAAAAATCGAACAGCGATTTTGTAGAATGCAACGGAACGTTTCAATGTGTACTTTTTAACTGCCGTGATTTGAGCTTTCTTTGTTCGAGCGACAAGAACGTCACTTTGAACTATTTGCAGGATGCGTCCGATATATGACCGATAGCTTTACAGACACGCCTGACGCTGAACTCTTGAAAAGAATTGGCGCTAGGGACGCTACCTCCTTTAAGTTACTCATTACAAAGTATCACGGATCATTTATGGCGATGGCGGTTGCCAATTCACTTTCCCATGCTGACTGCGAAGAGGCAGTTGCGGATACTTTTTTAAAAATCTGGACCAGTGCTGTCAAGTACCAAGATTTAGGAATCGAACCAAAATATTGGCTGCGTACGTTGATGCGCCATGCGCTTTTAGACAAACTCCGCAGTCTAAAACGCTTCAATGTAGAGCAGTCAGCCAGTAAAACTGATGAAGACGGAGATTTCGCTTCTGATGACTACGGCGACAGCGAGAGTGTCGAGCATGCTAGTTTCGCAACACCCGTTGATGCGCTTGAATCCAAACAGGCTAACGCGTGCTTTGAGGCTTGCTTGCAGGCACTGAGTGATGCCCACCGTGACACGCTGCAACGCAGCTTGTTGGCAGGGCAGGCTGAGTCAGTGATTGCAATTGAAACCGCACAAAGCTTGGGTACTGTGAAGTCACGCAAGCACTACGCGGTCAAGAAAATGCAGGCATGTGTCATTGAGTGCCTTGGTGGAAACCACCCAGGCACCCAGATGGACCAATTTGCAGGTAGAAGCTAATGTCTACCGCACCCAATATTTCTATCAATGAACTGCTAGCCTTGGTGGCTGGCACGCTGGATCACGACGACTTTGTGCGTGTCGCCAAAGCGGTAAAAAACGATGTTGCCCTTCAGGCCCAGTTGGCTGGGTTCGAGAACATTAGAAGCGAACTGATCAAAACAATAATTTTCGACAGGCAACAAGTAACCGTTGATTTGTTTGCCGAGAATTTGGTCAAGCGTATTGATTCTTTAGATACTGCACCGAAGAACACAAAAACAGGCGCAAGTAGGGCGAACTGGCTCAGCAGGTTTTTCATACAGTCGCCAACGCCCGCTCGTTTTGCTTATGCCCTGGTTGTTATACAGGCGGTGGGTATCACGTGGCTGGTCGGCGGGGCTCCTCAAATCGACAGCGGTTCCAGTTCAACTACTCGCTCAGCAGGGGCAGACAGCAAGCAACTCGGTTCGGTGCCTGGCAACGTCACTTTCAGCGTCAGCTTCGACCCGGCGACGCCGGAATCAACAGTACGCGGCTTGCTTCTTGAAGTAGAAGCGCAAATCATTGCCGGGCCCTCTCAATTGGGGCAATACCGAATAGTAGTGGCGCGCAACCGGAGCCACCTGGCGTTGCTTAAGTTGAGGGAAGCGGGTTTTGTCGAACAGATTACTGAGATTACTTCTCAAGCGGAAAAGCCTGCCGCTCAAGATGGAGAAAAAAAGTGAGCTTTTCCAAACGACTAGCGACTTTTCTGATCTCCTGTTTTTTCGGGCTATCCGGTAGTCCGGCGCATGCACAAGGCGCGGACACACCTGCGCGCACCGCCCTCGTTTTTGGCAATGCCGCCTACTCAGCGCCTGACAGACCGCTCAAAAACCCGGTGTCTGATGCACGGTTAATGGCCCGTACGCTCAAGGAGCTTGGTTTTGATGTGCGGCTGAGAGAAGATGCAGACCGCCGGGTCATGCTGCAGGCGCTGCGGGAGTTTGAAGACACGCTGCGTAAAACCAAAGGCGTTGGTTTTGTGTACTTCGCAGGGCATGGCGTTCAGGTCAATGGACGCAATTACATCGTGCCGATTGGCGCTAACCTGGTGCGCGATGTAGATGCGCGAAAAAACGCGATTGATGCCGACGACGTGTTGCAAAGCCTGCGCGATACGGGTGCCAAGCTCAACATCATGGTGCTGGATGCTTGCCGCAACAACCCACTTTTAGCCACGTCGCGAAGCACAGGCGTACCCGGTGCAAAGGCTGGGCTGGCACCCATGCGGCCACCAGAAGGCGCACTGGTCGCATTTGCCACTGAGCCTGGGCGGCTGGCCTCGGACGGCAAGGAAACAGGCAACGGCTTGTACACACGGCACCTGGCCAAGTGGATCAAAGAGCCTGACCTGACACTGGAACAGGTTTTTAAGCGCACCCGCGAAGCTGTTCAAACAGAGAGCAAGGGCGAGCAAATCCCTACCGAATACAGTGTGCTGACGGGTGCTGACTTGTACTTGGGCGGAATTAGCGCCAGCAAGGCAACCGGCGGAGCCGCAACGCCTGCTACTGCTGTGATTGCTGCAATTAAAAGTACACCGCCCGGCGCAGCTGTTGCCAACCGCTCGATTGAAACGCCAGTGCCACGCCCTTTCATGCCGATTGACTCCGGCAGCGCCAGAATCAAACTGGCACAGCTTGGCGCAGGTTTTACCAAGCAGAGTTACCAGCTGGCGGTTGACAACGATGATGTGGCGGTTTTTGAAGCACTGCTGGCAGCCGACTGGAAACTGGAAGTGTGGGACGTCGTGAAAATTATGGACCCGCGTGAAAACCGCTGGGACTGGCCAGAAAAAATTATGGCTTCAATTGCCCTGCGCGGGAAAGAGCTGCCGATTTATGCCGACCTATGCAACGCCAAAAATTTAAATGAGCGGTTCAAAGGCATTTCGGACATATTGAGCCGCGGCTACGACTCACCCGCGCTGAATGACACCCGAATTTTGTTTGACCGTGACGCGTTGAATAGAAAAATGGTGGAGCGACGAGCGTTTTACAAGCAACTTTGCGGTGCCACTGCTTTAGCCCAAAAATAATTCAATTTAATTCAATCTATGACCACTCAATTTTGTACGCAATGCAGCACTCCCTTAGCCACAGGTTTCCCGTTTTGCGGGGGCTGCGGACGCAAGGTAAGCGACGTACCAATAACGCCTGAACCAGCTGGCTCTGCGCATCAGGCAACGCCAGCAGCAATCGGGCTGCAAACTGCTGCTAAGGAGCCACTGGCCGCAAGCCCTGTCAAGCCAGTCTGGAAAGAGTGGCTGGACGTCATTAGCAAAGCCGCCGGGTTGGGGACACCGCTGATATTTGTGTTTGATTTTGTGTCGCCCCATATTGCGCTGCTTCCGGCTGCTGCAGGCGTGGCAGTGGCCGGGCTGCTTGCCGCCATCGCACTGCGCAGGTACGTGGCTCCCAGCTTGCCTGCCACCAGCGCATTAAGACAAGCGCTGGCACCCGATTCAGGATTGCATCGCTCTCGTTTGGTGCTTGGCACTGGCGTGTTGTCTGCCCTGATGGTGACGGGCGCAGCCTGGTCGAATGCCAATGCGCCCGAAGGTGGAATCATTGCAAGCAAGTTTGATGCGGTAAAGAACGCGCAAATGCAGCTATTTACGTTGCAAGCTGTGCAAAAAGAGCAACGCGTTCAGACCACTGTGCTGGAAGACATTCGGGACGGCCGAACGTTGAATCCGCGCAAGGAGCTGGCAAACCAGGGCATTTTGTGGACTGACCGGGCTTTCAGGGACGCGCTTGATGCCAAAGATCTGGCAGTGGTGACATTGTTCATTGATGGCGGCATGACGTGGGGCCCAAAAACAGGCCTAGAGGCGTTGTACGGCAAGCAAGACGCGATTTCTGACAAGTTGATCAGCCGTCCTGAATTGCTTGTAATTGATCGGTTCAAAACCCCACAGTGCTGGAGTTACATCCGGGTCTTCAATCAGCCAACCAAAGAGACAGAAAAACTGCAGGATGCAAAGCAGATCAGGCCGCGCGTCTTGCGCGCACAGGACAAACAATGGTTAAAACTTATTTGCGGGAATGCAGAAGGTCAGGCCACTGCGTTGGCCGAACTGCAGGACCAAATGGCTAAGTACAGCACGCTACCGGCAAGCGAATGTCGCCAACGGTTTACGCACAAGGACTCTAAAGCAATGACGTTACTGAGTATCGATTCCGGTCTTGCTAGTCTTCCGTTTGAACGCAACAAGTCGGAAACCGCAGCACTGCGTCAAGTGGTGGAAGATCAGTCTGAAAAAGCCAGCAGTTCTACACTGATTCCGATGACTCCGGAAAACAATCGGACCTTTGAACCCCTACGCCCCAAAGCCGCCCCAACCCCGAAACCGTCTAACGAGGCCAACAAGGACACACTGACGCCGCAAGTGCTTCAAGCCATCAATGACTATTGCAACATGGTGTCGCGCAGACCAGCCAAGGAATACAACGGCTGGACCGTTGAATCCATGAAGCAAATCGTCGCTGCAATCAATTGAAGTACCGTAGTTACTATATTGCGATGCCCCAGAGGTGCCAATGAGCGCTTTACTCAAAACCAGGTTGGTAATAAAAAATTGGCAGTTGACGAAAGAAAACAAATGGCAAAAAGTAACCTGGAATGCACCAGTTATATAAGTAGTGCTGCTTTGCAATTGGTTCGCGGAGTTATCTACGGTCTACACAAATTACTGCACTGGTCAGTTGCGGCCAAACCGTTGGCTCATCAGGCAGCGGCTCTTACACACAAGATATTTTTAAAGTCCACCGAAAACGATTTGGAATTCGTTCTTGCCGGTTGACGACAGCTCGTGTCCAGATTACTGGTGACGGCATGTTGGTTGAATATTACTGAAAACTTTTATGAATATCTACTGTTGGTCGGCTAGGAATAAATGGTTCCTGATCCTGAGTTTGCTTATGCCAGCTTTTTATCAGGCCCAGGCTGCGGTAACGCTGATTAAAGAGGTGCCCAGTGTGCGTGGGCGGATGCAGCTTGTGGAAAATGAGCAACTCAACAGCTTCCTTGTTTTTCCGCAGGAGCAACGACAGCTCGTGCTGAACAATGCTTGGCGCAATACCAATGTTGAATACCTTACTCAGGTTGGTGATCAGACGGTTGTGGTCATGGCCTACGCTGATGCACAGTGCACGTCGCGCCAAGCGCTTCTTGCAGTCACACCAAGAGGGGTATGGGGACCGTACCAGATTGGTGGATGTGAGGACACATTGATCTACCAGCGTAGCGAGGCAAAGGATTCATTTGTGGCGCTTAACCCAAAAGATGCCATGGCCTGGGTTTACACCGCCAGTGATGAAAAGTTCCGGGGGCCCGCGCGCATTGAGCTGCCCGAGCAACTTAGGCAATTTGTCGCCCCCGCCCCCTTGCCACCGGCCGCTGCACCGATTTCAACACCGTCAATTGACACGCCAACAGCTGTAGCGCCACCAGCCACGACACAAGCGCCCCGCGCACAACGGGCAAGCAGGCCGAGCGCAGGCGCTACCGCGCCCACCCCCGCCCCTGCCCCCATTCCTTTGGTTTTACCCCCAACAGCTCCAGCTGCTGTCACGATCCCTGCTGCTGCAGCGCCGCAGCGGCAAAACCCTGTTCAGAACAGAGGTCCCAGGTTTTCTTCTGCGGACGCATCGGTCGTGGCTGAAAAGGTTGCAAAAACGACCCGGCCGCAGCGGCAGGTCATTATTGATTTGATGTAGCAATGCCGGCTTTTACCAAACCCACGCGCACCGAGCGCATGACGCCAGCGATCATGCTGGTATTGACTGCGACCTACCTGCTGGTTGAACTGGGCTTTAATGCGCGCCTGCTTGACATCGTTGGCGGCACTGCAACCGCAGAAGAGATTGACAGCATCGAAATTTACGGCCGCTGGATTTCTGGCGCGGCACTGACGCTGTTTGCGTGGAGTGGGCTTTTCAAGAAGGCGTTTGCAGCCGGGTTGAATATTGTTCAGCTTTCAATCAAATTGGCAGTGTGGGCAGCAGTATGTTGCGTTGCAATGTACGCCCTTCAGGAGACGACTATCCAAACAGTGGTTCTTGCGTCGTCCGGTGAGGCCCGAGGGCGAGCCGCTGTTTTGGTGCCATTGACCCATATTTTGACCAAAGAAAATGTGTCGTTAAACGGCCTTGAAGTAACCGCAAAAGACTATCAAACACCCGGGGGCAAGAGCTTCTTGGCTACATTCGCCCTGCAGGCACTTGCTGTCCCGGAGTTCGGCGCCAAAATGCAAAAAGTTGCAGACGCCATGTTCGGCCGCATTGCAGAAGAAGTCCGTGGCGGCAGCACGAAGGCATACCTTGCCTACATCGATTCACAGCGGGCGATTGAAAAACAATTTCAGGGCGAATATGCGAGCGGCAACCAGTCCTATCAAACCGCGATGGGCGACATTCCTGCACGCCAGCAAACCGCTTGGGCAGACTATGAGCGTTCGCTGACCCAAAACCGCTGGACACCCGCGACAGTACCGTCGATTTACGCGAGCCGTGTCAGGTCCAATGTGCAAAAGAAAGTGTCAGTTCCCAACAATTGGCGACCATCAGACCGGACAACCTTCAATGCAGCGGTCGCGCAGCGCGTGCAACGCGAGGCACTCAACGAATTTACAAAAAAATCCAATGGCGTGTCACCCAATCTGACTTTGGCGCAATTCATGGTGGACGCCAATGTGCAAAAGAAATGGCGTCAAGCCCTGGGAATTTCAGGCAACTTGAAGATTCCCCCCAATCTTTCCGAAAAACAATTTGCGGCAACCCTGTTTGATGAAGTCATTGCGGCCGACGTCACCAAGCTCAAGTCCGACCGCATGGCACTGCCCCAGACATACAACGACGGCGGTGTGCATTCGAGGCTCGGACGTGAAAGTATTCGAGCGTTAGCGGTGCCGCCGATTGCCTTGTTTTTTTCACTTATTGGCGCGCTGACTCATTTGTTTAAATGCATGCTTTGGGTTACCAAAATTTTCGCGAACGTTTCCAGTCCAGCTGTTTATCTATCGTTCGTGGTTTATTTGAGTGTAGCCATTGCCGTTCCGCTGACCTTGACAAATCAGTTCACTGAACAGTCGCTGTTCAAGAAGCTTGAAAGTGACACAAGGCAACAAATGCCCATAGGCACCGGGTACGTCGTTGCGGGAATGGTGCGCTGGGCGATCCAGATGCAGCACTACTTTTACCCAGTAAACGAACAGGTACGTGTCAATCTGCTCGGCGGCATGCGCTTTGGCTACCACGCCCCTCAATCCAAAAATCAAACCAGCTTGCAAACTACGGAGAAACCAACGAAATGAAAAGTACGGTCACCACGCAAAGGCTCAGCCTCATTGGCGCTATCACGGCGGCATCACTCATTAACCTGGGGTGCGCAACCAATGCGCAAACCGGAGCAGGGGTTGGTGCCACCCTTGCCTGCGTGCTTGCCGCTGCCAACGCGCCGCGCGGGAAAGCGGCGCAGGAGTGCGCCAAGTATGCAATCGTTGGTGCAGCAGTTGGCTACTGGGTAGGATTGCAAATGGATGCACAAGAGGCAAAGCTTGCAGCGCAACGAATTAAAAACATCGGCGGCAATGATGTAGATGTAGCACTGCGGACCCGCATGGTTGCTGTACCGGCGGAGGCCCGTGGCGGCGCGTTGGCCAACACTCAGGCAATTGAGGTTGTGGACGAATTCGTGGTTTCTGTGCCTACCAGCAAATTGGAAAGCGGTGAAGCAGCGACGGTCAAACAACTCGCTGAAGCGGGGAGCGTAGTCTCGAAAGCCAACCGGCCGCACCAGGTTTTTGTGAGTTCCAAAACGATGCCAATCGCACAAACGGCGGTTACTGCTATGCAGGGGGGCTACACCACACCTGTGCAAGCAGGAAAAGTGCAGTACACGTATGCGGAAGAAACCCGCAGCCCCAAAACAACAATTCGGATCGTGCCTGGCCCGGTGGGAAGCAGCTAGGCAGCACTTGGTCTCTATTGCCTGAACTCCCGAAAATTTTATTTTTAACTGGACCGGATATGCGGCGTTTATCTAGAGATTTATATGAGCACTTTATTTTGTAGAGCGTGCGGCCACAGCAATCACGCAGATGGTCGATTCTGCGGCGCTTGCGGCGTGCAGGTAGCCGCTGAAATGCCGATAAATAATACGGAAACGCGGCAGCCGCGCCTGGCATGGATGAGCACGTTTTTTGCCCCTTTTTAGGACTTGTCGTTGCATTGGCGCCGGCTGGCTGGCACTACGCAAACCTTCAGCTCAGACCCGGCAACAGTCAAAAAACAATCACCAGCAACACGCGAAGTCTGGGCGGCAACAGCGAGCCTGCCCGCTGTAACCAGATTGTGGTGATTTTTAACGCTGCTGCCACCATTGCACGTGTTTCCACCCTGCTTGAGCAGCTAGACACCACCATCGCATTTGGCCCCAACGAAAATGGTGCGTTTGAGCTTTTAGTACCGTCCACGTCAGCAGCTGGAGTAGCCGACGCATTGAACCGCGCCCCTGATGCTGTGGTGAGTGCAGCTTTGCAGCGGCGTTGTATGTAATGCGGCGTAGCGACACTTCAAAGCTGTCATTGCGCACCCTTTTTGCTGATGCTTTTGCTGGTGGGTTGACTGCCACCGTGCTTTACGCAGAGTACATCGGGATCGGCGCATTGCTGGGTGCAGCGCTTCCAGGCCGTGCGTCTTTCGCCTTGGGTGGGTTGATGGTGATTGGCGCTGTTGTCGTTAGCAGCTTGTTTGCACTTGCAGTGCGGCAACCCCTTGTTTCGGGGCCGCGTGCCGCCTCGCTAGCTGTCCTGATAGTAGGCATGAAGTTTGCCGCTGAACAGTCGCAAGCCGTTGAGGGGCGATTTGTTATAGCAATGGCTGCACTTGCGACCATGCTTGCTATGGGTGCTGCTACGTTACTGCTGGGGCTGTTGCCATCAGTACAACGCTTTGTGATCAATAGCCATATTTCACTACGCAAAGGTTTTATTTTTGCGACAGCCGTTGGCATAGTGGTGGCACTGGGTGCAGCACAGCTAGACGGCTGTCTGCGCGTCAGCCCGTTTCTGACAATTACGATTGCCATCAGCAGCGTTGCAGCGGCTTTGGCATGGGCACATATCTGCCGCCTACCAAATGCCGCGAGGCCGTGGCAAAAAAAACTGGCTCCGTTGTCGATGGTGGTGGGAGTTTGTATCGCAACGCTGGGCCACTACACTTTCATAGCCCAATCGGCGCGCAGTGGTTTATGCGGTACGTTAGGCACATCAGGTTTGCAATTTATGCAGCTTAAAGAGCTCTTGGTTGGACCCTCTACGTTTGTATTGGCAGCAACTTATATGCCGTGGTGGGTGTGGCTGGTTTTGATCGTCATTGGCATGTTGCAAGGCGGTGTGCTTCTGCTTGAAAGCCTGACTGCCATGCGCGACAGCAACGACAACACCGATAGGTCAACCTGGGCTGCCCACGTAAAGCTGCGTGCAGTTGTAAATCTGGTTTGTGCACCACTGGGTTTTGCCAATTCATCAGTGTCTGGTGCGAGAACAAAAGTTTTGCAGGAATCAAATGTAAAGACGCGGCTAGGCGTAATTTTTCACGGGCTATCGCTGTTGGCAATTCTGTTTTTTTGTAGTGCGTGGATTGCAAAGTTGCCAAACCTGGCTGCAGCGGTTGCGTTGACGTTGGTAGCTACACAAATGATCGACGACGAGACACGCAATGCGGTCTGGCGCGGAGGATACGAGCCAACGGCAAGCACAACAAGTGTGGGTGTGACCTGGATTTTTTGGTGTGTGCTTGGGGCTAGCGTGATGGCTGGGTCAGTTTTGCGCTACTTCGACTATGGGTTTGGCGGCGGCCCGCTGATTGCGTTGGTAGTAGGGACAATTGCGATGGCCGCGTTTGCTAGTCGGCCAGCCAGCAAGCCGACCGAGGCGGTTTGACAAGGTTTGCAACGTAGCGTTGTGTGCCGTTTGCATCGCGAGTGTTTTGTTCAAAATAAGCTTGACGTAATTATCAGGGGCGTGATTCACATTGAGTGCGGCGTTCTAACGCCATTGAAAAGTACGGACGAATTAAGCTGCAACCTACTGAATTAAAAAGCGCAATGCCAGCGACTTACCAACATCACCGCTTTTCACCAGGCCCGTCGGACTTTACTTCTTGATGAAGGCTGTTCCCAAATCATTGAAGTCAATAACAGGATACCCTGCGGCGTCCAATTTCAATTCGTTGCCTACATTCAATACTGAACCGGTAACTTTCAACGTAGACTTACCGCCAGAGCTGTAGGTAAACCTGTCAAGATTGTTGACCGTATTGACGTAGGTGTTGTCAGTGGTAACACCTTGAAAAATCGGACGCAAAGCCGTACCTGCACAAACTTTTCCAGCAAAGCGGATCGCCGTCAGGCTGATGATCAGAACGGCCTCGGATCTCTTTGAAATCGTTGAAATGAACCGGCCGGACTCATTCACACCGTCCTCTGTCAAACAGGCGGTCTCCCAAACACCAACATACTTGTCGACATAAGCAGCTTGTGTCACCGGGGCAGTAACCGCATTGGTGTCAGTTGGCGCAGCCGTATTGCCTCCAGATGGAGCAGAGGTAGTTGCTCCGGCTGTTGGGGCCGCACTGGCACCGGTCGTCGCAGCTGTTGTCACATCGCTGCTCCCACCACTGCCTCCACAAGCTATAAGCATGGCGGCCAGTGCTGGCAAAGTTGATAGTTGAATAATTTTCATGTGTGACTTTCTTGGGTAAGTTATCGCTGACAAGTGGAGGTAAAGGGCCCAACTGGGCCGTCATTGATCTAGTCAAAAGCTATTTTCGTTATCGCCAAATGAAAGATGGCAAATCCGATCATGGTTTTCAACGACTCAATGCACACTTATCGAACCCCCAAGGATGAAGGTTCACAATGAAACAAAAATCGACAAGGATTTGATGCAACTGCGCCAAAGTACCGCCATTTATGCGTTAACTTGAATGCGCAGGGGGTCTTGAACGTTCAGCGCAAGCAGCTTAGGTATGCGCCACTCGCCTGCGGGCAAATGCGCAAAGTGGGTAAGCTGTGCGGCGGCAGTCAACGTAATTTCAACCTCCTACCCGCCTTGTCGGCCTAGTTATCGTCCGCATCGCCCCAGCGAATCGACCGCCTCACCAAGGTTCGATACACAGCGGGCGAATGCTGCTCAATAGCATCTAAAGCTACCATCGTGCCAGATGAATCACTGGCCGAAAGTGTGCGCATGTGGACGTACAGGGCGGTGTCAATCGCCTTCAACCGTGTTGGCGGGTTCCCAATGCCTGGGATTCGGGCCAGTACTGCCCGCATGGCCACCCGCTGCGCAGGGACCAGTTGTTTTTGCCTACGCAGCGCATGCAGCACGTACGCCGCAGATACAAACTCCCACAAGGCTGCATCGTGATGGGTTTCGGAGCTCGACGCGGCCGCTACGGCGCACCAGCCAGCTTCGGAACCTTTCAGCGCGGCAACCGCTTGTTGGTACAAAGCGGCTGTCTGCGCCATAGGCGCCGTGAGTACACCACCGCAGTCGGCCTTGATAGATTGAGGCTGTGCCCATGCACTGGGAATTGCTAAGCCAGCAAGACTAAGAACCACACAGATAAGCCGGATTTTCATTGGCATGCCTTTGCAATTAAGGATGACTTCCATCGCCAGGAACGCAGCATAACGTGTGCGAAAAGTCCGATGCTGGATTAAGGACAACTGACGCAAACGGTAGCCACGATGCTACGGCAGTTCCAAGCGAGGTTGACAGGCCGCAACAACGGCACTTAGAAATCCTTGCCGTTTCGTAAGGAATTTTATGATCGCCACATTGACCAGCAAAGCACAGATAACACTGCCCAAAGGCATACGGGAGCTACTTCAATTAGAGCCGGGCGACAAAGTTGACTTCGCGCCGCAGCCTGATGGCCGTGTCACTGTGGCCAAAGCAGCGCGCGCTGGCCGGGCATCATTTGCCAGCCTGCGCGGCCTGCTGCCAAAGCCTGCACGGGCTTACAGCGTTGAAGAAATGAGAAACGCTGTGGGAGACTTGGCCGCCGCGCGTGCTGCATCTACGCGTCGACGCAGGGCTTAAATATGCTGGCGCTTGATACCAACATTTTGGTGCGACTGGTCACCAATGACGAACCTGTAGCAGCCGGACGGATTCAAGCGTCGCTGGACGCTGAACTTTCGGCCGGTCGCGACTGCCTGGTCAGCCACATCGTTCTACGTGAACTGGTATGGGTGTTGCAGCGCTTGTACGGCTACAGCCTGCTGCAATGCCAGCAAACCATCAGTAGCCTGCTTGGCTTCACAGGCCTACGGTTTGAGGCCTTGCCGGTCGTGCTGGCTGCCTACAAGGCTTGGGAAAAGCGTGGTGGCGATTGGGCTGACCACCTGATCGGCGCGCAAATGCAGGCACTGGGTTGCGATGTGGTTTTGACGCTGGACAAAGCAGCGAGCAAGGCGGTGACGCACCGACTGGTTTGAAACCCGTCAATAGCTACTCTCGCACCCGCCCGGCACTATCAATCAAGCTCAACTCCACCATCTTTGAGCCGACCCGGCCGTCTTCAAAATGTATTCTGAAGCCGCCTAAATTGAGCTCTTGCATGCCGGCAATGGCCTTGCGCAGCTTGGCGCGTGTGGGCTGGTTGCCAGCCTTGCGTAGCGCCTCGGAATACGCCCAAGCGGCGATGTAGCCTTCCAGCATGTAGACGTTGGGCTTGCCCAGTTTGGCCGCTAGCGCATCTGCCAGCAGCTCGCGCACCAGTGTGCTCTTGGCGTTGTCTGGGCGCGGCACCACCCGCATCAGCACCACGCCTGCACCGCTAGAACCCAGCTTGTCGGCCAACAGGCTTTCGCCCGTGTTTGAAAAACCATAAATTGGACCCTTGTAGCCTTTGGCACGCAACCCGCGGATGGCCGATGCCGCGCCTGTGGGCTCGCTGATCACCAGCACCGACTGCGGATTGGCGGCAACCGCTTTGTCCAGGCCTTCAAGCGGCGCTTTAACCAGCAGGTTGGCACCCAGGCTGGTCATGGTGCGTTCAGCCGATTCAAGCGCCGCCATCGACTCCGCATCATTACCATGGACGATGGCCAGGTTTTTCATGCCTAGCGTGTTTGCATGGCGAGTAACCACCGCCGCCTCTTCCGAAAAACCCGGGCGAATGGCGTAGACGTTGGGGTAGAGCGAGCCGCCCAGCTCGTCAGCCCCCGCCATTGAGCCAAACAGCAATACGTCAGAGCCCATGAGCTGCGCATTGACAGCCGTCACCTGGGGCGAGCCGTAGTAGCCAAACAGTGACAGCACGCCTTGGCTCAAAAGTTTTTGGGTGTTCAACACCGTTTGTGCGGCACTGCCCATATCGTCGATCGTGACCAACTCGACTTGTCGGCCATTGATGCCGCCTGAGTTGTTCAAGCGGTCAAAATACAGCTTGGCACCTTGAGCAAAGGGTACGCCCAGCGCGCTGGACGGCCCGGTTAATGCCACAGACTGACCGAGAGTGATGGCGGTTTTACCGATGCCATCTGGTGCCGCAATTGCCAAGCCGGGCAGCGCGAACGCCGCTAGGATCAACGCTTTTTTGAGCAGCGTTGTGCGCCGCGTTTGCCAAAGTATGGGGGTCAAATTTGTCTCCAACGACGTTTTCATGTGCAACCAATATAAAGTCTACCCATGGAAAACACCATCCGCACCACCCCTGTAGTGCCGCGGGCTGTCAGCCAAATGACAGCCGATGCGCCCGTCCAGGTGCGCGGCGCTTGCCCCCACGACTGCCCCGACACCTGCGCGCTGCTCACCACCGTTGAAAACGGCGTCGCCACCAAAGTGCAAGGCAACCCTGACCACCCGCAAACCGCCGGCGTGTTGTGCAACAAGGTGTCCCGCTACGCCGAGCGCACGCATCACCCCGACAGATTGCTAACACCGCTTAAGCGCACAGGGCCAAAAACAGCTGTGGGGGGATCAGGCCAGTTTGAACCGGTCAGCTGGGACACAGCGCTAACTGATATTGCCGCACGCCTGAAAACCATTGCCGCCGAAAACCCGCAAGCCATCGTTCCTTACAGCTATGCCGGCACCATGGGCCTGGTGCAGGGCGAGGCGATGGCTGGCCGGTTTTTTAACCGGCTTGGCGCGTCCTTGCTAGACCGCACGATTTGCTCGTCCGCTGGCGGTGAAGGGTTGACGCAAACGCTGGGCGGCAAGGTGGGTATGCGGGTCGAGTTTTTTGCAGAATCAAAACTCATCATCATTTGGGGCAGCAACTCGGTTGGCAGCAATTTGCATTTTTGGCGTTACGCGCAACAGGCCAAAAAAGCAGGGGCTAAGTTGATTTGCATTGACCCACGCAAAAGCGAGACGGCTGAAAAATGCCACGCGCACATTGCCTTGCTGCCAGGCACTGATGCGGCGCTGGCGTTGGCGGTGATGCATGAGCTGATCACGCATGACTGGCTGGATCATGCTTACATTGAAGCGCACACATTGGGCTGGCCGTTGTTAAAACAGCGTGCACTGCTATGGAATGCAGAGCGCGCCGCCAACGTATGCGGCATACCCGCAGCGCAAATTAAAAGCCTGGCGCGAGACTACGGCGAGTGCTTTTCAAGCCAGCAGCCCGCCGCCATTCGGTTGAATTACGGCATGCAGCGGGTGCGTGGTGGCGGCAATGCCACCCGCGCTGTAGCTTGCCTGCCGGCATTGATAGGCGCGTGGCGGCACCGGGCAGGCGGCTTGCTGCTCAGCAGCTCGGGGCAGTTTCCGGTCAACAAAGCCGCGCTACAGCGCCCGGATTTGCTCGCTGGGCGCAGCCCGCGCACCATCAACATGATCACGATTGGCGATGACTTGCTGCGTGAAGCATCCCCTGAATTTGGCCCAAAAATTGAGGCCCTGATCGTCTACAACAGCAACCCGGTTGCGGTGGCGCCTGAATCGGGTAAGGTGGTGAAAGGCTTTGCACGTGAAGACTTGTTCACCGTGGTGCTGGAGCACTTTCAAACCGACACGGCAGATTACGCCGACTACATATTGCCGGCCACAACACAGCTGGAGCATTGGGACATTCATGGCTCGTATGGCCACACCGATGTGCTGCTGAATCGCCCGGCGATTGCGCCGCTGGGCCAGGCCAAAACCAACACGCAAATCTTTCGCGAACTGGCGGCGCATACAGGGTTTGACGAGCCGTGTTTTGCAGACGATGACGAGACGCTTTGCCGTGCGGCCTTTGGCGCACAAATCGACTTCAATAACCTGCTGGCCCGCGGCTTTGCCACGCTCAAGCTGCCTGAAGCGCCGTTTGCCGACGGCAACTTTCCCACGCCTTCGGGCAAGTGTGAATTTTTCAGCCAGCGTCTAGCTGATGAAGGTCTAGACGGCCTGCCCGACCATGTGGCGAACTACGAATTAAGCGGCGCGTCAAAACAATACCCGTTGGCGATGATCTCGCCACCAGCGCGTCATTTTTTAAATTCCACGTTTGTCAACGTCACCAGTTTGCGGGCGATTGAAGTTGAACCGGTGCTTGAGATTCATCCTGACGATGCAGCCAGGCGCGGCATCACCAGCGGCGCTGTGGTCACTGTGTTCAACCAGCGCGGCAGCTACCAGGTCAAGGCGCAAGTGTCCGCTCGCGCGAGACCTGGTGTGGTTAACGGCATGGGTATTTGGTGGCGCAAGATGGGTTTGAATGGCACCAATGTGAACCAGCTGACCAGCCAGCACCTGACTGACATGGGGCGTGGCCCCGTGTTTTATGACTGCCTGGTTGACGTGCAATTAACGTGCAGTTAACGTGCAATTAACGTGCGGTTAGTCATGAAAGTATTGTTCATCGGTTTCATAACGCTGCTGCTCAGTGGCTGCACCACCATGGGCTACTACTGGCAATCCGTCAGCGGCCACATGCACATGCTCAACGCTGCGCGGCCCGTGGCTGATGTGTTGGCTGACCCGCAAACGCCCATAGCGTTGAGGGCGCGGTTAGAGCTTAGCCAGCGCATTCGCAGCTTTGCCGCCACCGAACTCAAGCTGCCAGACAACGCCAGCTACAAGCGCTTTGCCGACTTGAGGCGCAGCGCGGTGGTGTGGAACGTGGTGGCAGCGCCTGAGTTTTCATTGACACTGAAAACCTGGTGCTTTCCAGTGACGGGCTGTGTAGGCTATCGGGGTTATTTCAATGAAGCTGATGCCAAGCTGGAGGCCGAACAACTCACACTAGCAGGCCTGGAGGTCAGCGTGTATGGCGTACCCGCTTATTCAACGCTGGGCAAGCTGGCCTTCCTGGGCGACTTTGGCAGCGACCCACTGCTCAGCACTTTCATCAACTACCCGGAGGGCGAGATGGCGCGGCTGATCTTTCACGAGCTGGCGCACCAGGTGGTGTACGCGGCGGGCGACACCATGTTCAACGAGTCCTTTGCCACCGCAGTAGAGCGCCTGGGCGGCGCACGCTGGCTCAGTGCCTACGCCAGCCAAACCGCGAGAAGCGAGTACGCCGCGCTAGACGCACGCAGGCAGCAGTTCAGGGCATTGACAGCCGTCGCCCGAGCCGATTTAGCCCTGGTTTATGGATCAAATAGCCCGTTAGCCCAGGTAAATATTGGGCAAGCAGCTCCTAAAAACGTAGTAATGCAAAAATTTAAAGCGGACTACGCACTGCTCAAACAACGGTGGGGCGGCACACCCCAGAGCTTTACCGCATACGACGGCTGGGTGCTACGGGCCAACAACGCCAGCTTTGGCGCACAAGCCGCCTACGATGAACTGGTGCCTGGCTTTGAAGCGCTGTTTGTTGCCAGCGGCCAAGACTGGCAACGGTTTTATGATGCTGTCAGGGCCTTGGCCGAACTACCCAAAACCGCGCGCCACGAGGCGTTAAAAACCAACAACCCGGAGACTACAAAATAATGGCCGACATCAACATCACTCGCCAGCACGGCATGAGCCTGGCCAGCGCACGCAAAGCCGCCTTCAAATGGGCCGAGCAAGCCGAAGCTAAATTTGACATGGCCTGCACCTACGAAGAAGGCCAAGCGCTAGATGTTTGCAGCTTTTCCCGCTCGGGCGTGTCAGGCACCTTGACGGTCGACAAAGACACCTTTGAGCTGCACGCCAAGTTGGGCTTTTTACTGGGTGCTTTCAAGGACAAAATTGAAGGCGAGATTGTGAAAAACCTTGACGCGCTGATTGCCGGCAAAGCGCCTGCCGCCAAAAAAGTATCGGTTAAAAAAGCAACTGCTAAAAAAGCATGACAACTGCCGCACAACACGGCCCGCTAGCTGGCCTGAAGGTCATTGAACTCGGCCAGCTGATTGCAGGCCCATTTGCCGCCAAAACACTGGCGGACTTTGGCGCTGATGTCATCAAAATTGAAACGCCTGAAACCGGCGACCCGCTGCGCAAATGGCGACTGCTCAAAGACGGCACGTCGGTCTGGTGGCAAGTCCAGGCCAGAGGCAAGCGCTCGCTGGCACTTGACTTGAAGCAGCCCGACGCGCAAGACATTGTGCGCAAGCTGGCAGGCAGTGCCGACGTGCTGATCGAGAACTTCAGGCCCGGTGCGATGGAGCTGTGGGGCTTGGGGCCGGATGTGCTGCAAGCGCTTAACCCGCGCCTCATCATGCTGCGCATCAGCGGCTACGGCCAAACTGGCCCGTACCGCGATCGCCCCGGCTTTGGCGTGGTGGCCGAGGCCATGGGCGGCCTGCGCCACCTGACGGCCGAGCCGGGCCGCGTGCCGGTGCGGGTGGGTGTCAGCATTGGCGACACGCTGGCCTCGCTGCACGGGCTGATTGGTATTTTGATGGCGCTGCACCACCGCAACAGCTCGGGTGTAGGTCAGGTCATTGACGTGGCACTGTACGAGGCGGTGTTCAACTGCATGGAAAGCCTGCTGCCTGAATACTCCGCCTTTGGTGCGGTACGCGGCCCGGCCGGCAGCGCCCTTCCTGGCATAGCACCCAGCAATGCCTACCTGTGCAATGACGGTGGGTATGCGCTCATTGCAGGCAATGGCGACAGTATTTATAAACGCTTGATGAAAACGATCAGCCGCGAAGATTTAGGCAACGACCCCGCCCTAAAAGACAACGCCGGCCGCGTCGCGCGCATCAACGAGATTGACCACGCCATTGGCCAGTGGACAGCCCAGCGCAGTGTGGCCGAGGTGCTGGCAGCCCTCGACGAGGCGTCAGTCCCAGCAGGCCGCATTTACACCGTTGCCGACATTGCCGCTGACCCGCACTACCTGGCGCGCGGCATGTTGCAGCAAATCACCATGGCTGACGGCAGCGCCTTGACTGTGCCGGGCATCGTGCCCAAACTCTCCGGCACGCCCGGCAGCCAGAGGCGCAACGCGCCCACACTGGGACAAGATACCGACGCTGTGCTGCGCGGTATCGGTTTGAGCAGTGCGCAAATTCAGGCGCTGAAAGACAAGGGCATCGTGCAAGGAGGCACGCCATGACGAAAATCTACTTTCATGAGGTCGTGACCCGCGACGGTTTTCAAATGGAGCCTGAGTTTGTAGCTACCGACGACAAAGTAGCGCTGATTGATGCGCTCAGCGCTTGCGGCTACGCAAAAATTGAAGTGACGTCTTTTGTCTCTCCCAAAGCCATCCCAATGCTGCGCGATGCGGATGAAGTTATGGCGCGCATCCAGCGCATGCCGGGTGTCGACTACACGGTGCTGGTGCCCAATATGCGCGGCGCCGAACGCGCCCTGCAGGCCAAAGCCGACGAATTGAATCTGGTGATGTCCATGAGCGAGGCCCACAACAATGCCAACCTGCGCATGACCATGGCGCAAAGCTTTGCCGCATTGGTCGACATCACCAGACGTGCCGAAGGACTGGCTGCTGTCAATGTGTCGTTGTCGTGTGCCTTTGGCTGCCCGATGCAAGGCGATGTGCTGGCAAGCGTGGTGCTCGACTATGCGCAGCGCTTTGCGGGCGTTGGTGTGCGCGGCATCACTTTTTGCGACACCACCGGCATGGCGCACCCCGCGCAGGTCAGCCGCATGGCACAAGCCGCGCTAAAGCAATTGAGCCAACTGCAGCTGACCATGCACTTTCACAACACGCGCGGCATGGGCCTGGCCAATGTGCTGGCGGCGGTACAAAGCGGCATTGCCCGGTTTGATGGCTCGCTCGGTGGGCTCGGTGGCTGCCCCTACGCGCCAGGCGCCAGCGGCAACGTGTGCAGTGAAGACGCCATTCACATGCTGGACGCCATGGGCTACGACACAGGCCTGAATGTCGACAAGCTGCTGGCGCTGGCACGTCAATTACCGCAGATAGTGGGCCATCCGGTGCCGGGCCAAGCGGCAAAGGCTGGGCGCACCACTGAGCTTCACCGCGCCCCAGCAGTGCAGCACGCGTAACAAGGGCAAACCGATCGTTTTATTGTCTTTGGGGAAACGGTCAGGGCCGGCGTCAGCGTCAGCGTCAGCGTCAGCGTCAGCCTCAGCGTAGGGGTTAGGACGCAGGTGAGTGCGCAGCAATGGCCAGCATCGAGCGGGCTTTCATCCCAAACGATTTGCTGTAAGTTTGCAGCAAATCAACTTTGCACAATCGCCAGGTCCCGTGCTTTTGCCAGACGTAATCAATTGGAGACGAGGTTCATGAAATACAAATTACTTGCGCTGTCAACCCTGCTGGCTGTGCCCGTTTTTGGAACGCCACCGGCCACCTCCAATTTGTCTACCGTCAGCGCGTACAGAGTAAAGATGTAGCGCTGCGGTTTGTCCCCTGTTGGTGCCTACGGCCGGTAAGCAAGCGCGGGACACATCAGCGATTGACGGCTATTGCAGCTCAGCAATCAGATCCACATACTGCTGCATTGCGTCGTCAGTTGATGTGCCTTTGAGCTTGGCCCAGGCATCCCACTTGGCGCGTGCCACCATGTCGGTGAAGCCAGGTTTTTTTTCTTCGTTGTCGCCCGTGCTGCCCTGCTTGTACAGCGCGTAAATTTTGAGAAGCGTGGCGTTGTCGGGCCGTTCGCTTAAATTTTTTGAATCGGCCATAGCCTTGTCGAAGGCTTCTTGAAGTGCTGACATCGGGTTGCTCCTTGAAAGATGGGCTAAAAAGCACGGCTTAAAACTCGGGTAACTGCGCGGTATCTTAACGACCTCTTTGCCTGCAAAATAGCTGACTTACCCCATGGGGCAGATTTGCACTGGAAAGATATTCATGGTCACCCGCATCAAAAACGGCAGAACAGTCGCGCAAGACATGGCGTTAGACGTCGCCAGCAAAGTCCAAAAAAACGTCAAGCGTGCGGTAGCTGGCACGCTGGGGCTCGTCGGTGAGCGAATGACCAAGGTTGACACTGCCTGGTTGCGGATGGACTGCGACGCCAATTTGATGATGATTGTCGGCGTGTGGCAGCTGGCACCGGGCGTTAAATATGCAGCGGTGTGCGAGCGGATTGACAGCAGTTTGCTCAAGTACAACCGCTTCAAGCAGCGGGTGATGGAGGACGCGGCTGGCGCGACTTGGGTGAATGACCGCAAGTTTGATTTGGCCAACCACGTGGTGCTGGAGACCCTGCCAAAACCTTCTAAAGCGCCCAAAGGCCACAACCATCAAATCGGCCAGCAAATCGGCCAACAAGCCGCTCTACAAGACCGCGTGGCGCAACTGGCCACCCAGCGGCTAGACCCCAAACGCCCCCTGTGGCAAATGCATTTGATTGAGGACTATACGGGGCCAGATGGCGTCAAAGGCAGCGCGCTGATTGTGCGCATTCACCACTGTATTGGCGACGGCATTGCGCTCATTTCAGTCACCATGTCGCTGGTTGACGGCGGTTCACCGCCACCCGAGCGGCGTAAAAAACATGCTGCTGCTGGCGCTGAGGACTGGATTGCAGACACGCTGCTCAAACCGTTCACTGACCTGACCGTCAAGGCACTGGGCGCAGTGGGCGAAGGCGCATCGCGCTCGCTGGGCATACTCGATATGCTTAACGACCCCAAAGCCGGTGCAAAAAAAGGCATGGGTGCGTCGCTAGACATGGCCAAAGTGCTGATGCAGGTTGTTAAAGATGGCGCGGCGCTGGCGCTGATGCCCGATGACTCCAAAACCCGGCTCAAAGGCAAACCTGGCGGCCACAAAAAGGTGGCCTGGTGTGACCCGATTCCGCTGGAAGAAGTCAGGGCCGTGGGCAAGGCACTTAACTGCTCGATCAACGATGTACTGCTTAGCTGCGTGGCCGGGGCGCTGGGGGAGTATTTAAAGTCGTTTGGCGACGACATCAAAGACCAGGAAATCCGCGCCATGGTGCCCGTCAACTTGAGGCCACTAGACCAAGCGTATAAATTAGGCAACCACTTTGGCCTGGTGCCGCTGGTGCTGCCAATAGGCGTGGAAAACCCAATTGAACGGGTGTACGAGGTGCGCCGACGCATGGCCGAGCTCAAAGGCAGCTACCAGCCGCTGCTGGCCTATAGTTTGCTGGCGGTTGCTGGGCTGCTCATCAAGCCTGCGCAGGACATGATGCTCAATTTATTCGCCAAAAAAACCACCGCGGTGATGACCAATGTGCCAGGCCCCAAAGACAAACTGAAGTTTTGCGGCAGCACGCTGGAGCAAAGCATGTTCTGGGTGCCGCAGTCAGGCGATGTGGGTCTGGGCGTGTCGATACTCAGCTACGGCGGCGGCGTGCAGTTTGGCGTCATCACCGACAGCGCGTTATGCCCTGAGCCGCAGCGCATCATTGACGAGTTTGTGCCCGAGTTTGCCAAGCTGTCGGTGGTAACGCTGATGTTGCCGTGGGGTGAGTGAGACCGTGGGGTCAGTGAGATCTAATTTTAAGACTCATTTAGCCTTCTAGCCCAAGCAACATATGCGCTAGCAGCTCCTGAAAATATAGCATTTAACTTTCAGGGGAAGCACTGCTGGCCAGCTGCTGGCGTGCATAAAGCAGGCCAAGCTGCACCTCCAGCGACCTGATCTTTTCAGCCAGGTGGGTTTTTAAAAAATCAATGAACAGCTGCGCTTTGAGCGACTTTTCTTTGCGCGCGGGCGCCACGGTGTACAGCGTGACGGTGTCGTCGAGTTCTGGCAGCACCTTGACCAGAGCCCCATCGGTCAGCGCTTGCAGGCTGGGCCACAGCATGACACGGCCAACAAATTGGCCACTCAGCAATGCGTGCTGCAACGCTTGTCCATCGTTGGTGGCAAACCTGTTGGTCGCGCTCAGCAGCATGTTGGGCGACTGGCTCACCACGCCGTAGTCGTGCAGGGCACTGGCGTGGGTTAGCCCGGCCAGCGGCAGCTGCGCCAAGTCGGCTGCATCAGCTGGTGTGCGGTGCCCCGCCAAAAACGCGGGGCTAGCCAGGTACCCAAAGCTGACATCGCCGAGTTTAGACACCACAGCGCGGCTTTCGTCGGGCATGCCCAGACTGACCGCGACATCAAAATCGTCATACTGCTTGCTGCCTGCGGCGGTGCCTGCATTGAGTGCCAGCGTGACCACCACCTTGGGGTGCAGCGCCATGAACTGCTGAACCAGGTCGACCATAAAACGCCGCCCCAGCTCTGGCCCACAAGTCACCCGCAAGCGGCCGGCCACTTCAAGCGTGTGGCTTTCCATGGCGTGGCGGCCCGCTTCCAATGCCGACAACGCTTGCTGTACGTACCCCGCGTAGGCCAGCCCGGCGTCAGACAAATTCAGGTGGCGTGTGTCGCGCTCAAACAAGCGCACGCCTAAGCTGGCCTCCAGCCCATCCAGCCTGCGGCTGACGGTGCTGGGGTTAACCCCCAGCAAGGCAGCCGCCCGGGTAAAACTGCCTTCCCGCGCTGCGACTGAAAAGGTCAGTGCCAGCGTAGGGTCCACCACATACAAAGGCGGCGTACGCGGGGTGTCTCTTTTATTATCTGGGTCGGTCGAACTGGAATCAGGCCGCCCGCCATCGGGGCGGATTTTCATATGCTTGAAGGGGTCAGGAACGGTCACCACTGAAGTCGCCAGTGGCAGCTTCTGCAACCGATTAAGCGCCACACGCGAAATATTTGTCGTACGGCATTAAGCATTATTTAGCTGAGCGAATTGTCAATATCAAGGCAGGTTTGACTCCTTTTACAACGCATTTGTGTTTTGCGTAAAGCGCAACTCACAGCGCAGCTGTAAACGCGAATGCTCCTAGTTACACTGACCAGCTTGGGCTTGGCATGGCTTTTGCACAGGTTTTTCGCCGCGTTTGCTGTGCACCTTTGATGCTGCTTTTTAGTTTGCGCGTTTTTTTAGGCCACATGGCTTTATTTTTTTGATAAGCAGGCACTACTTCCGAACTAGTGCCGAACTAGTGCCGAATTAGTGCCTAAAAGTAAATGGGATTTTTCAGGCCATGACGATTTATGCCAAAACCAACGCCGGTCGCCTGTTGGCGTTTGACAACTCGCAAAATATGCCCACCGAACTGCGCAATTTACTGCGCAGAGTGGACGGCAAAACCCAGCAACGCGAGCTACTCACCACACCAGGCGACGCTTATTGGTTGCAAGAGCTAACGGCGCGAGAGCTGGTTCAGATCGTGTCGACCCCTTGGCGCAACAGTGCCTATGCATCAAGCCAGCCAGATTCTGCTGCGCCGCACAAACCGCAGTTTGACGCCGCCGAGCCTGCCGGGCTGGGCAACGGGCTAACCAGCAGCGATGTCAAGATTGCACCGGCCAAAGCTCTGATGAGCGATTTTGTGAGCGCCTACGTGCCTGAATTCGCGCATGCCACCTTGCTTGAAATTGAGGCGCTGAAGAGCAAAGCAGACCTGCTGTGCATGCTCAGCGGCTACATTGATTTGGTGCAACGTACCGGCAAGCGCGGGCAACAGCATGTGCAGCAATTGCTGCTGGCGGTGGCGAGCAGCGACTAGCCCGAGCACGAAAGCTCGGCCTACGCCACAATCAACGCTTTTTCGCGCCTCAATCCCGAGGCATTTCACCCCCAGAAGGAAACACCATGACCAAACCCTCAAAAATCGTTTACACAGCCCATTCCAGCGCCACGGGCGGCCGTGATGGCCAGGCCTCCTCTAGCGACGGCCTGCTTAACGTCAAGCTCAGCACGCCTAAAGAAATGGGCGGCGCTGGCGGCGGCGTGAACCCCGAGCAGTTGTTTGCAGCGGGCTACGCCGCCTGCTTTTTAGGTGCCATGAAGTTTGTTGGCGGTGCGCAGAAAATCGCGATTCCAGCCGACACCAAAATTGAAGGTGCCGTCGGCATTGGCCCGTTTGGCGCCGGTGCTACCCCTGAAGGTTTTAACATTGCAGTCGAATTAAAAATCAGCATTCCGGGCATGGACAAAGCCGCCGCCCACGCGCTGGTTGAGCAAACTCACAAGGTGTGCCCGTACTCCAACGCTACGCGCGGCAACATTGACGTGACGCTGACCGTCGTCTAGTTTTTTATCTGGCTTTTTCTTCCACCGGTAAAAGGTTGGAACGGGGGCAAGCGCACCACCGTGTCACCAACGCGCTGACACCCACTTGCCCTGCGCCCAAGTTTTAGTTAGCCTAGGCGCATGACCTACACCTCCTTCCAGGCTTTAAAAACCGACCTGCACCAAACCCGCTTTGTCCACACCGAGCAGGCAGAGCTCAAAGCGGGCGAAGTACGCTTAGCCATTCAGCGCTTTGCGCTAACGGCCAACAACATCACCTACGCCGCCTTTGGCGATGCGATGAAATACTGGCACTTCTTCCCCACGGCGGACGCAGCCTGGGGCAGCATACCGGTGTGGGGCTTTGCCGACGTGGCCGAGACCGCTTGCGATGGCGTCACAGTAGGAGAGCGGTTTTACGGCTACTACCCGATGGCCAGCCACGTCACGCTGCTGCCTGCCCGCGTGAACGAGCACGGCTTTTACGACGCCGCACCGCACCGCGCTGAGCTGCACCCGGTGTACAACCAATACGTTGCCAGCCGCAACGATCCGCTGTACACGGCAGACACTGAGGACATCCAGGCACTGCTGCGGCCGCTGTTTGTCACCTCATTTTTGATTGACGATTTCTTGGCTGACAACGACTTTTTTGGCGCCAACACCCTGCTGCTGTCCAGCGCGTCAAGCAAAACGGCATACGGTACGGCGTTTCAATTAGCGCAGCGCAAAGGCGTTGAAGTGGTGGGTTTAACGTCGGCTGCGAACGTCCTATTTTGCGAAAGCCTGGGCTGCTACCACCGGGTGTTGACATATGACCAGCTAGACCAGATTGCCAACGACGCGGCGTGCGTGTATGTCGACTTTGCCGGCAATGCCAAACTGCGCCTCGCCATTCACCGTCAGTTTGCCCACCTTAAATACAGCTGCTCCATCGGCGGCACGCATGTTGAACAACTCGGTGGCGCGAGAGACCTGCCCGGCGTACGCGCCACACTGTTTTTTGCACCCGCACAAATCAAAAAACGCAGCACCGACTGGGGCCCTGCGGGCTTAAGAGAACGCTTGGGGGCCGCGTGGCAGGCTTTTACCCACAAGGTGTGCCAGCCGAATGCGCCGTGGATGGTAGCGCAGCAGCACAGCGGCAGCGCTACGTTTGAAGCGGTGTACCACGAGGTGCTAAAAGGCGGCAGTGACCCGCGCAGCGGGCACATGCTGACGTTTTAAAGCTATTTTTAACGTTTACAGATACGTTTTATGCCTGTGGCCCAATAATTACCTGCGCTAGCAGCTCCTGAATTTGTAGCATATCAAGTTACAGGCCACCAACCGCGACAATCGGCGCATGACTCCACCCCATGCACCCCATGCACCCCATGCACCCCAGCTACCTGCCCACGCCTTTGAGGCACTGACCCCAGACGTGGTGCTGGACGCACTGGCCAGCATCGGCCTGGCAGGGGACGGCCGCTTGATGGCGCTGTCAAGTTATGAAAACCGGGTCTACCAGATCCATTTAGAAGCCAGCGTGGGCAAGGCCAGCGCCGCCGGTGACGTGGTGGTGGCCAAGTTTTACCGGCCACACCGCTGGACAGACGCGCAGATCATCGAGGAGCACGACTTTGCCAACGAGCTGATGGCCGCTGAAGTGCCGGTGGTGGGCGCGTTGCAATTGCATAGCCACACGCTGCACCACTTCAATGGTTTTGCGTTTAGCGTGTCGCCGAGTCGCGGCGGCAGGCGGCCAGAGCTAGAGAACTTTGACGTGCTGCACTGGATAGGCCGCTTTTTGGCGCGCATCCACACCGTGGGCAGCGCCAAGCCGTTTGCGCACCGCCCAGCGCTTGATTTACAAACCTTTGGCTACGCACCGCGCGACGTGCTGTTGGCCAAAAATTACTTGCCACTTGACATGGAGTCACGCTGGCTAAAAGCCTTTGAAATCGCCATGCAAACTGCCACCGCGGTGTTTGAAAGCGCGAGCGACGTCAAAAAAATCCGCCTGCACGGCGACTGTCACCCCGGCAATATCTTGTGGACACCCGAGGGCCTGCCGGGCGCGGGCCCGCACTTTGTTGACCTGGACGACGCACGCAGCGGCCCAGCCGTACAAGACCTGTGGATGCTGCTGTCAGGCGAGCGTGCGCAGTGCTTGCAGCAGCTGGGTGCGCTGGTCGATGGGTATGAAGAGTTTCGAGAATTTGATCGGCGCGAGCTGGCGTTGATTGAGCCGCTGCGCACGCTGCGCCTGGTTCACTACAGCGCCTGGCTGGCCCAGCGCTGGCACGACCCGATTTTCCCGATCAACTTTCCGTGGTTTGGCTCCAGTGATTACTGGAAGGGGCAAGTTGACATGCTGGAGGAGCAAACCGAGGCGATGCAAGCGCAGCCGCTGGTGGCTTGATTTTCTGTAAATGTTTTAACGCAGCGGATTTTCCAGCGCGCCAATCCCGTAGCAGCGCACCATGGTGTTGGTATCGCCTAATTCGTCAGCGCTGACCAGGTACGAGCCCACAGGGCAAAAGGTGTTGAATGACTTGCCCATGTGCCACTGCTGGTGGCGGCTTTGCCAGTCACAAGCCGTGATGTCGTTAACGATGGTGTAGCCCCAGACGTGCGCCATCGCGCCTTTGGCAGCTATGCATTTATCGGCCTTGCCGCTTTTACCGTCTTTACCAATGATCACGGCCAGCTCGGCCTCATAGTCAATTGCGGTGAAGATGTGGGCTGGCGGCATTCGAAGTAATAGAGAACAAAATGAAGCAAACAATGGCGATGTCGGCCGCATCAGAGCTAGCATTCATCGCAACCGCAACCGTAGCCGTAGCCGCAACCGTAGCCGCCTTGGCCTTGGTGCTAGCAGCTGGGTGGGCAGATTGAGGCGGTATCGTTCGGGGCAGTGATGGCCAACGCAGGCAGCCCACTGCAATATCAGCACTCGCCTGAGTTTGAAAGGTATGTGCAGGCGGATGCCAGCCGCATGTCTGCGGTTATAAAACGTATGGGAAAAGTTGACTAAGCCATGATCACCAAAAAAACTTTTATTGCAACGCTTGGGTTGGTTGCAGCTGCCATCAGCACATCGGCATTCGCACAAAGCTACCCCAGCAAACCGGTCAAGATCATCGTGCCGTTTGCAGCAGGCGGCCCGGCTGACAATTACGCGCGCTTTATTGGCAAGGGCTTGGCCGACGCACTGGGCCAAAGCTTTGTGGTGGAAAACCGGCCCGGCGCGGGATCGGTGATTGGCACCGACGCGGTCGCCAAATCAGCCGCCGATGGCTACACACTGCTGCTGATGTCGAACGCGCAAACCGTGAATGAAACTTTGGTGCAAGGCAAGCCCTATCAGTTGATGCGCGACTTTGTAGCAGTGGCTCCGGTGAACTCGTCAGACCTGGTGCTGGTGGCCAATCCGGCAACAGGCATTTCAAACCTTAAAGACCTGACAACCCAGGCCAAGGCGCGGCCCGGCAAGATCAACTACGCCTCGTCAGGCAATGGCACGCCGTACCACATGGCTGGTGAATTGTTCAAAAGCATGGCCGGTGTGTACTTGGTGCACATCCCGTACCGGGGCAGCTCTGGCGCGCGTACCGACGTGATTGGCGGACAGGTCGAGGTGATGTTTGACGCGGTGACCACCATGGCCGAGCAGATCAAGGCGGGCAAGGTCAAAGCGATTGCCACAACGGGCAAGGTACGTTCTGACGTGTTGCCTGACGTACCGACAATGGCCGAGGCTGGCTTAGCGGGCTATGAGGCCACCCTTTGGCTGGGCCTGATGGCACCCAAGGGCACACCCAAAGACGTGGTCGACAAGCTCAACGCAGCGGTGTCAAAAATCGCCAGTCAGCCGGACGTGAAGCAGCTGTGGAACAAGCAAGGTGCTGCGCCGCTGGTGATGACGCCCGCCGTGTTTGACAAATACGTGCAGGACGATATTGCCAAGTGGGCGCGCGTGATTAAAACCGCCAACATTTTGGCCGACTGACATGCACACCCCGCATCAGCTTTATTTGCTCAGCGGCGGCGCGGCGCAGGGCTTGGTCACGCACCTGCAAGGCAGTTTTAAGGCGCAGCATTTGTGCAGCATCTCCGGCACGTTCAGCGCGGTGGGTGTGATGAAAAACGCCCTGCTGGGCGGTGCGCGGTGTGATGTGGTCATATTGACCGACACCCTGATTGCCGAGCTGATGGCCAGCGGGCATTTACTGGCGGGCAGCGCTAAAAATGTAGGCGTGGTCAAAACCGGTATTGCGGTGAAGTCAGGCGACAAAGCAGTTGACGTCAGCACACCTGAAAAACTGAAAGCCGCACTGCAAGCGGCCAGCGGCATTTACTTTCCTGACCCGATCAAATCAACGGCGGGCATCCACGTGATGAGGGTGCTCAAAGCGCTGGGTCTGGACGTAGAACTGGCTTGCAAACTTCACCCCTATGCCAACGGCGCGACCGCCATGAAGGCGATGGCCGAGGCTGGCGCAACAACCGGAGGAAGTGGCCAAATCGGCTGCACGCAAATCACCGAGATTGTCTGCACGCCCGGTGTTGATTTGGTCGCCCCTTTGCCCGAAGAATTTGAGCTGGCCACCACCTACACGGCTGCGGTGTGCGCTACTTCGACTCAGAGCGAATCAGCTGCAGCGTTGATTGAACTGCTGACCGGTGCGGATACGCATAAGCTGCGCTTAACTTGTGGGTTTGAAGCCTAGTCAGCCGACCTTTTTAGTTGAGCCCTGGCAGCACCGTCACCCATCAAATGCGCACGCCACCAATCGGTGGTGAGGCGCGCGACCATCGCGTGATGCTGCGGCTGCCACTGGGTAGCAACAGCTGCGCGCGGCAACCTACCAGCAGCGCGGCCCGTCATTCCTGCGACCGTCATGTGGTCAGCACTTTGAGCGGCAGCATCGCCTTATTACCCTTTAGCAAGGCGGCAAACACCCCGGCGCTTTGGCATTGCGTAGCCGATGCGCGCCTGCTGTCAGGCGCTTATAAGTGCTGATAAGCGCTGCCGAACGCCGATAAACGCTGATGAACGCAATAAAAACGCTATTTATTGAGGAGCTGCTTGCCCACGTTTTAATTGGGCTGGAGGCGTAAATGACTCTGAAATCGCAAAGTTTTAAACAACTCTTACTCCTTCGCCTCCTGGGGGAGTAAGCCAAGCCATCGCCAGCTGACTCACCACGAAAATCAAGCACCTAGGCCTTGAGCACCACCCGATACCGCGCCTTGCCCGCGCGCAGGTGATCAATGGCTGCATTGATATCCGCCATGGCAAATTGTTCAACCTGTGGCGCAATGCCGTGACGCACGCAAAACTCCATCATCTGCGTTAACACCACGGGGGATGCGGTGGGCGATGCCGAGATGCTGCGCTGCCACGACAGCAGCGGGCCGCTACGAACTTTCATGGCTTCGGTCACCACGCCCACCATGTGCAGCCTACCTTTGGGGGCCAGCGTGGCAATCAGGTCGTCCCACGCCAGGCTGGCACCCGCTGTGACCAGCAACACGTCAAACTGACCGGCCAGCGCTTTGAGCTCGGCCGCATCGACACTGGACGCCGTGCGGTGCGCGCCCAGCTGCAGCGCCTCGTCGCGCTTGAGGGGGCTTGAGGTAAACGCTGTTACCTCGCAACCCCAGGCTTTGGCAAACTTGACCGCCAAATGGCCCAAGCCGCCAATGCCCACCACGCCCACCCGGTCAGTGGGTTTGATGTCATGAATCACAAACGGTAAAAATGCCGTGCCGCCGCCGCACATCAGCGGCCCGGCAGCGGCTGGGTCCAGCCCGGCTGGCAGCGGTATTGCCCAGCTCCAGTGGGCACGCACTTTGTCAGCAAAGCCGCCGTGCCGCCCCACGATGGTCGGCTGGCGCTTGGCGCACAGGTTTTGCTCGCCGCCCAGGCAGTGTTGGCAATACTGGCAGCTCTTGCTGTGCCAGCCCACGCCAACGCGCTGGCCCACGCTGCGGCCCTTGGCCTGCGCACCGACGGCCACAATGGTGCCCACCACCTCATGGCCCGGCACAACCGGGTAGTTAACTGCAAACCACTCGCTGTCAATCATTGCCAGGTCAGAGTGGCACAAGCCGCAATAGTCGACCGAAATTTCAACGTCTTCAGCATCCATCGGACCTGGGTCAAACGCTATCGGCTGCAAAGGCCCGCCGCTGGTATGGGCGGCCCAGCCGTTAAATGTGGTCATGTGTGTCCTTTAGGGGTTTGGGTTTTGTTGATGGCTTTGGCGATTGCTATGGCAGTTGCCTTGGCGTTTAGCGTAATCGGTTTTTGACGACAGGCTAACGCTGCTTGTAACGGGTGCGACTTGAAAATACAGTTGGCCAGTGCTGGCAGCTTACTATGATTTTAATAGCTGCTAGCGCACCTTATTATTGGGCTACAGGCCAAAATTACTTGTAATTTATCAGTTTAAATACGTTCTAGGGGTCTTCTAGAAATTCAAATTTTCGGGATGAAGCGCAAGGCGCCCGGAGCGCAGGACCTTGGCGCGCGCTTGTGTGCAGGAGGATTGTGGGCACCGCCGAATGCCACGGGTTCGCTGGCGCTCAGTGACGCGATTCGCCCGAAAAATGAATTTATACAAGTGCCCTTAAGTCAGTGCCCCACGCCCATCCACCGCAATGATGCGCTCCACCACCCCCTTGAGCAGCCCGCCGCGCACACCAATCATCGCGTTGTGCAGGTTAACGGTCGGGTCGCAGTGGCCGGGTATCAGCCACAACATGCTGCTTAAGGAGGGCAGGCGGGTGCTGCCTGCGGCGGGCTTCAAAATGCCGTGCTCGTCACCACCATTGGCATAGTCCAGCTTGCTGCGGCTGCTAAACGCGTGCACGGTGGGCAGGCCTGAATCTATCGCGTGGCTTTTGTGGCCCGCGTCACACACGGCGTGGCTCGCCTGCACGCTGATGACTTGGGTTTTAACGAACAGCGCGTGTTTAAAGCGCGGTGCTGTTGCGTCCAGTTGGTTGGCGGCATAGTCCGCGTCCATGAACAAATACGACCCTGCTTGCAGCTCACCGTACACGCCGCTTGCCGCTTCAAGCGCTGCCGTGCCGGTGCCGCTGCCGGTGACCAGCGCCACTTTAATGCCTTCAGCCTCGATGAGTTGGCGGGTGCGCGTCACAGCCTTGATGGCGTTTAGCAGGGCTTCGCGGCGCTGCGCTGGCGTGCGCATGTGCTGCGCCTTACCATGGTAGGCCTGTAGACCGGCAAAGCTCAAAGCCGGGTGTTTACGAATTTCAAGGGCCAACGCCACCGCTGGCGCGCCAGGCTCAACACCGCAGCGATCCTGCCCAACATTGAGTTCAACAAACACATCAATCTGGCTGGCCATGCCAGACGCCAGCCGCCCGTCGTTCATACAGTCAGCCAGGCGACTGATGCCTTCAACACTGTCGACACAAATGGCCAGCTTGCCGCCCAGCGGCGTTAGCGCCCGGGTAAGCGACGCCACGCGCGCCAGCTTGTGCAGTGCTATCACCTCGTTGCTGATAAAGATGTTGTGCACACCGCCTGCTACCAGCGCCTCAGCCTCTGATGTTTTTTGCACGCACACACCGACCGCCCCGCTGGCCATTTGCAGCTTGGCCAGCTCGGCACTCTTATGCATTTTGGCGTGCGGCCTGAGCAGCACGTTGTGCTCGGCGGCAAACGCGGCCATGGTGTGCAGGTTGTGCTCCATCCGGTCCAGGTCCACCACCAGAGCAGGGGTGTCGATGGCATTGACGCTTTTGCCAACCAGGTGGTTCATTTTTCAGCCGGCCGCTTCGTCCAGCACGTCGTCGTCCAGGTGATGGGTGTCGGCCCAGCCCACCAGCGTGAAGCCTTCGGGTGTCCACATCAAGCGATTAATTGCGGCGTTGCCCAGCGCCCAGGTGCGTGGAGCTTGTATCTCCAGCCGCGTGGCGGCGCGGTACAGCACGTCCATCACCCCGCCGTGGCCAATCAGTGCAATCTGCTCGCCCGGGTGTTGCGAAGCCAAGCGTTGGGCCGCCTCAACCACGCGGGCGCGCAGCGCCACCAGCGTCTCGCCTCCTGCGGGTGAAAACTCTGGGTCACGTGTGCGCCAGCGCAGCGACTGCTCGGGCAGCAGCACTTCGATTTCTGCAAAGGTTTTGCCTTCAAAATCGCCAAAGCCGCGCTCCCGCAGGCCAATTTCTGGCGTGACATTCACACCCGTGGCACGGCCCACGTACGCAGCCGTTTCCCAGGCGCGGGTCAGGTCGCTGGCGTAAATCGCGGTGAGCGG
>JAYWFR010000253.1:0-18652 GCA_043778695.1 Polaromonas sp. | reverse complement strand
GCTGACAAAACCGACCCGGCAAGACCCCAACTCAAACTGCCCAACGAGCGAAATGGCTTGCTGATGGTGTTTCGTACCTTTGAAAACCTGTCATACGCATTGGTGTTGCAAATCACCGATGGCGTGAAAGTCGGCGACCGCATCGCCAACCCCAAATAAACGCCTGAAAAGTTGCCCGTTGGAGCGCGCTGAACTCACCGCCTGGCTGCGGCTAACGCTGGCACCCGGCGTTGGCAATGACACGGCACGCAAGCTGCTGGCGGCGTTTGGATCCGCCGAAGCGGTGTTTGTGCAGACCGAGGCGGCTTTGCGCCAACTGGGTAGCGACAAACTTGCACGCGCCGTCTTGGTTGAGCCGCCTAAGTTGGCTGTGCTGTTGCAAGCGACGCTAGACTGGCTGGCTGCTGGCGATAACCGGGTCGTCGCGCCGATTGGCAGCGCGCACTACCCCGCAGCTTTGCTCAACATTGAAGACCCGCCCTTGGTGCTATATATGATGGGAGCCCATATAAACAGTGCGCTAGCAGCTCCTGATTCAGTAGCATTTAATCTTGCCATCGTCGGCAGCCGCAACCCCACGCCGCAGGGCGAAGCGAATGCCCGGCAGTTTGCCAAGGCGTTTGCCGAGCAGGGTTTGTGCATCGTCTCAGGTTTGGCGCTGGGTGTGGACGGTGCGGCGCATGACGGGGCGTTGTCAGGTGGTGCTGGACCGGGCGGCTGCGCAACCATTGCCGTCGTTGGCACCGGGCTAGACCGGGTCTACCCCAAAAAACATTTGGCGCTGGCGCACCGCATAGCCGCCAACGGTTTGATCATCAGCGAGTTCCCGATTGGCACGCCGCCCCTGAATGCCAACTTTCCCAAACGCAACCGCATTATCTCGGGCCTATCCAGCGGCACGCTGGTGGTGGAAGCCGCTTTAAAGTCTGGCTCGCTGATTACCGCACGGCTGGCGTCTGAGCAAGGTAAAGACGTGTTTGCGATTCCCGGCTCAATTCATTCCCCGCAGTCACGCGGCTGCCACTATTTGATCAAGCAAGGCGCCAAGCTGGTGGAAACCGCGCAAGACGTGATGGAGGAGTTGCGGATCCCTCTTTCTTCCATCACTCAGATGGTGGAGGATGACGACCAAGCCCCCGAGGGCTTCTCGTCGTCTTTAGCCGAAGGCGATTCATCGTTCTTGGCTGCCTTGGGCTTTGACGTCGTCAGCCTGGACGCGCTGCAAGCCCGTACCGGGCTGCCCACGCCAAAACTCCAGGCCAAGCTGCTAGAGCTTGAGCTGGACGGTTTTATTACGCGGCTGCCTGGTGGGCTGTTTCAACGGATGTCGGCTGGCTGATCAGCGCGTAGTCCTTCATCAACCCGGCCCATTGCAAGCGCGCGGTTTTTACATTGCGCTCTTTCACGTGGCCGTAGCCTTTGATGAGTTCTGGTATGCGCGCCACTTCAACGGCGGTGGCATGGTTGTCAGCATTCAAGGTTTCAAGCAGCGTATCAATGGATGACACGTACTCGCCAATCAGCGCCCGTTCCATCTTGCGCTCCTCAGTTTTACCCAACACATCAAATGCCGTGCCGCGCAAACCTTTTAGTTTTGCCAGCACTTTGAAACCCGTCAACATCCACGGGCCGAATTGGCGCTTTTGCAACTCGCCCTTTTCGTTTTTCTTTGACAGCAGCGGCGGGGCCAGGTGGTAGTTAAGCTTGAAGTCGCCTTCAAACATGGCGTTGACTTTGTTTAAAAACGCCGTGTTGGTGTGCAGGCGGGCCACTTCGTATTCGTCTTTGTAAGCCATCAGTTTGAACAGATAGCGGGCGACGTTTTGGGTGAGCAGCGTTTTGCCCAGACTTGCCTCCGCGCGCTCGACTTTACGCACAAACGCCTCATACGTTTTGGCGTAATCAGCGTTTTGGTAAGCGGTCAAAAACTCGACCCGCTTGGCAACCAGTGCATCCACACTGTCCCGCGCTAGTCTCGATTCGGGCATCGCCATCACTTGTGCAGGCGCAAACAGCTTTTCAACCGCCGGCAAATCGTGCGCCGCGCGGCGTCCCCAGGCAAAGGCGGTTTTGTTGTTGTCAATCGCCACCGCATTGAGTTCAATGGCGCGAATCAGTGAATCCAAACTCAGCGGCAGCCAGCCTTTTTGCCACGCATAGCCCAGCAGCATCGGGTTGGTGTAAATGCTGTCGCCCATCAATTTAGTCGCGGCCAGGTCAGCGTTAAAAGTACCCACGTTCTCAGCACCCGCCGCTTTAGAAATCTCAAGCTGGCATGCGCCGCCCGGGTTTTGCCACGCACCGTTGTGTACAAACGATGCGGTAGGCGCGCTGTGCGCATTCAGCGCAACGTGGGTTCGGCCCAGCTGCATGCGCAGCATGGTTTCCTTATTGGCGGTGACTATCGGGTCGCAACCAATGATCAGGTCAGCGCTGGCCGTGCCAACCCGCGTGGTGCAAATGTCGCTAGGCGCGTTGGCAATCAGCACGTGGCTCCAGGTGCTGCCGCCTTTTTGCGCCAGGCCTGCCGCGTCCTGCGTGACGATGCCCTTGCCTTCAATGTGCGCGGCCATGCCCAGCAGTTGCCCAATGGTGATGACGCCTGTGCCGCCCACACCCGCGACGACTGTGCCCCACACTTGGCCTGCTTTTAAGTTGGGCACATTCGGTTCAGGCAATTCACCCAAAGTGGACGGATTCGCTTTGGCATCGGTTTTCGATTTCTTCTTGAGCTGCCCGCCTTCCACCGTGATAAAACTCGGGCAAAAGCCTTTGACGCACGAATAATCTTTGTTGCAGGTGCTTTGGTTGATCTGCCGCTTGCGGCCAAACTCAGTCTCTAGTGGCTCCACGCTCATGCAGTTCGACTGCACGCCGCAGTCCCCGCAGCCTTCGCACACCAGCTCATTGATGACCACTCGTTTGGCGGGGTCGCTAAGGGTGCCGCGCTTGCGGCGGCGGCGCTTTTCAGTCGCGCAGGTTTGGTCGTAAATGATGACGGTGCATCCTTTGATCTCACGCAACTGCTTTTGCAGCGTATCCAGCTCGTCACGGTGGTGAACCGTCACGCCTTCGGCCAACGCCACGCCATCGTACTTTTCAGGCTCATCCGTCACTACTATGGTTTTTATAGCGCCTTCTGCACGCATTGATTGGGCAATTTGGGCAACTGAATGCCCTTCAGGCCGCTCGCCAATCTGCTGCCCACCCGTCATCGCCACTGCGTCGTTGTACAAAATCTTGTAGGTAATGTTCACGCCTGCGGCTATCGATTGGCGAATCGCCAACAGCCCGCTGTGAAAGTAGGTGCCGTCGCCCAGGTTGGCAAACATGTGCGTGTCAGTGGTGAAGGGCTGTTGGCCGACCCAAGGCACGCCCTCGCCGCCCATTTGGGTAAAGCCCATCGTTGACCTGTCCATCCACAGTGCCATGTAGTGGCAGCCAATGCCTGCCATCGCGCGTGAGCCTTCAGGCACTTTGGTCGATGTGTTGTGTGGGCAGCCGGAGCAAAACCACGGTGTGCGTTCGCTGTTGACTGTGAGCACCGTCAGCGATTGTTCTTTGGCTTGCAGCACAGCCAGGCGCGCGTCGATGCGGGCGGTCATGTCACTGTCCAAGCCCAACTTTTTCACCCGCTCGGCAATCGCCTTGGCGATCAATGCAGGTGACAAATCTGCGTTCGCGCGCAGCAGCGTGTTGGCCGATGGGTTCGGCCTGCTCCACTCGCCCCCGCCGTCTGGCCCCGCGTCACCAAACTTGCCAACGATGTTGGGCCGCACATCAGCACGCCAGTTGTACAGCTCTTCTTTGAGTTGGTATTCAATGACCTGGCGCTTTTCTTCAATCACCAAAATCTCTTGCAGGCCGGTGGCAAATTCACGCGTCAGTTGCGCCTCAAGCGGCCACACCACGCCGACTTTGTGAAGCCGAATGCCGAGCTGCTGGCAAGTTGCGTCATCCAAACCTAAATCCATCAGCGCCTGGCGCGTGTCGTTGTACGCCTTGCCGCTGGCGATCATGCCAAACCTGTCTTGCTTGCTAACAATGGCGTTGTAGTTGAGTCGGTTGGCACGAATATAGGCCAGTGCGGCGTACCACTTGGTGTCAAACAGCCGCTCTTCTTGTGCCAGCGGCGCGTCGGGCCAGCGAATATGTACGCCACCCGGCGGCATGTCAAAGTCAGTCGGCATTTTGATTTGCACCCGCTCCGGGTCAATCATCGCGCTGGCTGACGATTCGACGATTTCTTGAATCGTCTTCATGCCCGCCCACACACCTGAGTAGCGGCTAAGCGCAATTGCGTGCAGCCCTAAATCCAGAATCTCCTGCACGCTGGCCGGAAAGAACACCGGCAGCCCGCAGGCTTTAAAAATATGGTCGCTTTGGTGCGCAGCGGTCGAGCTTTTTGAAATGTGGTCGTCACCCGCAATCGCCAGCGCACCGCCCCACGCCGTTGTGCCCGCCATATTGGCGTGTTTGAAAACATCAGACGTGCGGTCAACACCCGGCCCCTTGCCGTACCAGATGCCAAACACACCGTCAAACTTTTGGGTAGCGGGTGGCGCAAAACCGAGTTGCTGCGTGCCCCACACGGCGGTGGCGGCAAGCTCTTCATTCACACCGGGTTGGAACACGATGTTGCGCTCTTTCAGGTACTTGGCCGCCTTCCACAGCGCCTGGTCATAACCGCCCAGTGGCGAGCCCCGGTAGCCTGATATGAACCCCGCTGTGTTTTTGCCTTGCAACTTGTCGCGCAGTTGTTGCAGCATCGGCAGCTTGACCAGCGCCTGCACGCCACTCATGAAGGCGTGGCCGTAATCCAGCGAATACTTGTCGTCCAGAGTCACCGTCTCAAGTGCTTTGCGGATGTGGTCAGGCAGCGGTGCGTTCATCGTGTTGTCTCCGTGAGGTATCAAGCTTGCACGCAAAGTGTATGCTTAAGCGTGCGGTAAATTATTGCGTTCTTTGCCTGATTCACCCTATTCAAAGCAAGAATCTTGCTGCAAAATGCCCGTTATGGAAACGCTTGATAAGTTTGACGTCGCCATTTTGGTGCAACTGCAACTTGACGCACGCCAAACCAACGCCGAACTGGCCAGCCGGGTCGGCTTGTCCGCCGCACCCTGCTGGCGGCGCGTGCGCGCGCTTGAAGAAGCCGGTTTTATCACCGGTTACCGCGCTGAAATCAACCGCCACAAAATCGGCTTGGGCGTGCTGGCCTTTGTGCGACTGGACGCCGACCGCAACAACGGCGACGCAACCCGCCAGTTGGAAGAGGCCATTCAAAAAATGCCCGAAGTGGTGGCCTGCCACTACATCAGCGGCACCGGCACCTTTGAGCTGCAAGTGGTGGCCCAAGACCTGGAAGCCTTTAGCAAATTTGCGCTGCAAAAACTCATGAACCTGCCCAACGTGAAAGACATTCACACCAGCTTTTCGCTGGGGGAGGTCAAAGCGAGTAGCGCGCTGCCGCTGGGGCATTTGGGGCGGGGCTGATTGATGAAGATCCTTACCCACAATGCTATGATTACAGGAGCTGCTAGCGCACGTATTTATTGGTCTTAAGGCGAAATGAAGGCGAAAAACAAAAAAAGTAGTCTGTACACCGCCCGAACGAACTTCGTAGGTTGGCCAACGCTTCGCCAACCCACCCTGCGCCTACCACCCATCCCGCAGCACATGCCGCAGCGCATTGCATTTGAAATCTCGATAAACATCAAAATCTGAATCAATCGTCAGCACATGGCGAACGCTGCGCCGGGCTGCCGACTCAGCAACCGACGCATCGGCCAAATCAAACGGCAAGTCGCGCAACCGCTCGCTGATCAGCAGTACGAGCGCCAGGGTTTCTGGCAGGGTATCTGCTGCAGGCGCATCGAGCGTGAAGCCGCCGCGCTGGCCTCAACGCAAAAAGTCTAGCGCGCAGTCATTACCCAAGCGCCGAGCCAGCAGAGCACGTACCTCCGTCAACACAGGCCAGGTCGTCAAGAGGTGGGTTTTCGGATTACTCTGCAACCATTGCAGCACGGGCACGTGCCAGTGGTCTGCGCGGTTGAACAAAGCCAGCAGTGGCCTGCTGTCGGCCACCACTTGCCGCAAAGCTGGCGGGGCCTTGGTTTCCGATTTAACTTTAAGCCTTGCCACGGTGCGCGGTTCTGGGTCGTGTGGTTTGCAATGGGCGTTTTTCGTCCCACATTTGCGCAAGCTCGGTCTTACGCTTGCTGGCCAGGTCATTGGGGCCAGCATAGAGTCCAAATAAATCGCTGCCCAGCGCATAGGCCGATGGAGCGGGCACAGCTGTTTGCGCCAAATAGCTTTGCAACGCATCACGCATGACGGCACTGGCGGAGCGTCCCAAGCTTGCGCAGCGGCTGCGCAGGGCGCGCTCAAGCTGGGCATCAAGTTTGACGGTCATGGTCATTTTCTGGAATCAAAAAAAGGTAATACTGTGGTTACTACGCCTTGTGCTGTGGTTTTCCAGCGGCGAGTAGAACTTGGCGCAAAAAATCTCTAACAGATGGCAGCTAAATTATGCTCAGCTGTTTGGGCACGAAGCAAAAAAGCCTGACAGCGCAGCTGTCAGGCTTCGTACCTCATCACGGCTAGTTCAGTAGTCAGCCGCTTTTGACGATCAGGCCGATGGGGGCATCAACACGGTGTCAATGACGTGGATCACGCCGTTGGTGCAGGCGATGTCGGTGGTGACGACTTTGGATGCGCCGTTCAAATGAACGCCGTCTTTGGTGCTAATGGCGACCATGGCGCCGTTGACGGTGGCGGCTGATTTGCCGTCCATCGTCATCACGTCAGCGGCCATGACTTTGCCAGCGACCACGTGATACGTGAGGATAGCGGTCAGCTTTGGTATGTCGGCCAACAGAGCTTCAACAGTGCCGGCTGGCAGCTTGGCAAAAGCAGCGTCGGTCGGTGCGAAAACGGTGAAGGGGCCAGCGCCTTTGAGCGTAGGAACTAGGCCAGCGGCAGTTACAGCGGCGGCCAGGGTTTTGAACGATCCGGCGGCTACGGCGGTATCAATAATGTCATGCATGAGGAATTCCTTAAGAGTTTGATCAGAAGTGATCTGCTAGAGCGCGTATAAATGCACACGTCTAGCGCCGTAAGGTAACTTGTAGACAAGTCCGCCGTGTGACAAGGATAAATAGCCTTGCCAGTACGCGTGGTCCGCAAACCCAGCCGGGATTGTTTCGACTTGGGAACGATGAGCGGAACAATGGCGGGCAGATGTCAACCAAGTTGCCCGCTAGCTAACAAGCCAGATACAGTCCAGCGTTAAGCCGACTCTATGTATTTTGGCCAGTTGACTATAAACCCACAACCTCTGTGCCGCAGTATGCGAAAACCACTGCTGAGTAAGCATCAATCCATGTAGTCGTCGTACTTTTTTTGCTCGTAATCCGCCAGCTTTACCCACGGTAAAGCAGCAGCCGCGTCAGGTTTGAGGGTCACGCGGATCGTGCGGCTAAAGCTGCCGTCCGTCTTTTTAGATTCGACGCGCAGGGCAATTTGTTTGGCATCAGACCACAGCACGCGGTGCGTCCAGTCTTTGGCGTGCTCGGTGCTCCACACGCCGCCGTTTGGCCCAGCGCCTGCAAGTTTCATTTTGGCGACCAAATCTGGCGGCACCATGTACGCCGCGGTGTCCCAGCGGCCGTCAAACCCGACCGTGCCAAATTCTGCTTTGGGAATGCTGACCACCACCTTGTCGGTTTTGTCGACGTAACGCAAGGTCACAACGCCGCCGCTGTCCTTTTGCAGCCAACGTGCGGCGGTGTCAATGTCAAGATGTTTGTGGCCGGTTTTGGGTTTGACTTCGTGGTCATGACCAGAATGACCGGAATGGGCAGCGTGAGTCGGCAAGATTCGCTCCGTCCATAACGTGTCGCCTTGGCGCAGCATGTTTTCTTGCCAGGTTTCAATGCGCGTGATCCCGACTTTGGTCACTTGCCGAGTCTCGTAGCTCACCACGGCTTGCACAGTGGGCGGTGCTGCTGCCGGTGGTAGTGCCAATGCGCTGCCTGCACCGCTCAGCACAGCGGCGCCCAGACAAACGGCGGTGATGGCCTTGCCCACAAAATTGAGCCGGGCCATATCAGTAGCCCGCCGCAGACTTGACCAGACCAAACACTTTAGTGTTGTCAAGCGTTCCCTTAAAGCCGGCTGAACCCGCACCGGTTGACATCAGCATCACATCGCCCCCACCGTGCGTCTCGCTGCCTTTGTTGCCTCGGCGCACCGCTACTTCCTGCAGGTAGTTGATGTCGGTCACAACAGGCGCTGTCAATGCGCCGCGAGTGTCGGGCCGGTTAGAGCCGCCGCCAAATACCAGTGTGGTGTAGGGTAGGCCGTTCTTGTCTTTGTTGGGCGTGCCGTCTACATAGCTGTTGCTCAGGCCCAATGGAGAGTCGCCACGTTTGCCATAGCCGTTAAACGCCATGGTGTGGTCATGGTCTGCTGTGACCACGATGAGTGTGTTGGCCAACGTCGGGTCAAAGGTTTTGACCTTGTCGATGGCTGCTTTGATAGCGTCATCGAATGCGATGGTTTCGTCCAGCGCGCGGGCTGCGTTGGTCTCGTGCAGGGCGTGGTCAATGCGCCCGCCTTCCACCATCAGAAAAAATCCTTTTGCGTTTTTAGACAAAATATCCAGCGACTTGACGGTCATTTGCGCCAGGCTGGGTTCTTTGGCGGGGTCGCGGTCCAAGTTGTAGGACATGTGGCCTTGCGCCGCGGCAAAGTCGTACAAACCCAGCAGCTTGGTACCCGCAGCGTTGGGAGCGGCATTCAAACTAGTCAAATCACTTACGAGGTTGTAGCCTTTGCCGCGCATTTCGGCCACCAAATCACGCCCGTCGGGCCGGCCTGATTTGTTGCTGGTGGCATTAAATGGCGTCCAGTATTGGCTGACACCACCCATCAATACATCAACGCCATTGCCCAGCGCGGTGTTGTAACCCGCACCACCCGGTGCTGCCTGACGAGCGATTTCATATTCAGCATTGCGGTGGCACACATGCGCATACGTAGCTGCCGGCGTGGCATGGGTCAAGCGCGCTGTCGACACCACGCCTGTGGCCTTGCCTTTGGCAATCGCCAGCTCTAGCAGTGTGATGGATGCAACCCCGTTGCCAGTTGCTGGGCAATTGTTGACTGAATTCCTGACGCCAGTTGTGGTGTCTGTGCTGGGGGCAAACGCCTTGGTGACCCCATCTAGCGACAGCGTTTCGTTGCGGGTCTTGACGCCAGTCATGTACGCGGCCATGGACGGTGCGCTGTCTGTGGTTTGCGCATCCAGTGAGTAGGTTTTAATGCGCGCCGTGCGGGACAACTTGTCCATGTTCAGCGAGCCCTCTTCCTTGTACTTCAGAATGCGGGCGGCAGTCACAGTGACGGGCCCCATCCCGTCGCCTAAAAAGAAAATCACGTTTTTTGCTTCGCCAGCGGCAAAGCCTATAGTGGGCAATAAGGCAGCAATGGCCAGGGTTAAGAGGTTTTGTTTCAACATGGTTTAGTCCTGATGTTTGTTTGGTGATGTGCGTCAGCAAAATGGAGGCGGTCAGGGCTTACAAGCCCATCGCCGACCTGACAAGGCCGAAGACAGCGGTGTTGTCAATGACGCCAAAAAACGTGTCCGCCTTCATACCGATCGCGCCTAAAAACACATCAGCACCGCCGTGGGTTTCGCCGCCAATGTTGGTTTGCACCGCAGCTTCCTGGCGGTAATTTTTGTCGGACACCACCGAGTCAGTCATGCTGCCCAGCAAACCCGCGCGATTGCTGTTGACACGGTTTTCGCCGTTGCCGAACAACAGGTTAGTGAAAGGCGAGCCATCTGCATCAAGCGCCGCTACTGTCGGCGCTGCGTAGTCGCGCATCAACCCCAAGATGCCGGGGTTTGCCTGCGTAGTTTTGCCCGTGAGTGCGCTGTAGCCGTTCATCACCATGGTGTGGTCGTGGTCGGCGGTGACAACGATCAACGTGTTTTTCAGATCAGGGTCGGTCAGCTTTGCTTTGGCTAAGGCCGCCTTGACAGCGTCGTCAAAGGCTTTGGCCTCGGCCAAGGCTCTGGCTGCATTGGTGCTGTGCAGCGCATGGTCAATGCGCCCGCCCTCGACCATCAAAAAATAGCCTTTTTTGTTATTGGCCAAAATGTCCATGGCCTTGGTGGTCATCTCGCTCAGGCTGGGTTCTTTGGCGGGGTCGCGGTCAAGCTCATACGACATGTGGCCTTCGCTGACCGCAAAGTCAAACAGCGCCAGCAATTTGCTACCCACGCTGGTTGGCGCTGCCTTGGTCGTGGCCGCGTCGCTGGCAAAACTGTAGCCCTTGGCCTTCATTTCAGCGACCAAATCGCGCCCGTCGGGGCGGCCCGATTTGTTGCTGGTGGCGTTGTAAGGTGTCCAGTATTGGCTGAGTCCGCCCATCAACACATCCACGCCAGCGCCTAAAGCACCGTTAAAACCGCTGCCACCAGGAACTGCCTGCCGCGCAATTTCGTATTCTGTGTTGCGATGGCAGACATGCGCATAAGTGGCTGCAGGCGTAGCGTGCGTCAGACGCGCGGTAGACACAACCCCGGTGCCCATACCGCTGGCAATGGCCATCTCCAGCAACGTGCTGGACGCTTTACCATTGCCGCTGGTGGGGCAGTTGTTGACTGAATTTGACACGCCAGTGGCAGTGTCCTTGCCCGGCGCAATTGCCAGCGTATCGGCATCCATGGCCAGCACCTCGTTGCGTGTTTTTACCCCGGTCATGTAGGCCGCCATGGACGGTGCGCTGTCGGTGACTTGTGCGTCGAGTGAAAAGGTTTTTATAAAAGCCGTTTCGGGCAGCGTGTCGATGGCCAGTGAGCCGTCTTCGCCCTCGGCATACACGCGAGCAGCCGTCATGGGAACCATGCCGTAACCGTCACCCAAAAAGAAAATCACGTTCTTTGGAGCGACGGCTTCAGTCGTAAAAAAGCTTGGATTGTTGGAATTACCAGAACTGCACGCGGCTGCCCCAAGGGCAATTGCGAGACCCACCGCTAAAAGTTTACGTTTCATATGGCGCTCTTGAAGTCAAAACCCATAGGCTAAGGCGCTCGTGTGACGTTTTGATGGCACTTCCATGAAGCCTGCGTGACGAACGCAGCCAACAGTGCGGCGAAGCCAGCCGCTCTTACCTGCTAACCGATGGCTTTGCCGACCGAGAATGCGACCTGTATGCAGGTACCTGAGACTGGCGGGCCTGCCTGCGCACCAGCCTGCACGCGAACATCGCCAATGCTCACAGTGGCATCGTGCTGGTTAGCGATTTCCAGCACGATGGCTAGCCCCAAGCCTGAGCCGTCAACGTTGGTGCCCAGGCTGCGATAAAACGGCTGCAACACCAGTTCACGTTCGGCCTCGGGAATGCCGGGGCCTGAGTCCTCAACCAACAGCATCAACATACTGCTAAAGCGGTCAGTCAACAGCCGTAGCGTGACGTGACCTTTTTCAGGCGTGTAGGCAATCGCATTGTCGAGCAGGTTGCGCACCAGTTCTTTGAGCAGTGTGGGGTTGCCGTCAAGCACGGTGGGCAGCTCGCCCGCCTCGGGGCCGTCGTAGCCCAGGTCGATCTGCTTTTCAAGCGCGCGCGGCACTGAATCAGCCATCACTTCATTGACGACCCGCACCATGTCCACGGGCTGCTTGGACAAGCTGCGACCCGTAGCTTCAGCCCGCGCCAGCGCCAGCAACTGGTTAACCGTGTGGGTGGCGCGTATGCTGGATTTACCAATGTGTTTAAGCGACTTTTTAAGCTCATCGGCATTGGTCTCGCGCTGCGCTAGATCGGCCTGCATGCGTAAGCCTGCCAGCGGTGTTTTGAGTTGATGCGCAGCATCTGCCAAAAAGCGTTTTTGCGTTGTCAACGACACCTTCAGTCTGCTGAGCAGATCGTTGATGGACAACACCAGTGGCGCGACTTCTTCGGGAACCGCGGTGTCGTCCAGCGGGCTCATGTCGTCGGGTTTGCGGGCGCGAATGCGCTTTTCTAGCTGCGCCAGCGGCTTGATGCCGCGCACCAGCGCCAGCCACACCAGCAGCACCGCCAGCGGCAGCGTCACAAACTGCGGCACCATCGTGCCTTTGACGATTTCAGTGGCCAGCGTCTTGCGTTTTTCAAGTGTTTCAGCCACTTGTACCAGCACCAGTGCGTTGGCTTTTGAATCGTTTTTTCTGTCTGTTTTTGCATCGGTTTTGATGTCAACTTTGATCCAGGTGTGGGCCACCCGAACATCCTCGCCGTTGATCTTGTCTTCCCGCACGCGCACTTCACCGTCGATGGCTTTGTCATCCTCAAGCGGGGCGGGCAAGTCAAGCTCCCCGCCCAAAAGCTCGCCCCGGTTGCCAAGCACCTGGTAGTACACCAAGTCGGTATCGTCGGCCCGCAAAATCTCTCGGGCCGGGCCGGTCAAATTAAACTGCACCTGGTTGTTTTTCACCACCACAAACTTGGCCAAGGCCTGCACGTTGAATTCCAGCGCACGGTCAAACGGCTTGCCCGCAATGTCTTGCGCCACCAGCCAAGTCAATGCCAGGCTGATGGGCCACAGCAGCAGTAGGGGCGTGAGCATCCAGTCAAGAATCTCACCAAACAGGCTGCGGCGTTCTCGCTGAAAAATTCTTATGGCCAAAACAATCCTTGCACATGGCTAGCAGTGCTTCCGCGTTTTACCGGGCAGGGGCCGCGGATCTGGCTTTGCCAGGCCACAGGCTGGGGGTTGCGGCTCCGAGCCCGCTTGAGCGGGCCTGGACAACCCCAAGATGCGCTGCCTCTGGCAGTGTTGCGCCTTGCAAGGGCAGCGGCCCCCTCGGGGGCTGGAGCCAATAGAGCCGAACCTGCTTGAGCAGGGTCGGACAGGCGACAAAATCCCAGCCTGCGGCGAGCGGCGGCCTGCAAGGCCTGGGCGGCGCGCGTTGTGAACAACCTTGGGAGCAACATCAACCTGGTATCTTTTCTAGGCAGTAACCTAGCCCGCGCACAGTGGCAATTCTGATCGGCCCCTTTTCAATTTTCTTTCTCAGCCGGTGGATATAGACTTCGATCGCGTTGTTGCTTACCTCTTCGCCCCATTCGCACAAACGCTCAACCAACTGGTCTTTGCTGACCAAACGGCCGGCGCGTTGCAGCAGCACTTCCAGCAGGCCCAGCTCACGCGCTGACAGGTCAACCATCACGCCGTCAATGGTGGCCACGCGGCCGCCCTGGTCGTACACCAGCGGACCGTGTTTGATGGTGCTGCTGGCGCCGCCCATGCCGCGCCGCACCAGGGCGCGCACCCGGGCCTCAAGTTCTTGCAATGAAAACGGCTTGGCCATGTAGTCATCAGCGCCATAGTCCAAGCCTTTGACGCGCTCTTCCACGCTGTCTGCTGCCGTCAATATCAACACCGGCATTACCGAGCCGCGTGCGCGCAAGCGTTTGAGCACTTCCAGCCCGTGCATTTTGGGCAGACCCAAGTCCAAAATCAGCAAATCAAACTCGGTGTTGGTCATCAGCGCTGCATCGGCCTCAGTCCCGCTGGCCACGTGGTCGGCGGCTGCGCCTGAAGCGCGCAGGGAACGCAGCAAGCCGTCGGCCAAGACTTGGTCGTCCTCTGCAATCAAAATTCGCATGGCTGTCTCCGGGTTTTATGTTGTGCAAATTTTAGGCTTTTGAAAAATCCATTTAACCGGCTGCGCCATACGCCTCCAACCCCAGCGCCACCACGGTTGCCACATCTTGCCCCACAGCCGAGCGAAACTCTAGCTCCGCCTGCGCCACCGCTCGCTCAAACGCGCCCAGCCAAAGCAAGCCGTCTGTAGTGAACATGACTTTTTTGGCGCGCCTGTCAAATATGTCCACCTCGCGCCTGACCAGCCCCCAGGCCTCACACTGCGTGACCAGGTCGCCCATGGCTTGCTTGGTTATGTCGGCTCTTTGCGCCAGGTCCGTCAAACGCGAGCCGTTGACCGCCAAATGCCGCGTGATGTGAACATGAGCCGCGCCGACTTGGCCCTTTGCAGCCAAATTAGACAGCGCCAGCGGTACCAGCACATCCCGCGTCATCAGGCGCAGCACACGCTCATCAAACCGCCGCAGCGCGTGGCCCATTAGGCGGCCTAAATGTGTAACGCGCCATGCGGGTTCGGCTTGAAGTTCCATTTTTCTAGTTTATCTGAATTTAATCAGGCAAACTGATTAACAAAACTGTTTACTTATTTCAACAGTGGTCATACAGTGCTGTTCATGCAAACAGTTTTTGCAAACAGTTTTAACCGATTTAGTCTTTTTACCGTTACTTTTCGCTAACACCCCAAGGAGCTTTTCATGGACATGCCAAACCGCCCAACCGCCACATCAACCCCTGCACAAATCGCCGCGCTGAACACTGAAAAAGCTAAGGCCCTTCAAGCCGCACTGGCCCAAATTGAAAAGCAGTTTGGCAAAGGCACCATCATGAAGCTGGGCGACGGCGAAGTGATTGAAGACATCCAGGTGGTGTCCACTGGCTCACTGGGCCTTGACATTGCGCTGGGCGTAGGCGGACTGCCGCGCGGCCGGGTGGTTGAAATCTACGGCCCCGAATCATCTGGCAAAACCACGCTGACGTTGCAAGTCATTGCTGAAATGCAAAAAATCGGCGGCACCTGCGCCTTTGTCGATGCCGAACACGCGCTTGACATTCAATACGCCCAAAAGCTCGGTGTTAATTTGCAAGAGCTGCTGATCAGCCAGCCTGACACCGGCGAGCAAGCGCTGGAAATTGTTGACTCGCTGACCCGCTCCGGCGCGGTCGACTTGATCGTGATAGACTCCGTCGCCGCGCTCACGCCCAAGGCTGAGCTGGAAGGCGAAATGGGCGATTCACTGCCCGGCCTGCAAGCGCGGCTAATGAGCCAGGCCCTGCGCAAGCTGACGGCAACCATCAAAAAAGCCAACTGCATGGTGATTTTCATCAACCAGATCCGCATGAAGATTGGTGTGATGTTTGGCTCACCAGAGACCACCACCGGCGGCAACGCGCTGAAGTTTTACGCTTCGGTCCGGTTGGACATTCGCCGCATTGGTTCAATCAAAAAGGGCGAAGAAATCATTGGCAACGAAACCCGGGTGAAGGTGGTGAAAAACAAAGTGGCATCACCGTTTAAAACGGCGGAGTTCGACATTCTGTACGGGGAGGGCATCAGCAGGTTAGGCGAGGTGCTTGACCTCGGCGTGGCGGGTCACATCGTTGAAAAAGCCGGCGCGTGGTACGCGTTTAACGGCGAAAAAATCGGCCAGGGCCGCGACAACTCACGTGAGTTTTTGAAAGAAAACCCAGAGTTGGCGATTGAAATTGAAAACAAAGTGCGCGAGTCGCTCGGCATCCGCTTGATTGAGCCGGCAGTGAACGCCGCGCCTGAAAAAGCTGAAAAAGCGCCGAAAGCTGAAAAGCCAGCCAAAGGTGCGGCGGCAGTTGCTGCTTAATTCGGTGTAAACAGATACGGCCGATTGTCGAATAGATACGGGGGCGAGCAGCTATGAAAATAAGAGTAGATAGTTGTTACCTGGTAGTCGGCTGGCAGGTCGTTTTTCATGAACGGGCCTGAATCAACTCGATCAAGCGACAGGCCTGCAAAGCCAGCGAAGTCGCCCGGGAAATCACCAAGTAAAGGTGGTTTCGCGCTGTCGCTCAAGGGCCGCGCGCTGCGGCTGCTCGCAACGCGTGAGCAGTCTCGCAGCGAGCTTGAAAAAAAGCTAAAGCCTTTTGAAGAAACGCCGGGCCAAATCGCCCAGGTATTAGACGAGCTGCAAGCCAAAGACTTCATAAGTGAAGCGCGGGTGGTTGAATCGGTCATCAACCGCCGCCAGGCCAAGCTAGGCGCATCGCGCATACGCCAAGAGCTGTTCAGCAAAGGCATCGACAAAGAAGCGGTGGTTGAAGCCATGGCCGGCCTAAAAGCCACCGAGTTAGACCGCGCTAGAGAGCTGTGGCAAAGAAAGTTCGGAGCCAAATCGGGCGGCCAGCCGCTAGACCGCGCCGCGCAAGCCAAGCAAATGCGCTTTTTAGCAGCGCGGGGTTTTAGCGGTGATGTGATTCGGCGGGTAATGGCTGCGCCGAACGATGAGTAATTGGCGTCAAAACGCGTAAAAGTGCTGTTTTTAGGCATTAAATAGACCTCTAGTCCAATAAATACGGGCGTGAGCAGCTATTAAATTAGAAGCGCTTGACCTACTTTAAATTAACTCCTCGAGGGAACAACTTGGTTGATGCCCGCCTTTTTACGGCACTGAGATATAATCTGGCTAGTTTATTAGACTAGTCAAATATTATGCAAAATACCGTTCAACTTAGCAAGACCGCACCCTGGCGGCTTCAAGACGCTAAAGCGCAGTTCAGCGCGTTGGTAGACAACGCCATGCGCGGCGTGCCCCAGCACGTGACTCGCAGCGGCAAGCGTGCTGTGGTCGTGCTGTCAGAGCCTGATTTTGAAGCCTTGCAGCGCAGCGCGGCTGGACGGTCACATGATTCCTTAAATTTTGTTGAGCACTTGTTGGCGATACCCAAAGTTGCGGCCGCTGACGAGTCGACTGCGCCGCACCTGCATGTGCAGCCACGGGATGTTGATTTTTCATGATCCTGCTAGACACCGTGGTGTTGTCTGAGCTGCGTAAAAACAGACCCAACGCGGGCGTGCTTGACTACTTAAAAGCGCAGGTGCCCGATACGGTTTTTTTAAGCGCCATGACGATCGGCGAAATAGAAGCCGGCATTGAAAAACAGAAAAGTGTGAGCCCTGCGTTTGCCGAAGAGCTGTCGCAATGGTTGTCTTTAATGGAGCTACAGTTTGCTCAATTCATCTTGCCCGTTACGCCCGCCATTGCCAAGCTGTGGGGACGGCTGTGCGTTCAAACTGGCAACAAGGGCATCGACAACCTCATTGCCGCAACGGCGCTTGCGCACAACTTGACCGTTGTCACGCGCAACGTCAAAGACTTTGAAGTCGCAGGCGCGCGAGTGTTCAATCCGTTTGTCACAGAAGCCGCTTAAACAGCCATTTGCAGACCTTTTTAGCAACAATTAAGTGTTGAAAATGAATAAATACGGGCGCGAGCAGCTATTAAATAAAGAGCAATTGAATTGAACACGTGCAAGCCTTTTTGATCTCAACCGGAATTGTTGCCCTGGCCGAAATGGGAGACAAAACCCAGTTGCTGGCCCTCGTGCTGGCCGCACGCTTCAAAAAGCCGTGGCCCATCGTGCTGGGTATTTTTTTAGCCACGGTGCTCAACCATGCCATGGCCGGGGCGCTGGGCACCTGGGTCACGACACAAACAAACCCACAAACCCTGCGCTACATTCTGGGCGCATCCTTCATCGCGATGGCGGTGTGGATGTTGATCCCCGACAAGCTGGACGCCGATGCCGACAGCAAGGCTCCACGCTTCGGTGTTTTCGGCACCACGGTCGTGCTGTTTTTCTTGGCCGAGATGGGCGACAAAACCCAAATAGCCACCGTCATGCTGGCCGCCAGGTTTGACGCGTACATCGCCGTAGTAGCAGGCACCACGCTGGGCATGATGCTGGCCAACGCCCCCGTCGTGTGGCTGGGTGAACGCATGACCCGCCTCGTGCCGCTGCGCGTGGTGCACGTCGTCAGTGCGGCTATTTTCCTGGGGCTGGGTTTGTGGGCGCTACTGAGTTAGGAGCTGCTTGCGGCCGTATTTATTGGGTTTTAGGCTTATTTGACCATTGAAAAGTGTTGCTTCCAGCTTTCAGCCTCAAGCCAAAGCCAACTCCACCTTCTTACCAGCACGCGCAGCCAGCGTGATCAGCATGTCCAGGCTGAACTTTTCCCACTTGCCACGCACCAGGTCACTGACGCGGGACTGGCCGACGCCAAAATGCACAGCGGCTTCCTCCTGGCTCCAGCCGCGCTCCGCGATGAGCAGCCGCAACCGGCCCATCAAGTCGGCCCTCATCGCCAACACAGCCGCTTCGCCGGGGGCAAAGCCCAAGTCTGTGAACACGTTGCCACTTGATTTGGTGACCACTGCGTCAAGTTTGGCAGCTGGGGTAACTTTACTTTTTGCCATGTTGCACTCCAATCAGAAGATATCGTTTGGCTGCCAGAAGGATGTCAGGCTGAGCCGTCTTTGGCGTGGTCTTAAGAAAGCAGTGCAGCACGTACACCGCATCTGCATGCTTGGCCACATAAATTACGCGCCACTAGCCGCGCAACTTGACCCGAATCCCATAAGCGCCAGCACCCACGGTGGGCATGGGCTTAAAGTCTTTGGGCATCAAGCCCAGTTGTACCTGCCACAACTCAAACCCCATTTCACGCTTGGCTTGCTCTGGGAACTCAGCCAGTGACTCTTGGCAGTTGCCCATGAATTTGAGTTCCTTAATCAACTAATTATCTAACTATTAATATAAATAATCAATCTTGGATGGAAAGCAATATTTGGCTCACCTGAGAACTCAACTAAATGTCCGCAAATGAGTGGATTGGGTAGAGTAAAACGCTATTTAATTAGGAGCTGCTGGCGCCCGTAATGATAAGGCTAGAGGGCTAAAGCACACATGAAAAAGAGTTGAAAACGAGTTTTGAAGGGTCGCCTACGCTTTAAACTAGATGCC
>JAYWFR010000252.1:0-3233 GCA_043778695.1 Polaromonas sp. | reverse complement strand
GGCGCGGCTATTTCAAGGGCGATTTATTCGTGTCTGGCGCGGTCGTGGGCTGTGGCGCCATGCTGACGCTGTTTATTTTGTTCCCGGTGCTCAAAGCTTTGAGCGCTGCGTTTTATCTTGAAGACGACAGTTTTTCACCCCTCGCTTTGTGGAGCCGCGTGGCCACAGCGCGCAATTTTGGCACGGGCTGTTTAGTCAGTGGGCAAAGCTGCGGTGTGGCATGGAACACCCTCTTTCTAGGCTTGATGACAGCTACCAGCACGGTGCTGCTGGGCACCATGATGGCGCTGATGTCTGAGCGCGCCAGCAAGCGTTTTACGAAGCCACTGAATGTTCTGGCTATGCTGCCCATCATCACGCCGCCGTTTGTGGTGGGGTTGGGGTTGATTTTGCTGTTCGGCCGAGCGGGTGTGGTCAATCAGCTGCTGGAATACGCCTTCGGCATTGAACCAACACGCTGGTTTTATGGCTGGTTTGGTCTGTGGGTGGCACAAACTTTTGCCTTCACGCCGATTGCATTCATGATCATGCGCGGCGTGGTGCAAGGCATAGCGCCCAGCCTTGAGGAGGCCTCACAAACACTGCGCGCTACGCCAATTCAAACCTTCATGACGATCACGCTGCCACTGCTCAAACCGGGCTTAGCCAATGCATTTTTAGTCGGCTTCATTGAAAGCATGGCTGACTTTGGAAACCCGATTGTGGTGGGTGGGCAGTTTGCGGTGCTCAGCACTGAGATATTTTTTGCTATCGTCGGTGCGCAATATGACCAGGGCCGGGCGGCGTCTTTGGCGTGGATTCTGACGTTTTTTGCGCTCACGGTGTTTGCCATTCAGCGCGGCTTGCTGGGTAAAAAAAGCTACACCACCGTTACCGGAAAGGGCGACGCGGGTATCGCCATGCCGCTGCCCAAAATTGTCCGCAACCTGGTTCATTCAGTTGTTTTGCCGTGGATGGCCTTTACCCTGGTGGTTTACGCCTTTGCGTTTGCTGGCGGCTTTGTGCAAACCTGGGGGCGTGACTACACCTTCACCTTGAATCACTTTCGCACCACGTTCGCTTTGGAGTGGGGTCAGTTCGGCATTGTCTGGGCGGGTACAGCGTGGAATTCGTTTTTCACCACGCTCAAGTTGGCGGCCATTTCAGCACCCATGACAGCGACTGCCGGTTTGCTGATCGCCTGGCTGCTGGCCCGCACTGAATTCAAAGGTCAAAGCGCGTTTGAATTTGCGGCGCTGCTTGCGTTTGCCATCCCCGGAACCGTGCTCGGCATCAGCTACATCATGGCGTTTAACGTGCCGCCGTTTGAACTGACGGGCACAGCACTCATCATCGTGCTGTGCTTTATGTTTCGCAATTTGCCCGTCGGCGTGCGTGCGGGTACGGCGGCCTTCAAGCAGCTTGATAAATCACTCGATGAAGCGTCAATGATGCTGCGCGCTGGCAGCGTACAAACGCTGCGATACGTGGTGCTCCCGCTGTTAAAACCCGCGCTGGTCGCGGCGCTGGTGTACAGCTTTGTGCGGGCCATCACCACAGTCAGTGCGGTGATCTTTTTGGTCACGGCTGAGAACGAGTTGGCCACCACCTACATCATTGGCCGCGTTGGCAATGGCGACTATGGCGTTGCACTGGCGTACTGCACTGTGTTAATTATTTTGATGTCAACGGTAACTGCATTGATTCAGTATTTTGTCGGAGAACGCAAATTAGGCCGACGCAAAACCACGGCGCCAACCCATTGAATGAAAAGTAAAAGACCATGACCAACGGTATTGAATTTCACAATATCACCAAGCGCTACGGGGCAGATGCGTCGGCTCCGCTGGCCGTCAAAGGCATCAGCTTTGCCGTCAAGAAAGGTACACTCACGACGATTTTGGGCCCCTCAGGCTGCGGTAAAACCACAACGCTGCGAATGATTGCCGGGCTGGAGTCGCCCACGTCGGGCAGCATCATCATGGGTGGCAAAGACGTCACCATGCTGGGGCCCGCGCAGCGTAACGTCAGCATGATGTTTCAAAGCTATGCGCTGTTCCCGCACATGAATGTGATTGAAAACGTCAGCTACGGCTTGAAGATGTCAGGCATTGAAAAATCGACAGCCGGAGCGCGCGCCCTTGAAGCGATGAAAAACGTGGGCCTGGTCGGCTACGACGAACGCCTGCCCAGCGAATTGTCTGGCGGCCAGCAACAGCGTGTGGCACTTGCCAGGGCACTGGTGCTGGAGCCAGCTGTGCTGCTGTTTGATGAACCGTTGTCTAACCTGGACGCACGCCTGCGGCGCGAAATGCGCGAAGAAATTCGCAGCCTGCAGCAGCGCTTGGGCCTGACGGTGGCCTACGTCACGCACGACCAAAGCGAAGCGTTGGCCGTCAGCGACCAAATCATCGTGATGGACCACGGCGTGATTGCCCAGGCTGGCACGCCGCAACAGCTGTATGAGTACCCCACCAGCGAGTTTGTGGCGGGCTTCATGGGTGAAGCCATGCTGTTCCCCGCCCAGGCCAACGCCAGCGGGCTGGTCACGCTCGGCCCTTTGAGCATCACACCCCGCCAGCGCGTGCATGAAGGCGCGGTAAAAGTTGCGGTCAGGCCAGAGGCGTGGCACATAGGTGCGGCAGGCACGGGCATCGCGGCTCGCTTGGCGAAGTCGGCCTACCTGGGCAGCAATTACGAATACACCTTTGAAACTGAACTCGGCGCTATCTTTGTCGTCTCGCCTGACCTGACCGATGTACTGCACGTGGGCGACTCTGTAGGGCTTGGTCTGGCAGATCATGGGGTGTCTGTCGTACAAGTTTCGTAACGCAAACGAAGTTTGTAGCCGTCTGTGTGAATGGTTTAGCTCGCATAATTCAACACATGAACCAGCTCGAAGCCCTCAAACAATTCACGACCGTCGTTGCCGACACCGGCGATTTCCGGCAGCTCGCACCATTCAAGCCGCAAGACGCCACCACCAATCCGTCGCTCATTTTGAAGGCCGTGCAAAAAGCGGACTACCAGCCGCTCCTGGCCGACACGATGGCGCGCTTCAAGGGCCGCGCGATGGACGAGTGCATGGACCGGCTGCTGGTGCGCTTCGGATGCGAGGTCCTGTCGATCATTCCGGGTCGTGTATCGACCGAGGTCGATGCGCGCCTGAGCTTTGATGCCGATGCGACCGTCAGCCGCGGCGAACGCATCATCGAGCTGTATCAGGCTGAGGGCATTCCTAGTGATCGAGTGCT
>JAYWFR010000251.1:0-7688 GCA_043778695.1 Polaromonas sp. | reverse complement strand
AATTTCGTGAAGCGAATACTCCTCTGGGCAGACTCTGAAGTCAAACGTTGAAGAGTAAGTCATCGCCTCGGTATCGATGCCGAACAGATATTGCATCGACTTGAAAGCCAAGACATAACAGAAGTCATCGCCCTAGCAAGTCAACATATGGGCGCCTTGCAAAGCCCGCGTCCCCGTAACCCCCACCTTGTCCCGGGCGAAGAAGGGGTAAAAACATTAAATTCAGCAAGTTTTCAGCATAAAAACAGGCTACAGCCCAATTGATTTGAGCGCTAGCAGGTACTAAAATCATAGCAGTTTAAAAGTCTGCTACAGCTTGATATCGGTCTTCAAATCGGTAAAACCAGCATCACATCCGACATCGGATAAGCCACGCAAGGCAAGATGAATCCCTCGCGCTTTTCGTCCAGGCTTAGCCCTGGCCAGTCGATGCGGTAGGTGACCTGCCCTTGTAGCAGCTGGCAAATGCAGGTACGACACGTTCCGTTGCGGCAAGAACTTTCCATTTTCAAATCGGGCAGCATTGCCAATTCTGCGGCTTGCAACAAGGGCATGTCTGCTGGCGCGCTGAAGCTGAGATCTGTGCCGTCAATACGGGCGGCGTAAATTGCCGTGTAACTGGCGGTGTAAGTTGCGGTGTAAGTTGCGGTGTTAGTGGCGTGGTTAGCAGCGTGGTGTTCCATGTCGCTGCAAATTACAACATGCGCGACAATCCCTGGCTGTCTTTAATTAACAAGCGATTTTTAATGCCCAGCTACTTCGTACGTCCTGTCGCTCCGCGCGATGCCAAAGCCATTGCTGAAATCCATGTCGCCACCTGGCAAGCTGCCTACCAGGGCTTGATACCTGATGAGGTCCTCAAAGCCATGACGCTTGAAAAACGCTTGGCCTACTGGAAGGAAGCGATTGAATACAGCGACCCACAAATTCTGGTCGCCACTGAGAGCGACAAGGTCATTGGCTTTGTGGGTTTTGACCGCTCGCGCGATGCGGGCACCAAGTCGAATGTCGGCGAGATTTGGGCGATGTATGTGGCCCCCGCGCACTGGCGCAAGGGCGCAGGCCTGGCTTTGTGGGACGGCGCGCGTGATGGCCTGAAAGAAGAAGGCTGCACGCAAGTCACGCTGTGGGCGCTGGTGGCTAATGAGCGTGCGCTACAGTTTTATGAGCAAGCCGCGGGCTTCAAACGCGAAATGCCGTCGCTGCGCACCACGGCGTACGCCAGCGTAAAGCTAGAAGAAATACGCTTGAAACGCTTGGTGGACTAAGCCGGTTGATGCTGGCGTTTTTGTCCTACAGCCAGCGCCTGCGCTAGCGCACAAGCGATGCGATGGTTTCTTTTTAAATTTAAGTAAAGCCTGATGACGCTCAATCAGGCCGTTCATTTTTTAAAGGAATCATCATGGACAACCCTATCCGCTCATCTGCCAATGCCGTACAACGCGGTGTTGAATCCGCCGGTGCCGCGCTGCATCAAGGCATCGACAAATTGTCAGAGCCCGCACGTAGCACAGTTGACAGCCTGTCGGCCAGCGCGCACCACACGGTTGATTCGTTGGCTGGCAGTGCCGGGCACGCGGCTGACCGATTTGCTGACGAAACCCGCAAAATATCTGAGGCACCGGGCAAAGCGCTGGGGTACGCCAAAACCTGCATACAGGACCGTCCGCTTGAAGCCGTGGGCATAGCGCTCGCGATAGGCTTTGTTTTCGGCCGCCTGACAGCGCGTTGAGCAGCAGGCAAAGCTTTACACCAAGCCGCTTGCTAGCGGCTTTTTAATGACTAGCGCCCAAACAACCTGCATCCAAGCTGAACCTTAATGGCTGCTAGCCTTTTTTTACTGGTTGATGACATTGCCACCATCCTGGACGACGTGGCATTGCTGTCCAAAGTGGCGGCTAAAAAGACGGTCGGCGTGCTCGGCGACGACTTGGCACTCAATGCCCAGCAGGTGGCGGGCGTCAAAGCCGATCGGGAGCTGCCTGTGGTGTGGGCCGTGGCCAAGGGTTCGTTCATCAACAAAGCGATTCTTGTGCCGTCGGCGCTGGTCATCAGCAGCTTTGCGCCTTGGGCTGTGACGCCGCTCCTGACGTTGGGTGGCGCGTACCTTTGCTTTGAAGGCTGCGAAAAGCTGGCGCATAAGTATCTGCACAGCGCGGCAGAGCAGGCCATTGAGCGTGAGGCGCAGATGGCATCGCTGTCAAACCCTGCCGCCGACCTGGTGGCGGTTGAAAAAGAAAAAATCAAAGGCGCAGTGCGTACCGACTTTATTTTGTCGGCGGAAATCATTGTCATCACTTTGGGCACGGTGCAGGGCAGCTCTTTCGTCACCCAGCTCACGGTTCTCAGTGGTATTGCCGTCATCATGACGATGGGTGTCTACGGCTTGGTGGCCGGTATTGTCAAGCTGGATGATGCGGGGCTTTTTTTAAGCCAGCGGCCTGGCAGCAAAGCATTTCGCCGTTTTGAGCAGCGCTTGGGCCGCAGCATTTTGTGGCTTGCGCCTTGGTTGATGAAAGGTTTGTCAGTGGCGGGCACGGTTGCCATGTTTTTGGTGGGCGGCGGCATCCTCCTGCACAGCATCGCGCCGTTGCAACATCTTGTGGAGCAGTTCACCACAAAAATGAGCGGTGTGTCGGCGGCTTTGGCCCCGCTGTTAATCAACGCTGCGGCAGGCTTTGTCACGGGTGCTTTGGTGCTTGTGGTGGTGACGTTGTTCAAGCGTTTTCGTCGCCGCGTGTAGCGCGTTTTCAGCAGCCGGTGCTGCCATCTGTTAAAACAGACGATTCCATTTTTTGCTCGCTCCTGATGCCCATCCCAAACGCTACGCTTTCCACGCCTGATTCGTCACCCCCCACCTTGACCTGGATGGAGGAAAAACAGCCTCGCACAGCGCTGTGGCGCTCTGAGCGCGGCGCGCCGCCGCCCAAGCGCGTGGTGCTCGCTGACGACACGCTGAGCGCTGACAACGCTTACCGCATGGCTTGTGAGGGCACAGGCCTGTTGTGGCGGGGTGATTTTCAAAACGCGCGCTTGTTGCTACAAGCTTTGACCCGGCGGATAGACAAGCCGCCCAAGGCTTCAAAAACCGCCAAGATGGGGCGCAAAAAAGCTTTGGCCCAAGCTGAGACTGGCGTGCCCCAAGGCGAAGCGTTTCATTTGTACCGACAAGCCAAAGCGCAACGCGCACGGGTCCTTGGCATGGTGTTGATTGAATTCGCGCCAGATTACGCTGTTGCCTTGCGCCGCGCGCCCGACGCAAAACAGGCTTGCATCGAAGCCTGGGGTCAGGCAAATGACACCGGCCCCAGCGTTGCCTCACTGCGCGAACTGATGGGCGTTATCAGCGCGCATGAGTGGCGCAAGAAGGGCGTTGAAATTGCGGCTTTGACATCCGCTGGCGCGGCGGTTGCCAAGGCTGCACCGAACAACCGCATCTATCCACATTACGGTGTTTTTTCCCCCGTGCGGGGTGAGTATGTTGATTTGGTGGCGACTGCGCCCCTGCCTAAACATTCAGCCAAAAATCGCCCCGCCAAATTCGTCGCGTTTGACATTGGTACTGGCACTGGCGTGCTGGCTGCCGTTCTGGCGTTGCGTGAGGTCGACCAGGTTGTGGCGACTGACCAGGACGAGCGTGCTTTGATTTGCGCCAAAGAAAACATTTACAAACTGCGCCTGCCGAATCCGGTCAAAGTGATGCACGCTGATTTGTTTCCCGAAGGTCTCGCATCGGTCATCGTTTGCAACCCGCCATGGCTACCCGCCCGGCCAGGCTCACCACTTGAAGGCGCGGTGTACGACGAGGGCAGCCGCATGCTGCTGGGCTTCATCAAAGGCCTGGCCGCGCATCTGGCCCCCGGCGGTGAAGGCTGGCTGATTTTGTCTGACTTTGCCGAGCATTTGGGCTTGCGTACACGGGCTGAATTGCTGGCGGCCATAGATGCTGGTGGCTTGAAAGTGCTGGGCAAGATGGACACCAAACCTGAGCACCCCAAAGCGCTGGACGCTACCAACCCATTGGCCGAAGCGCGGGCCAAGGAAGTCACCTCGCTTTGGCGATTGGGTGCGGTTTAAACAATGATTTTGTTAGCGCCCATGGAAGGGCTGCTCGATTTCGTCTTGCGCGATATTTTGACCCGCGTCGGCGGCATTGACCGCTGCGTGTCCGAGTTCATCCGCATCACAGACCAATTGCTGCCCGAGCGTGTGTTTACCCGCATCGTGCCCGAGCTGCATAACGGCGGCCGCACCTTTGCTGGCGTGCCCGTGCGCGCGCAACTGCTGGGGTCTGACCCCGCCTGTATGGCCGACAACGCCGCGCGTTTGGCATCGCTTGGCCCCGCAGGTATTGACTTGAACTTTGGCTGCCCAGCCAATGTAGTGAACCGCCATGGCGGTGGTGCGGCACTGCTCAAAGAGCCCGAAACCATTCACGCCATAGTGGCTGCCGTGCGCCGCGCTGTGCCTGCGCACATGCCGGTATCGGCCAAGATGCGCCTTGGCTACCTGGACGACTCACTTGCAGTGGAATGCGCCTTGGCGATTAGCGAAGGTGGTGCTGACGAGATGGTGGTGCACGCCCGCACCAAAGCCCAAGCCTACCGGCCGCCCGCGTACTGGGAGCGGATTGCCGACATACGCGCGGCGGTCAGCATTCCCGTTGTGGCTAATGGTGAAATTTGGACGGTTGATGACGCACGCCGTTGCCGCGAGGTGTCAGGCTGCGACATGTTGATGATTGGGCGCGGCGCGGTGGCAGACCCGGGGCTTGGCTGGGCCATCAAGGCGGATATGCACAACGCGGCACCGAGCGCTGTTACTTGGCTGCAACTGCTGCCGCAGGTAGCCCATTTTTGGCATATCGTCACCACGCGGCTAGACAACAAAGCCCAAGCGGGGCGATTAAAGCAATGGTTAAATTTTTTAAGGCGGCGCTTCCCGCAAGCTGAAGTCGCCTACCAGTCGTTGAAAACCATCAACAATCCAGCACTTGTCCAGACTTGGCTAGACAACGAAATGCGCGCCGCTGGTGCGTAGATGGCGTGGAGCGGGTAAAGGGAATCGAACCCTTATCTGAAGCTTGGGAAGCTGCCGTTCTGCCATTGAACTACACCCGCGATGGCTCTTATTATAGAAGTCAGGGCCGCACGTAGGCCCAGCCTTCACTTTGCTTGGTCATGATCTCGGTCACACCGGCCGGGACGTAGCTGATGGCTGACTGCATATCGTCTCGCGTTAGCTTCAGGTTGCGCATGGTGTTTTCACAAGCAATCACTTTGATGTTGGCTTTGACTGCCTCTGACACGCGCGCCGCGCTCGGCGACTCCAGTTTCAGCATGCCAATGCCGGGGCCGTAGGCAACGATTTCAATGTCAACGTTGGCCGCGCCCACGTCGTCTTGCACGTTCTTGGCGTTGTTTAAGGCCAAGTTCCATTTGGCTGGGTCGCTGTCACTGACCTGAAGCACTAGCTTATGTCGTTTTTGGTGGTCTTTTTGGCCTGTAGCGCCCGTATCTTGTGCGCTAGCAGCTATGAAAAACGGAGCAACCAGTAACGCTGCCACAGTCACACCAGCCTGAATGAAAAGTCTGCGTTTCATGGTGATGTCACTTTTGAATGTCACCCAAACACAGGTATTTCATCTCGATGTACTCGTCCATGCCGTGACTTGATCCTTCACGGCCCAAGCCTGATTGTTTGACCCCGCCAAACGGCACGTGTTCGGTCGCGATCACGCCGACGTTGATGCCGACCATGCCGTATTCCAGCGCTTCCGCCACGCGAAAGATTCGGCCTACGTCGCGGCTGTAAAAGTAGCTGGCCAGGCCAAACTCGGTGTTGTTGGCAGCGTCAATGGCTTCTTGTTCGGTTTTAAATTTGAACACTGGGGCAAACGGCCCAAAGGTTTCTTCTTTGGCGCACAGCATGTCGGCGGTTGCATTGCCAATCAGCGTGGGCTCGTAAAACTGACCGTCTAATTTGTGCCCACCCGCCAGTAGCTTGCCGCCTTTGGCCAGTGCGTCAGCCACGTGCTGGGCGACTTTGGCAACCGCTTTGTCTTCAATCAACGGACCGGTGGTCACGCCTTCAGCAAAGCCGTTGCCGACTTTCAAACCCTTCACCTTGGCCGCAAACTTTTCAACAAACTGGTCGTACACGCCGTCTTGTACATAAATCCGGTTAGCGCACACGCAGGTTTGGCCTGCGTTGCGGTACTTGCTGGCCATTGCGCCTTCAACGGCGGAGTCAACGTCTGCATCGTTGAACACGATGAACGGGGCGTTGCCGCCCAGCTCCAATGCCAGCTTTTTAACGGTAGGCGCGCATTGCGCCATCAAAATGCGGCCGACCGCTGTGGAGCCGGTAAAGCTCAAATGCCGCACGATGGGGCTGGCACACAGTACCTTGCCAATGTCTGAGCTGTGGGTGCTGGTGATCACATTGAGTACGCCTGCCGGAATGCCCGCGCGCATGGCCAGCTCGGCTGCCGCCAGTGCTGTTAGGGGTGTTAATTCAGCAGGTTTGATCACGACCGGGCAGCCGGCGGCCAAGGCCGGCGCGACCTTGCGAGTGATCATGGCCAGCGGAAAGTTCCACGGCGTGATGGCTGCGCAAACACCGATCGATTCTTTGATCACCATCAATCGGCGGTTGTTGTCAAACTGCGGCAGGGTCTCACCGTTGATGCGCTTGGCTTCTTCGGCAAACCATTCAACAAAGCTGGCGCCGTAGGCAATCTCGCCCTTAGACTCGGCAAAGGGTTTGCCTTGCTCGGCGGTCATGATGCGGGCCAAGTCTTCTTGGTTGGCCATCAGCAACGCAAACCACTTCATCAAAATCGCGTGGCGCTCTTTGCCGGTCTTTTTGCGCCACGCAGGCCACGCGGCGTTGGCAGCGTCAATCGCGTCGCTGGCCTGCTGGGCGCCGAGATTGGCCACATCAGCCAGCTTCTTGCCAGTCGATGGGTCAAGCACATCAAAACGGCTGCCGCCCGCTACCCACTGGCCGTTGATCAAGGCATCGGTTTTGAGCAAGCTGGGGTCGTTAAGCAGCGACAAGGGAGAAGTTGGCATGTCCATGGGGCAGTCTTTCAAGCATTGTGGTGTCAAGTGAAGGAGACTAGCATAATGAAAATCTTTGACTACCTGTGGAGAGACTGTTCTATGGCGCATCCAAAACAAACACAACTTGTCACCAGCTCAACTTCGCTCCGTCTGTGCCTGATTACTGCGGTGCTGGGCTTGTCAGCTTGCGCCAGCAAGCTGGGTGAAAGCGCTGACGCAGCTTTGCAGCGTGCCAACACAGTCATGGGCAGCAGCGCTTTGCAGAGTATTTCATTTGCTGGCAGCGGCACTGGCGCTACTTTCGGCCAAGCATTTGCCCCCGGGCAGGCCTGGCCCAAGATCACTTATTCAAGTTTTTCACGTGTGGCTGATTATGAAAACGTCGCCTTCAGGGAAGACGCAGCGCGCAGCCGGGCCGAATCCAACGGTGGCGGTGCAGTGCCGCTGATGGGCAGCGGCGAGCAGCGCACCACGGGGCTGATGCGCGGCGCCAGCGCCTGGAACATGGTCGGCCCCGCACCAGTGGCAGCGCCGGTGGCTTATGACATGCGGGTGCACGATTTGTGGACCACGCCGCATGGCGTGATCAAAGCCGCCATGGCCAACAACGCCACAGCCGCT
>JAYWFR010000250.1:0-7705 GCA_043778695.1 Polaromonas sp. | reverse complement strand
CCTTTCAAACCAACTTTGAAGGTGCGATGGTCGAGCGCATTCACCAGGCGCATGGCGACGGCACTGACGCTGTCATCATCAATGCCGGAGCGTGGACGCACTACAGCTACGCCCTTGCCGACGCGCTGGCTGTTTTAAAGTGCCCCATCATTGAAGTGCACATGTCCAATATCCATGCGCGTGAAGCTTTCAGGCATGTGTCGTTGTTTGCCGAGATTGTCAAAGGTCAGATTTGCGGCTTTGGCCCGGACAGCTATTTGCTGGGGCTGCGAGCGGCCGTGTCCGCCATTCAGGTCGTTAAAAGATGACGCGTTATGCGATTCATGGCAACACTGGAATCATTGCGCATAAAGGCTATTGCACCGACTCGTTCAAGTCACCAATGAATTACGACCCCCGGTTTGAAAAAGCCGGGGCCAATGCCGTCGTGGTGCCCATGGATTGCAACTGAGCCGGCTGCCCGGTTTCATTGCGCACCGTGGTGAAGTTGTCTAACCCTTGCTAACAGATCCGAGCCTTCCTGGAGTTTTTTGACCTGCCCGGCACTACGCCCGAAGAGCGCAGGTCGTTGGCCAGGCTGGCTTAGCTAAAACTTATGCTGCTTTCTTGCTCAGGCACTCCTTCATGAACGCTTTGCGCTCGTCGCCTTTTTTCTCTTTGGCGTCAAGGTTGCAGGTCTTCATTTTGCTTTGCTGGGTGGCGGGCTCGGCCTTGGTGTCGGATTTGGCGCTTAAGCACTCCTTCATGAAGGCTTTGCGCTCATCGCCCTTTTTGCCGTCAGCGTCTTTGTTGCATGTACCCATTTTGCTTTGCTGCTTGGTTTTGGCGTCGTCATCAGCTGCGTGCGCCGTCACGCCAAAGGAAAACGCAAAAGCAATGGCCATCAAGGAGATGAGTTTTTTCATGGGAGCTCCAGTTAAGTTGATTGAATTCAAGGTTTCGGTTTGAATACCCGTTGGGATTCCATCACATAACGCCGGGCGCTGCAAGTTGGACGACACAGCCCAAGCCGCTCGCCATCGTAAAATCAAACCATGCTTTTGATCAAAAACGATTTGCTCGCCGCCTTGAGTGCCGGGCTTGAACAATTGTCCCCTGGCGCCGGTGACAAAGCCTTGTTTGAATCCCCCAAGGTGGCAGCGCATGGCGACTTTGCCTGTACGGCGGCCATGCAGCTGGCCAAAGGTTTAAAACAAAACCCGCGGCAGTTGGCAGAAGCGCTGCGCAGTATTTTGCTGATGCAGCCCGCCTTTGAACGCTGGGTACAAGACATTGAAATTGCCGGACCCGGATTTATCAACATTCGTTTAAAGCCGTCGGCAAAGCAGGTTACGGTTCGTGAGGTGTTGCAAACAGGCACGCAATTTGGCGTTAAATCACAAACCGTTGGGCAGGCCACGGTGGTTGAGTTTGTATCGGCCAACCCAACCGGGCCGCTGCACGTGGGCCATGGTCGGCAAGCCGCGCTAGGCGATGCGATTTGCAATTTGTTCGTCACCCAGGGCGTGCGGGTTTACCGGGAGTTTTATTACAACGACGCGGGCGTGCAAATCCACACGCTGGCCACCAGCACGCAAGCGCGGGCCAAAGGCATCAATCCAGGCGATGCCGCCTGGCCTGAGCTGGCTTACAACGGCGACTACATTGCCGACATTGCGGCTGACTTCATCGCTAAAAAAACCGTCAAGTCTGATGACCGTGAATTCACCGCCTCGGGTCATATTGAAGATCTAGAGTCGATTCGCCAATTTGCCGTGGCCTATCTAAGGCGCGAGCAAGACCTGGATTTGCAGGCGTTTTCAGTTCGCTTTGACAACTACTATTTAGAGTCCAGCTTGTACAGCTCGGGCCGGGTGGATGCGGCAGTTAGCAAGCTCAAAGACGCTGGCAAAACGTATGAGCAAGACGGCGCGCTGTGGCTTAAGTCGACCGACTACGGCGACGACAAAGACCGCGTGATGAAAAAGAGTGACGGTACCTACACCTACTTTGTGCCCGACGTGGCCTACCACCTGGCCAAGTGGGAGCGAGGATTTAACCGCGCCATCAACATTCAGGGCATGGACCACCACGGCACCATAGCCCGTGTACGCGCGGGCCTGCAAGCTGCCAACGCCGGCGTACCGCCCGGCTACCCAGACTACGTGCTGCACACCATGGTGCGGGTGATGAAGGATGGTGAAGAAGTCAAAATTTCAAAACGCGCAGGCAGCCACGTGACGCTGCGCGATTTGATTGAGTGGACGAGTGCTGATGCTGTGCGCTTTTTCTTGCTTAGCCGCAAGCCAGACACCGAATACATTTTTGACATCGACTTGGCCCTGGCCAAAAACAACGAGAACCCGGTGTACTACGTGCAGTATGCACATGCCCGGATTTGCTCGGTACTTGCCTCTTGGGGTGGCGATGAGTCGGCGCTTAAAACTGCTGACCTCGCGCCGCTCGTCAGCCCGCAAGCCCAAGCCCTGATGCTGCTGATTGCCAAGTACCCCGACATGCTGACCAACGCCGCTGACGGCTTCGCTCCGCACGACGTGGCGTTTTACCTGCGCGAGCTGGCGGCCTGTTACCACAGCTACTACGACGCCGAACGTATCTTGGTTGACGACGAGGCTACTAAATTAGCGCGGCTGGCACTGGTCGCTGCTACGGCGCAGGTGTTGCACAATGGCTTAGCGGTTTTGGGGGTCAGCGCCCCGCGAAAAATGTAAACGGACATGCCATGAACACTTCACTTAACAAACAACGCGGCGGCACGATGCTGGGCGTGATCATTGGCGCGCTGATTGGCTTGGGCGCTGCACTGGCGGTGGCCGTGTACGTGACCAAAGTGCCGGTGCCTTTTTTAAACAAAACCCAGCCCAAAGGCGCTGACACCGATGCGGCTGAGGCCAAAAAGAACAAGGATTGGGATCCAAATGGCCCGCTGGCCGGTAAAAACGCGGTAAAGCCTGCGCCTGTTGCATCGGGTGCTGTGGGTTCTGCTGCGCCAACCATCGCGGCTTCTCCAGCGCTTCCCAGTGCCCCGGCTGCCGCAACCGCCACGTCCCCAGTTGTTGCCAAACCCAAAGTGTCAGCCGACCCTTTGGGCGACCTGGCCAAGGCCAAGTCAGACAGCAAAGCTGACCCAAAGCCAGACGCAAAAATCAATGCAAAAACCGATGCAAAAACCGATGCAAAAACCGATGTAAAAACCGAGCCCACATTAGACGCGTCATCCAACTCGGGGGTTGACCCGTTTAACTATTTTGTGCAGGCTGGTGCTTTCAGAACGCCTGAAGACGCGGAGCAGCAACGTGCCAGGTTGTCGTTGCTGGGTTTTCAGGCCAGGGTGACTGAGCGTGAACAGTCGGGCCGCACGGTGTACCGGGTACGCTTGGGGCCTTTTGACAAAAAAGACGAAGCGGACAAGAACAAGGAAAAGCTCGACAGCAACGGGGTCGATACAGCACTGGTCAGAGTTCAACGTTGAACTTTGTTGGGGTGGGACAACCCAACGGTGGTAAACATTATTTTTTGGAGCTAGACATGCAACGACGCGAATTTTCAATTTCTGCAACTGCCCTGGCCCTGGGTGCCGCAGCCGCGGGCGCGCACGCTCAAGGCCAGGCGCCGAAAGAAGGCAGCGATTATTTGGTGCTAGACAAGTCGGCACCGACTGACTCAGGCGCAGGCAAGATTGAGGTTGTCGAATTCTTTTGGTACAGCTGCCCGCACTGCAACAAGTTTGAACCCCAGCTGGAAGAGTGGATCAAAAAAATGCCCAAAGACGTGGTGCTGCGCCGCGCGCCGATTGCTTTCAAACCTGACTTTGAACCGCAGCAGCGTTTGTACTTTGCGCTCGAAGCCATGGGCAAGGTTGAAGAGCTCAACAAAAAAGTGTTTGCCGCCATTCACGTAGAAAAGCTGCCGCTCAATACGCAGCCGCTCATCACTAAATGGGTTGAAAAGCAGGGCGTCAGCAAAGCCAAATTCACTGAGGCCTACAACTCGTTCCCGGTCGCTACCAAAACCCGCAAAGCGACGCTGCTGCAAGACTCCTACAGGGTTGACGGCGTGCCTGCGCTCGGCGTGGCAGGCAAGTACTACACCACCGGCTCGCTGGCGCAAAGCATGGAGCGCGCGCTGGTTGTGACAGACTACTTGGTCGGCTTGGCGCGAAAGGCAAAACCCACTGCTTAACCGCAACAGGTCTCTAGCGATGCCTCGCACCACGAACCCGCCCTTGCCCGGCGGTTTTTTTATTTAAAAAGTCTTTGTAAAACAACAGCCTTGCGCAGGAGGCGAAGGTTGCTTGGCTACAATGGCTCAATCCAAGAGCAGCAAGATTCGTGCCTTTATGAAATACCCATTAGCTTTAGCCATTGTTCTGACGGCACTCAACCCCTCCCTTGGCTGGGCAGAAAACGCCGACCGTGACAAACCAATGAACGCTGAGGCAGACGCCCTGCGCTATGACGATTTAAAGCAGACCAGCGTTTTTATTGGCAATGTGGTCATCACCAAAGGCAGCACCATCATCCGCGGCTCGCAGGTTGACGTCAAACAAGACCCAGAGGGCTACCAACAGGCGGTGGTGGTATCCAGCCCGGGCAAGCTGGCGTTCTACCGCAAAAAGCGTGACGGCTTGGACGAATACATTGAAGGCGAAGGTGAGCGGATTGAATACGACAGCCGCCAAGACGTGGTCAAGTTCATAACGAGCGCCGTTCTGCGCCGCTACAACGGCGCTGTGCTGGCTGATGAAACCACCGGATCACAGATCAACTACGACAACAAAACCGATGTGTTCACTGTCGATGGCGGCGTGCAAAACCGAACGGCTTCCAACCCGACAGGCCGGGTGCGGGCGCTGTTGTCGCCGCGTGTTGCTGCGTCTGCCGTCCCCGCTCCGGTTATGCCGCCCGCCACCTTGCGGGTCAGCCCCGCCCTCGGCGTGGACAAGAAGTAACGCTCAATGAAATTGGGTGAAATCAATCAGGCGATGTTGTTAAATTCGTCAAATGCAGCACAGGCCGCGCCGGTGAGCCGCCTGGTCGCCAGCGGGCTGCAAAAGTCTTACGGCAGCCGCAAGGTCGTCAAAGACGTATCGCTGGCGGTTCAAAGCGGTGAAGTCGTCGGGCTGCTGGGCCCCAACGGTGCGGGCAAAACCACCTCGTTTTACATGATTGTTGGCCTGGTACGCGCCGATGCGGGCGAGATCACGATTGACGGCCAGTCGGTTGAGCACATGCCGATTCATCGCCGCGCGCGATTGGGGTTGAGTTACCTGCCGCAAGAAGCGTCGATTTTTCGCAAGCTCAATGTCGAAGAAAACGTGCGCGCTGTGCTGGAACTACAGCGCAATGAAGCTGGCAAGCCCCTGTCAAAAGACGTGATGGCCGAGCGGCTGGACGGCCTGCTCAAAGACCTGCGCGTTGACCAGCTGCGGGATTCGCCGGCGCTGGCGCTGTCAGGTGGTGAGCGCCGCCGCGTTGAAATTGCCCGGGCTCTGGCCACGCAGCCACGGTTCATCTTGCTCGACGAGCCTTTCGCCGGCATTGACCCCATTGCCGTGATCGAGATCCAGCGCATCATCAGCTTTTTAAAGTCGCGTGGCATCGGTGTTTTGATCACCGACCACAACGTGCGCGAAACGCTGGGTATTTGCGACCACGCCTACATCATCAGCGACGGCCATGTTCTGGCCAAAGGCACGCCGCCCGAGATTGTGAACAACGCCGATGTACGTCGCGTGTATTTGGGCGAAAACTTCAAAATGTGAACTAATGGCCCCCCCCCGCCGTCAAGTTTTTTGGGGTCAGAGCCCAAATTCGTCGAGCCTCTGGCTCGCCCTTCGGGCGCGGTGCATTGCACCGCAACGAAATTGGTGTCTGACCCCAATAAACTCTCCAACCCCCCTCAGGGGGCTGCTCCTGCGGCCTGGCAAAGCCAGATCCGCGGCCCATGCTTGCAAAATCGCGGTTCGCTGATCTGATCTTGTTATGAAGCAGGGCTTATCACTTCGCGTTTCGCAGCATCTGGCGCTCACGCCGCAATTGCAGCAATCGATTCGCCTGCTGCAGCTGTCGACGCTGGAGCTGAGCCAAGAGGTCGAGCAAATGCTCGACGAAAACCCGTTTTTAGATGTCAATGAAGACGCCGCACCGCGTGAAGAGTTTGGACTGGACAAGCCCGACACACCCGTTAGTCAAGAGGTGCAAGAGTTTGAAGCTGCTCCTGAATTTATAGCTGCTAGCGCACATGATACAAGCGCTACAGCATCAAACGACAGTCAAAGCACGCTTGAGAAGACGACTGACGACTCCACCGAGCCAAAACTTGAAGAAAGCTGGGAGGGGGATGGCAGCGTAGAGTCCACACCCGACGACGGCGAGTGGGGCAATGACGCTGCCCCGCGCAAAAACAACATCGAAAGCGGCGACGCAGAAGCCGCTGATCTGGCCGGTGAACACATCAGCTTGCAAGCGCATTTGCATCAGCAGTCGCTCAGCTTGCGCTTGTCTGACGTTGACCGCGCGGTGCTGCATTTTTTGATTGAATCGCTCAACGACGATGGCTACCTGGAAGACAGTTTGGCGTCATTGGCTGAAGGCTTGGCGCAGGGTGACCTGGAGCAAACCGAAGAGTTGTTGCAGCACTTTGCCATGGCGCTGAAGCTGCTGCACCACATGGAGCCCGCCGGCGTGGGCGCGCGCAATTTGGCTGAATGCCTGGGCCTTCAATTGCTGGACTGCAAAGACTGCGAAGAAACCCGTGCCGCCATGGCCATGTGCCAGCAACCCATCGAGTTGCTGGCCAAACGCGACGTCAAGCGCTTGTCGCAGCTGTGCGGTTTTACTGAAGGCGTGATTAAAAGTGCCATTGGCGTGATTGGCCGATTAGATCCTAAACCAGGTCGGCGTTTTGTCAACGTCGAGCGCAACGTGGTGGTGCCCGACGTGATCGTGGTCAAAGCTGGGCGGGGCTTTAAAGTCACGCTGAACAGCGACGTGATGCCGCGCTTGAAGGTGCAAGACATTTACGCCAACGCGATGAAGCAGGCCAAAGGCTTGGGGGGCGCAGCAGGCACGAGCGCTGGCGCGGGCCAAGCCATGCAGCAGCGGCTGCAAGAGGCGCGCTGGTTTATCAAAAACATCCAGCAGCGCTTTGACACCATCTTGCGCGTCAGCACCGCCATTGTTGAGCGGCAAAAAAACTTTTTTACCCATGGCGAGCTCGCCATGCGGCCGCTAGTGCTGCGCGAGATTGCTGACGAGCTGGGACTGCACGAGTCCACCATTTCGCGCGTCACAACCGCCAAATACATGAACACGCCATTTGGCACGTTTGAGTTGAAATACTTCTTTGGCTCAGCTCTGGGCACCGAGACTGGCGGTAACGCATCAAGTACCGCGGTGCGTGCGTTGATCAAACAATTCGTCGCGGTCGAAAATTTAAAAAAGCCACTCAGCGACAACCAGATATCTGACATGCTCAAGGAACAGGGCATTGAATGCGCCCGGCGTACCGTCGCCAAATACCGCGAAGCGCTGCGCATTGCGCCCGCCAATTTGCGTAAAGCTTTATAGAGATGGCCCCCACGCTTGCCCACTGTGTGTGGCCACTGCCCCCCGAGGGGGCCGCTGCGCCTGCGGTCTGGCGAAGCCAGTCCCGCGGCCCCTGCTTGAAAAGACACCTATTAATTAAGAACGGGCTACAACCC
>JAYWFR010000249.1:0-18919 GCA_043778695.1 Polaromonas sp. | reverse complement strand
TGGCGAATGAAGTACTGGCTCATGAAGTCCGAACCCAGCGAATGCTCGGTGGACGATGCGCTGGCCGCTAAAAACGCAACGGTGCCTTGGGTCGGTGTACGCAACTACCAGGCGCGCAACTTGATGCGTGACGCCATGCGCGTTGGCGACGGCGTGTTGTTCTACCACTCGAGTTGTGCCGAGCCCGGTATTGTTGGCTTCGCTGAAGTCGCATCCGCGCCCTACCCTGACCCGACGCAGTTCGACGCCGCATCGCATTACTTTGACGCCAAGTCAAAACCAGCAGACCCGCGCTGGATGTTGGTCGATGTACGAGTGATCCGCAAAACCCGAAACTTGGGGCTAACCGAGTTGCGCGCCACGCTGGCGCTGGCTGACTTGCTGGTGCTAAAAAAAGGCAACCGTTTGTCGATCACGCCAGTCACGCCGCAGCACTGGCAAGTGATTTTTAAGCTACTGGCAGCTTGAAGTACGCTATCAATTTAAAAGCAGCAAGCGCATGTATTGATTGGGCTACAGCTCTAAATGACACTTAATTCAGCGGTTTTTTGATTCGAGCAGCTTAACCAGCGCCCACAGCACCCGATTGGCTGGCGTGGCAATGCCTAGCGCTTGTCCGCGCTGCACAATGAAGCCATTTAAGTAGTCAACCTCTGTCGGCTTGCCGCGCGCCAGGTCTTGTGCGGTAGACGACAGCTGCGCGGGCATGCTGCCTGCCAGATTGGCAACGGCGGCATGCACGTCGCCTGCTAAGCGCACGCCGTCAGCGTGCGCCACTGCCAAGCACTCGGCCACCACATCCTGCATCACGTCTTGCACGCCCACGCCCGCCACCGTTTGGCCATATGGCAGCTGGGTGATGGCTGACACAGCGTTGTAAGCGCAATTCAAAATCAGCTTGGCCCACAGCTCGCCGCGCACGTTGTTTGACACCACGGTGGGCACGCCAGCAGTGGCAAACGCTTGCGCCACCGCTGCACTTAATGGCGATGGCTCCATCACCAAATCACCCCGGCCGTTGTGTTTGACGTGGCCCGGGCCCGCCATTTCAGTGGCGACATACACGACGGCAGCGCAGACCAGGTGCCCCGGCAGCACGGCGCGCAACCGGTCGGCGTTGTCCACGCCGTTTTGCAGGCACAGTATGAGCGTGTCGGCTTGCAAAAAAGGCAGCACCAAGCGCCCCGCAGCTTCAGTGTCGCTCGACTTGACGCAAAACAGCACCACGTCTGCATCGCGCACGGCGCTGGCGTCTGTGCTGGCTTGCAGGTGAACTTTCTCGTCAAACATTTGGGTTTGCAGGCGCAACCCGTCAGCGGCAATAACTGCCGCATGCTGCGGCCGCGCGACCAGCACCACCGGGTGCCCCGCCCGAGCCAGCATGCCGCCGTAGTAGCAGCCCACAGCACCCGCGCCCATCACTGCAAATTTCAATGTTTGAGTCATTGCTGAATTTTAAAACGCCGCCAGACGGAATGTGCGGGCTGCACCGCAAAAAGTCACGAGATGCATTGCGCTCAACACATATCGTTGGTTAACTCAGCGTGTCGACATGAGCCTTGAAGGCATCTCCTGCCGCCGCGATAATCATCCCATGCGTTTTTCACCCAAGACAGTCGGCATCACCGCCGCCGTGGTCACCATCGTCATCTGGACGTCTTTCATCGTTGTAGCCCGGCTGATGGCATTGAAGGGCTTGAGCCCGCTCGACATTGTGCTGTGCCGCATTGTGGGCGCGGCTGCCGTGCTGCTGCCGTGGGGTTACGTCATGGTGCGCAAAATCAAGCTGGCCAACCCAGGTTTGCGGGCTGATCAAACCTGGCTGGGCTTGTCGCCGCTGCCGCTACGCATCACGGCGCTGATTGGCACGTTTGGTGGCGTGGCCTACGCCGTGCTGGCTTACAGCGCCTTTGTGTACGCGCCCGCCGCGCACGGCTCGGTGCTGCTGCCCGGCATGTTGCCGCTGTCGACTGCACTGCTGTCGGTGTGGCTGCTGCGTGAGCGCCTAAGCACCGGGCGCATGGCGGGGCTAGTCATGATTTTTGGCGGGGCGATGCTGGTCGGCGGGGTGTCAATTTTCAATGCCGTTTTTAACTCAACCAACGCCAGCCAGACCTATATTGGCGACTTGCTGTTTGTGTGCGCGTCAAGCTGCTGGGCTTTTTACGCAGTGACCTGCCGCAAAAACGCGCTAGGCGCAGTGCCCGCGACCATTGCCGTGATTGTGTTTTGCGTGGTCACTTTCATCCCTGCCTACGGCGCGCTGGTGTGGGCGGGCGTGCTGCACAGCAAGCTGGCCACCGCGCCGTGGTCTGAAATTATTTTTCACACCGTGTGGCAAGGCGGCGGCTCGGTGGTGATTTCAGGCATTTCATTTACCAAAATGATTGAATACTTTGGCCCCGTGCGCACCACCATGTTGACGGCGGTGGTGCCGGGCTTGTCAGCACTGGGCGCGGTCATTTTTTTAAACGAGCCGCTGTACTGGAACCTGATGGCAGGGCTGGCGCTGGTGACCTGCGGCATTGCGGTGGGGGTGCGGGCCAGCGGTCAATCGGCGTTGCCGCCAAACGCCGTTAAAACCTAGGTAAGGGTCGGTTTTTTGACCTTATTTTGAGGATTGGCACATCAATGCCCAGAAAAGTCCAGTAGCGTGAACAACTGCAAACCCGCCGCCCGCAGTTTGGCTGAGCCCTTCAGCTCGGGCAAGTCCACAATCGCCGCCCCTTCCATCACTGTGGCGCCCAGCTTTTCCAGCAGTTTTTTGCCTGCCATCATGGTGCCGCCGGTGGCGATCAAATCGTCAATCAGCAGCACCTTGTCACCGGGTTTAACGGCGTCGGTGTGCAGCTCAACCGTAGCGCTGCCGTATTCAAGCTCGTAAGTTTCTTGCACCGTGGTGAACGGCAGCTTGCCCTTTTTGCGAATTGGCACAAAGCCAACGTTTAGCTCATAGGCCACCACCGCACCCAAAATAAAACCCCGAGCGTCCAGCCCCGCCACCACATCGGGGCGCAGCGCTGGGTCCATGTAGCGGTGTACGAAGGCATCAATCAGCACCCTGAACACCTTGGGGTCTTGCAGCAGCGGCGTGATGTCCCGAAACTGCACACCAGCCACAGGCCAGTCAGGCACGGTACGGATATGGCGGCGCAGGTAGGCGCTGTAGTAGAGCGAGTCTTGCTCGTTTTGCACTGATTGAGGCGCTACGGATGCTGGCATAAGTGGTTTTGTAGAAAGTTGAATTGAGAGTGCATCGTCATTTTGCACTGTGCCGTATTGGTTCAAAAACATCTATGGATGTCTCTTGACAACTCTGGCCAGGCAAGGAGCTTGAGCAAGCGGTTCATGCGACTTGCCTAAATCGAAAGCGTAAACCGGAACAGGCATTTTTTGACAATGAAATTTCGCCGTCGAGGCACTCGCCTAAAAGCCCTGCAACAGCCAACGCGTCGCGTGCGGTGTCCAGCGAGCGGACACCGATGACGATTGAATCAATTTTGTCGTCATTGCCGCTCTGAAAACTAAGCCGAACCCCATCTTGCGTGATCGGCTCAGACAAGTGGCCTGTGGTCACCAGCCATCGCAATATTGTCTCCTCGACATGCGTGCTGACCATCGCCACTTCAACCAGCCCCGTGATCCCAAGTTTGCCTCCAGCACACGCCGACAGCTGCTGATGTTCTTTAAATCGCCGCTGAGCCGTCGTCAGCTTTTCGTTCCACGCAAAGATGGTGCCATCAGGGCCCCACTCACAAAAGAAAATGCAAACCAGTGGGCTTGACAAATCCAGCACAACTGCATTCGTAAAATTCGTGACGTCACGTCCATCCAGAGTTTGGGTAACGTACGGTCGCGGCGCTTTGCATTGAATGCCGCGCTCACTCAGGGTCTTGATGCTGTCGGCTAAATTGTCGGGTTCAAGCGCCAGCCCATGAAACAGTGGCAAAACTTCTTCGCTGGGCAAATCACCATTGTTTGACGACTCCCAAAATTCGAGATTCGTATTGCCCAGCGTGACCCATCCATAGCTAGCAAAGTCATTGGATTGAAGCGGCCACGACACGGGGAGTCCAAACGTTTGGGCAAACAGCGTGAGCATCTGCCGGGCATTTTTTACCCGAACCAGGATGTGGTCAATGCTTCGAAATGCGCTGCTGGTCATGAGCTGTCAACCATTGAAAACTTGTTGAGAGTCCCGCTGCATGGGCACGCCCTCGGTTTATCACGCCGCTTCAACGTGCTTGGCCAACTCGCTCCAAGGTTGGATCCGGGCAATCACTTTGCCGGCTGCATCTTCTGCGCGTTGCACGTCGTATTTGCTTTGCAGATTGAGCCAGAACTGGTGCGATGTGTTGAAAAACCGAGCCAGTCGCAACGCAGTGTCGGCACTGATGCCGCGCCGCTCACGCACAATTTCGTTGATGCGGGCGGGTGTCACGTTCAGCGCGCGTGCCAAAGCGTTGCTTGACAGCCCAAGCGACAGCATGAACTCTTCACGAAGCTGTTCACCGGGGTGAATGGGCGGTAACTTTTTCATAAGCGACATTCTTTCAATGGTAGTCAACAATTTCAACATTTAGCGGGCCGAGTGTCGTCCAGACAAAGCACACGCGAAATTGATCGTTGATGCGAATGCTGTGTTGCCCTTTTCGGTTGCCGCTTAAAGCTTCCAGCCGATTGCCCGGCGGCGAACCCAAGTCCAACAATTCTCCCGCGGCATCCAATTGGTCCAATTTACGCCGGGCTGCGGATTCAATATTTACCCAGCGGGGTAAGGGGCGGCGCTGGTGCAAGACTGCGGTGTCTTTGCAGGCAAACGTTTTGCGATATAAAAAGAATTCCCAATGTTGTTCAATGGTCAGCAGCACTCTTCGGATAAACCCGCGCCAACGCCACAAACATCAACGCCCCCAGCACCAAAGAGCTGGCGGCAATCTCCAGCGCCACATTAAACCCCTGCCCCACTGATGCACTGCGGCTAAGCAGCCAGGCGGCCAGCGGTGGCCCTGCTATTTGGCCCAGGCCGTAGACGGCTGTTAACAAGCCGGTGTAGCTGGCGACGTTGTTGGGTTTGAGGCGGCGCACCTCTTGCATCGCAAAAAACGTGATGGCAGTGAACGGCAAACCTAGCAGCAAGCTGCCCAGCGCAAAGCCCACGGGCGTGGGCAGCCACACAGTAATGATGACGCCAACGGCTTGCATCATGTAGCTGGCAGCCAAGATATAGCGCAGGTCCCCTTTGAGTGAAATACGCGTCGACACCAAAGCACCCGCCACCACCGCCAAGCCGAATAGCGGCCAAAACAAATCAAGCCAGGCCGAGCCAGGCATGACTTGCCGCGCTATCACCGGTAAAAACGTGGCGGTGATGATGTAGCCCAGGCCGTCAAGGCCGTAGGCCAGTGCCAGCCAAAATATATGGCTGCGGCTGGCGACGACTTTTTGATGCACAGCTGGGGCCAGGACACGGTCCGTTTTAAGCGGCACGGGCTTGGCCGGCTTTATGCCGAAATTCATGCCAAATGTCCGCCAAGTCATCGCCGTCAACACGCAGGCCAGCACACCAAAAATCAGCCAACCCGCAGCTGCCGTCCAGTGCAACGCCACCATGCCACTGGCCAGCACACCGCTGACTGCTATGCCCGCGCCTGGCCCGGTAAACATCAAGCCGCCCAGGTTGCTGGCGTTGCGCTCGGCCAAACGGGCCAGGGCCCAGCCCGAGGTAAACACGAACACAAAAGCGCTGGCCACGCCAGCCGCAAAACGCAGCCACGGCCACAGTGCAGGCACTTGCAGCGCCATGCCAAGCGTTAAAACGCAGGTACCCACCAAGCCGCTGCGCAGCCAAGTGGTGGCTGCCACTTGAGGCAGCGTTTTAAAACGCGCCCAAAGGAAGGGCTGAAAGGTACACAGCAACGCACCAACCAGGTAGCCCAAGTAATTGGCACTGGCCAGGTAGCTGGCGCCGGGCAGGTCAACCACGCCGTCGGCCAGCATCATCGGCAGCAACGGGGTGAAGGCAAAGCGGCCAATCCCCATGGCAGTGGCAAGCGCCAGCGCGCAAGTCATGGCGATGGCCAAGGGGCTGACCACGCCGCGTTGTAACTTGGCAGCGGGCGTGGCTGACGGCTTGGGCAAACTCAAGGCAACACAGCCAGCGCGATGCGCCGCTGCAGGCGGGCAGACTCGACGCTGTCTCCGGCTTTGTCAGCCACTGCCAGTTGCACACCCAGCCAAGCCAGCAGCGGGCGTCGCCAGCCTTGGCTTGACGCCGCATCGACAGCGGATTGCACCACCGCCGGGCTGGCACGACCGGCTTGCAAAGCCACGCCAGACGCAACCAGCTTGGCGAGCGGATCTGCTATGTTAGTGATAGCTGCTAGCGCATTATTTATGTCCGCTACAGCACTTATTTGCTGATTTTTTGGCAGCAAACTGGCATCTTGCGGCTGCAATTTTCCATTCAGGTAATCGGCATAGGCAATTTCTGCCGGTGGGGCGTCTTGGCGCAGCTTTTCAAAACCTGTGCAGGGCTCAAACACCAAACTGGCCACGCGACTGGCGCAGGCCAGCAGTTCTGCACGGGCCATCAAGTCGATGCGCCCAGTGCTTGAAATCTCACGCTTGGCCTTGGTCATCTCGGCCGCTTCAACCCGGTTGTTGCCTTCAAGGTAAGCGGCTACGGCGCGGTCGATAGCGCCCTTGGCATTGAGTTGCCAGTCGGTTGGTTTGGGGCTTGAGGCGCAGGCAGACAAAAGCAAAACAGCCAACGTCATCAGGAACTTGTTCATGGCAACCCTCATGGCAATTTGAGCTCAGCATCACGCGCAAACGGCCATTTGCGGTTGATCTCATTGATCAACCCGTCAACCTTGCGCAGGCTGGACTCCACCTCGCCGCGCAGCACGCCTAAATCGTTGCTGCCGTCTTTGACGTTCGCGGCGATGCCCTCAGCCTGGACCAGCACCGCGTCGACTTTTTTCAAGCTGGTGCGTGCATCACCCAGCAAGCCGTTGAGCTGCACCACCGTGGCCCGGGTCTCGGGCAACAGCCCCGTGTTGCCAGACTTATCGCCAAACACCTGGGCATCAGCCTTGGCCGTCAGGCGATCAATTTTTACCAACAGTGCGTTGACGTTTTTGCTGGTCGTGTCCAGCGAGCTCAAGAGTTTTTTAGCCTCGTCGGGCCCGCCCAGCACCACACTTAGCGCGCCACCCGGGCCGTTGATTTTGGCGGTCAATGTTTGAAAGTTGCCAAAGCTGGCCCCCAGCGCGCCCTGGCTGCTGACGAGGGTGCTGACCGATTCCAGCAAGTCCTTGGCCGCTGCAATCAGTTTGGGGACTTCAGCGCTTGCATCGCCTTGCAGCACGGTGCGTACCGCGCCGTCTTCCAGCGGCGGATCGGTCAGCACGCCGGTGTAGGCCCTGATGTTGGTACCGCCTACCAGGCCGCGCACCACGGTAAACACGCTCGACTGGCGTAGCCACCGGGCGTCTTTGCTGGCCACGTCGACCACAATGCGCGCCTTGCCGTCGCTGGCCAGCTCAATGCGGCGCACCCGGCCAATTGGGAAGCCCGAAAACGTCATGTTCATGCCGACCACCACGCCCTCAGAGTCTTCAGACACCAGCACCAGTTGCTGGCTGCTTTCAAACAGACCGCGCGCATACATCACATACAGCGCTGCCGCCACAATCAGCGTGAACATAAAGCCCAGCAGCAGCACCGCCTTAAATTCCAAGTGGTCAGGCACCGGTGGTGGCGTGTTGTCGGTTGGACTGTCGAGTTTTTCGCTCATGGCTTTAATAATAGTTGCCAACCAAGGACAACACCTCAATTAGCAAAATGACAGCAAACATGCGCACCAGCCCGCGCATTTCAGCGCTGGTGCGGGTGCCGTTGACGGCGTTACCGAATAGCGCCGATGCCATCGGGATCAGCGACACCGCCAAGCTCAGCAGCAGTGTTTTCATGACAAAAATTGTGGTCACCGCCGGGCCAAACACCTGGCCAAACAAGCGGGTGTAGCCCGCAAACCCTGACACTCTAAAGCCGTACACCACCACGTAAGCCACCAGCAGTGCCACCACACAGCTCAGCACCGCCAACGTGATGGTTGAAAAAATACCCGCCAACACGCGGGGCAGCACCTCGCGCGCCATCGGGTTGATGCCTTTGTGACGCAAGGCGTTCAGATCGCCCCGGGCCTGCATCTCTGCCAGCTCCGCGCCGTCGGGGATGGTGCAGCGCAGCGCTACAAAAAGCGCAGCAGTTAGCGGAATCAATTCAAGCACCAACACCCGAATTACCACTTGCATCGCGTACTGCGACAAGCCGTAGCTTAAAGCCGTGGTCACAACGATACGGGTCAGCACCAGGCTGACCAGTGCACACAGGACTGAAAACCCCATCATGATGGGCGCGGTGTTGTCGTACAAGTGCCGGCCCAGCGCCAGGCGATCAGCGCGTTTGTAGTTGGACGGCGACAGCGCCAAAAGCAGCAGTACAGCGCCCAGATGCAGTAACTTCCACCACTGCCCCAGCCAGGCTTTGGCAGTGCGGTTGGTGCTTGCCAGCAGGCTGCGCCAAGGGGCGTTAAGCGTCATGGCTTGATGATCATGGAGCGTTACGCGTCATAACTTCATGATAACTTGGCTGTGCACAGTGCAGCAGCGTCTCAGCGTAACAGCCAAGGCAAACCGTGCAGCGCCGCCATGCCCACCGGCACAGTAACCAGCATGTTGCCGCGCGACAAAATAGCAGCCACCAGACCGATGCTGGCAGCGGCGTAACGTGGCCAGTACGCCCAGCCAGCGACTTCACCGCCCACCATCACCAGGCTGCTGAAAACAATTGACGCAAAAATAGCCGGCACCATGAGTTTTAGTGCGTTTTCTAGCCAGGCGGGCAAATCTTTGTCTGCAAACAAGCCAATAAAAGAGTAGCGGATCAAAAACGTGCCCAGCGCTAAGCCAAGCACCACCGACCAACTTTGCAACGCGCTCAGGCTGGTCATGGCGTTTTTGCCACCATTTTTTGGACGATCAGGCCCGCCAATAAGCCCGTCAAACAAGCAGCAATCAACCCAAGTTTGAGCGGCAGCGAAAACAGCAGCACACTGGCCGCGCCGCCCACCACCGCAGCAGCGCCCATGGGCAGACTGCGAAGTGACGTGGCAGCAATCGCAATAAACGACAGCGGAATGGCAAAGTCAAGCTGCCAGGCGCTCGGCACGATGTTGCCCGCAAACACCCCAATAGCGCAAAACAAAAACCAAAACGACCAAAACATGGTGCTGGTGCCCGCGTAATAGGCAATGATGTGCCGGTCATGCGGCAGGCTTTGCTCACGCGCTTGCATGAAGGCAAAGGTGTTGTCGACCAAAAAAGCCGCCACCAGCATGCGCTGGCCCCTGCCCAAGTGCCGCACCCGACTGGCCATGGCCGCGCTGTAGACCGCCATGCGCAAGTTGATCACGCAGCCGGATAAAACGGCAACCCACAGTGACGCATTGCCTTGTATGAACTGCAGCAACACCGCCTGAGAAGAGCCGCCATAAACAATCGCAGGCATAGCAAGCGAGGCGCCCGTGGTCAGCCCAGCGTTGACAGACGCCACACCGCAAACCAGACCAAACGGCAGGTAAGACGGAATAACCAGGAGAGTGTCGCGAACGCCACTGAAATAAGCAGCTTTGACGGGTGCGCTTGTAAAGGCCTTAGTAAAAATCATGGGCTGATTTTTACATGCGGATTTGGTCAGGTTTTTTGACTCGTCACTGCACCGGCACCAGCCGTATCAACTTGCCGTTGTTGCTGTCTGTCAGCAGGTACAACAGGCCGTCTGGGCCCTGGCGCACGTCGCGTATGCGCTCGCCTACTTCACTGATTAATTTGCTTTCACGCAGCACTTTGCCGCCGTAAGGGGCGGTCAGCTCAATGCGGTTGAGGTAAGCGAACTTCAGCGAGCCAACAAACAGGTTGCCTTGCCAGGCTTTGCCATAACGCTCGCTGGTTAAAAACGCCATGCCCGAAGGCGCTATCGACGGTGTCCAGTAGTGCAGTGGCTGCTCCAAGCCGACTTTTTCAGTCAGGCCTTCACCGATCTTGCCGCCGCCGTAGTTTTCGCCGTAGGTGATGACAGGCCAGCCGTAGTTGGCGCCGGGCTTGGGCAGATTGATTTCGTCGCCGCCCTGCGGTCCGTGCTCATGCATCCACAGCGTGCCGTCAGGTGCCAGCGTAGCGCCTTGCGGTTTGCGGTGGCCGTAGCTCCATATCTCAGGCAACGCCCCGGCTCGATTCACAAATGGGTTGTCAGTTGGCACGCTGCCGTCCTTGTTGATGCGGATGATTTTGCCGTGGTGGTTGGTCAGGGTTTGCGCGTCCGCCATGCGGGAATAGCGCTCGCCCAGCATCAAAAACAGCTTGCCGTCGGCTTTGCCATTCAGCCCTGGCGCGCGGCTTTCAACAATGCGGCAGCCAAAGTGCAAATTGCTGGTCACTTTTGGTTTTTGGCTGAAAATAATTTTGACCTGGTCAAGGCGCGTCAAGTCGCTGCTTAACGTGGCGCGAGCCAGTGCTGTGCTGTTACCACTGCCTGCCCCGTTGGCAGCACTGGCTGGCTCTGAAAAGCAAAAATACAGCGCCCGGTTGCTGGCAAAGTCAGCGTCTAGCAGCACGTCCAGCAGGCCGCCCTGGCCGCCGCTGGCAATGTCTGGCAGGCCTTCAATCGGTGGATTTACTTTGCCAGTCGGCTCAACCACGCGTAGCCGCCCTGGCCTCTCAGTCACTAAAAACCGCCCGTCTGGCAAAAAAGCCACTGCCCACGGGTTTTGCAGGCCGCTGGCAGCGATTTCAGGGCGCACGCTTTGAGCTGCCACCAGAGTGTGAAGCAATGAGAGTGCTACTAATACCATAGCTGCTCGCGCAATAAACACTTGGTTTAAAGGCCGATTTGATGGGTGAAAAGCGGATTTGAAGGGCATTTTTAACTCGCAAAGGGGCTAATTGATTGATTGATATTTTCGTCTGATCAGCTGACGCAGGCAGAGTTGCAGTCCAAGCCGCGCAGGGCTCAATTCGACTATTTCATTACAAATCAAGGGTTTATCATGGTTTTCAAGAAACAACTTGAGGTTGACTTGACCTGCTTGTTTCAAGTATCCTGCAAGCCATGCGTTTAAAGTTTACCCGTCTTGCCTTGTCACTAACACTGCTTTTGTCCGCAAATGCCTACGCTACGCCCAACCAAAGTGGTGACGACCTGGACAAATTGCTGGCTGAAAAAGGTTTGTTGGGCCAGATTGACCAGGTTCGCCAAAACGTCAGTAAAAACGTGACCAGCAAAGCGTCAGAGCTGGTGGTTAACGCCATGGGATTTTTGGGTGTGCCCTACAAGCGCGGTGGCAACACGGCAGAAACCGGTTTTGACTGTAGTGGTTTTGTGCGCGCGATGTACGAGCAAAGCATTGGGCTGGTGCTACCGCGCCGTGCCGAGCAGCAAGCCGCTGCCACACAAAACATCGACAAGTCAGACCTCAAACCTGGTGACCTGGTATTTTTTAACACCCTCAAGCGCACCTTTAGCCACGTGGGTATTTATGTGGGCGAAGGCCGGTTTATCCATTCGCCCAAACCAGGCGCTGAAGTACGGGTTGAAAGCATGACCATCGACTACTGGGCGCGCCGGTTTGACGGGGCGCGCCGCGTGCAAACGTCAAGCTCCGGCGCTGACTGATCAATCAGCTTTGACGCCAGCGTACTTGATGACGGTGGCCCACTTGGCGGTCTCGGTGCCTATAAACGCATCAAATTCCTCAGGGCTGCTACCGGCAGCAAAGGTACCCATTGCGTCTAGCCTGGCCCGGATTTCATCGCTTTTGATGATGCGCGCGACCTCATCAGACATGCGTTTGACGATGTCTTTGGGCGTAGCCGCTGGGGCCAACATGCCGGCCCAGGTGCTGCCGGTAAAGCCAGCAAGACCGGTTATGCCTTGCTCAATGAACGTCGGCACATCAGGCACGGCAGGCAGGCGGCGGTCACTGGCCACGCCAATCAAACGCACTTTGCCCGCCCTGCCCTGGGTGATGAGCCCGGTGGCAGCGTCAAAAAACAGCTGAATTTGCCCCCCCATCAAGTCCGTTAGCGCAGGCACAGCGCCCCGGTACGGGATGTGCACCATATAGGTTTTAGTCAGGGACTTGAGCAGCTCACTCGTCAAGTGCGCGGCAGAACCGTTGCCAGACGAGCCAAAACTGACCATGCCCGGATTAGCGCGTGCGTAGTCAATCAGCCCCTTGGCGGTTTTAAAAGGTGCATCGTTGTTGATAGCAGCCAATAACGGGGAAATTCCTAGCAATGACACACCCGTCAGGTCTTTGCGCGCGTCGTACGGCAACTTGGCCGTTGGAGTTGAATACAGCGTGTTGTTGGCGGCGTAGGCGGCAATGACCACCGCAAAGGTGCTGCCGTCAGCCGGCGCTTTTGCCAACATGTCGACGCCAATGATGCTGTTGGCACCGGGCTTGTTGTCAATTGTCACGGTTTGTTGTAAGCGGTTTTGTAAGCCCACTTGGACGATGCGTGCCATTTGGTCAGTAAAGCCGCCCGGCGTGTACGGCACGATGATGCGTATAGGTTTGTTGGGCCAGGTGTTTTGTGCCAACAGCGGTGCGCACACGGCGCTGGCAGCGGCAGTTACTGCCAAATTAAAACGTCGGCGAGATAAACCGGGGGTCAACTGAACGTTTGCCATGGGGTCTCCAGAAAACTTGATTCTGAAGCAAAGAAGTAAAAACTGGCATCGGGTTTGCACCGCCGGTTGGGTAAAAATCGCCGTCATTACGCGACATCAGACCATGGCAACGATCCGTTAGCAAGGATCCGTTAGCAACGATCCATCAGCAAGCGACACCAGACGCTTGCATGGGGTCTTCGCTTGCAAAGCGTGGCGTTGGGCCGTTTGGCCTGACAGCAATCAGGAGATCAGATCTATAGCAACTCGGCATAGGTCTTTTGGTCCGCTGCGTAGCAGCCGCAAGCGGCTTGCTCCAGTCCTTTGCGGTCAAGCACCGTCAGTTTGCCTCGGCTGTAGGCGATCAACCCACCGCGCTGTAGCGCGCCGGCGGCTGCAGTGATGCCGACCCGACGCACGCCCAGCATGTAGGCCAAAAACTCTTGCGTAACTACAAAGCTGCTGGCGCGTGAGCGGTCCTGGCTCATCAGCAGCCAGCGCGCCAGGCGCGGGCCAATTTGATGAAAGCGCACACAAGCCGTTGATTCCGCCAATTGCGCCATCAGCACGTACAGGTAGCGATGCAGCTCATTTTGTAACGCTGGGCTGGCGGCCAGTTCTGCCTTGAAGGCTTTGGTGCCGATGCGCCAGGCCGTGCCAGCGCCTTGCACCAGGGCATGCAGGGGGGCAGTTGCCACACCCAGGGCAAGTTGTACGCCCAGCATACCTTCACGCCCCACCATGCCCACCTCAACTCCGGGGCTGCCTTTGACCAACGCAATCAGCGAGATAAACCCATCAGTGGGAAAGTACACGTACTTGGTGGGCTTGCCGGGCTCGCACAGCACCTGGGCCAATGGCAGCTCAACGGTTTCACAGGCGCCCAAAAAGCGTAAGCGGTCTTTGCGGGGAAGCAAATCAATCAGGTGGTTGCTGGAGGATGCCATAAGGGCCTTTCTGGTGCGCTGCTGCCCTTCAGGTTGAAGGAATGAGCCACGGCCCTGCTGCTGAAGGTAGCAGTCTTGAACGATGATTTAGCTTAGCGTAAACGCCGCGCCATGACTGCGTGCTAGCGCACATAGCGGGAATTTAAACGGAAATTAAAAAAGCTGACGGCTTAACGCCCTGCCGTTACAGTTGCGGGCCGCCATCGGCAAGAGCGTTACACCGCCTGCCTCAAATCTTCCACTTCGCCAGCAGTTCCGCTGGCGACAGGGAGTCGTAGCTTTCAAACGGCTGGTGAATCCACGGGTTGGTGGGCAGGGTTTCAACACAATAGTCGGCCTGAAAGGTGGATACGCCTTTGGTCCAGATGACGGCGCTGCGCAGCTCGCTGATGGGGGCGTAGTTGTTTTTCAGCTGGTGGATGACCGCGTTTAGCGTGTGGCCGGTGTCGGCCAAATCATCGACCAGCAGCACCTTGCCAGCGATTTCACCTTTGGGGGTGGTGATGAAGCGAGCGATGTCGAGCGCGCCTTGGGTTGTGCCTGCATCTGCCCGGTAAGAGCTGGTTGACATGATGGCCAGCGGCTTGTCAAAGATGCGCGACAAGATATCGCCGGGGCGCATGCCGCCTCGTGCCAAGCACAAGATGGTGTCGAATTGCCAGGCCGATTGGTGCACCTTGATGGCAAGCTTTTCAATCAAATTGTGGTATTCGTCATAGCTGACGTAGAGATGTTTGCCGTCTTCTGTCAACATATTGTTTGCTCCTGTTTTAGTAGCCGCTGATACAACGTTTTATTGGGCTACAAGCTTTTTTAGTGTCTAAAGATGCTTTTAGCTGGCTAGATAAGGATGGGTAAGCATGATGGTGTGGTCGCGGTCGGGGCTGGTTGAAATCATGGCAATCGGCACGCCGGTGACGTCGCTGATGCGCTGCAAATACAAGCGCGCATTGACAGGCAGCTTGTTGTAGTCGGTGATGCCGACCGTGACGTCTTTCCAGCCGTCCAGGGTCTCGTAAATCGGCTGGCAGCGGGCAATGTCGTCTGCGCCCATCGGCAAAATGTCGGTGACTTGACCATCTAACTCGTACCCTGTGCACAGCAGGAGTTTGTCAATGCCGTCCAGCACGTCGAGCTTGGTAATGCATAAACCACTCAGGCCATTGACTTGCGCAGAGCGCTTGAGCAGCGCGGCATCAAACCAGCCACAGCGGCGGTAGCGGCCGGTGACGACACCGCGCTCTGCACCGACTGTGCTCATGTGCCAGCCAGGCGTACCTTCTTTTTGCCAGTCAAGTTCCGTCGGGAACGGCCCGCCACCCACCCGAGTGCAATACGCCTTCGTGATGCCCAAAATGTAGTGCAACATGCCCGGGCCGACGCCAGAGCCAGCAGCGGCGTTACCCGCCACGCAGTTGCTGGACGTGACGTACGGATAGGTGCCGTGATCAACGTCAAGCAGAGTACCCTGGGCGCCTTCAAACAGCAAATTGGCACCGGCTTTGTGGGCGTCGTTCAATTCACGTGACACATCTGCCATCATGGGTTTGAGTTGCTCTGCGTGGCTGATAGCTTCGGCGTAAGTAGCTTCAAAATCGATAGCGGATGCGTTCAAATACGTGGTCAGCACGTGGTTGTGCAACTTGAGCAACTCGCGCAGCTTGGTGGCGAAGCGCTCAGGGTGCTTTAAGTCCTGCACACGCAGCGCGCGCCGGGCGATTTTGTCTTCATACGCCGGGCCGATGCCTTTGCCGGTAGTACCGATTTTCTCAGTGCCGCCCTGCTCTCGCAAAGCTTCTCTAGCGGCGTCCAGCGCGGCATGAAAGGGCAAAATTAACGGGCAAGCTTCGCTGATGCGCAGGCGCGAGCGAACCTCGACGCCTTGCGATTCGAGTTGTGCAATTTCTTTGAACAAATGCGCGGTTGACAGCACCACACCGTTGCCGATGTAGCACTTAACCCCAGCGCGCATGATGCCGCTTGGAATCAAATTAAGTGCAGTCTTAACGCCGTTGATCACTAGCGTGTGGCCGGCGTTATGGCCGCCTTGAAAGCGCACCACGCCCTGAGCAGACTCGGTCAGCCAATCGACCAACTTGCCTTTGCCTTCATCACCCCACTGGGTGCCTACGACCACGACGTTGCGTCCAGCGGAGGTGGCTTGTTTGTTTGTCATCATCAGGGGTTTGGTTAAAAAGTTGGGGGGAAGAGATATTTCAAGCCAATTTGGCCAACGCGGTAAGCGTCCATTTTCCGTTGGCCTGAATCAGTTCGCGGTCGCAATCAAATTCATTGACTTCATGCTCATGGCCAGGTAACACGCAGACCACGGTGTCGCCCAGCGCGCGCAGCTTGGCAATGGCGCTACTCAGCGCTGCGTCCTCGGCCCAAGGGGCGCGTACGGCAGCCTTCAACGCGCGTGGCGGCAACACGGCAACAAGTTCCTTCAAATCCAGGCTAAAGCCCGCAGCCGGGCGGTTGCGGCCAAACACTGCCCCAACCTCGTCATAGCGCCCGCCGCGTGCCAGCTCAGCACCGTGGCCGTAAATGGCAAAGCGCGTACCGCTGTAGTAGGTGTAGCCGCGCAGGTCGGCCAGGTCAAAGCTGACAGCGGCATGCGCGTTCACATGTGATGCCAGCCACTTCAAACTTTGTAGCACTTTGCCCACATATTCATTGGGCTGCAAGGCTTTTTCTGCTTCATCAAGCACTTTGACATCGCCGTACAACTGGAGCAGGGTATTCAGACCTTCGCGCGATGCGGCGGGCAAGTCCTTCACGCTGGCGCTCAAGCTGTTCAGCTCAGCCGCGTCTTTGGCGGCCAACGCTGCATGGATTTGGCTCAGTGTTTTAGCGGACATTGTTGTGCCCGCCAACAGACTGTTAACAATGCGCACATCGGCCATGTCAACACCCAAGTCATTGATGCCCGACGCTTTGAGGCCTTGCAGGGCCAGCATTTGCGCTTCCAGGTCGGCCTCTGGGCCGGTGTGGCCATAAATCTCAGCGCCGAGCTGCAAGGGCTCACGCGTGGCATGCGGCCGATCAGCCCGGGTGTGCAGCACCGGGCCGCAGTAGCAAAGGCGCGCAACGCCGCTACGGTTCAGTAGATGCGCGTCAATACGGGCAACTTGCGGGGTGGTGTCAGCCCTGAGACCGAGCGTGCGGCCTGACAGCTGATCAACCAGCTTGAAGGTTTGCAAATCAAGCGCCTCGCCGGTGCCTGTAAGCAGCGACTCAATATGCTCCAGGAGCGGCGGCATGACCAGCTCGTAACCGTAACTGCGCGCGGTGTCTAGCCATAGGCGGCGAAGCTCTTCAATGTGACGCGCCTCGGAGGGCAGAACATCGGCAATTTGATCGGGCAATTGCCATGTAGACGAGGCGGGCATGAGATTCTTGAAGCTGGTAAAACCCAGATTTTACCGGGCTTATGACAGCTTTCTAAAAGCTGCCCAAGTGATTTAACGGCTCAAGCGTGTCAAACCAAAAACCCAATTGCGACTGCTCCCAAAATGAAACAACAAAGACCAAAAAAACGAATTTGTCCGTCGTTCAACTTGAGCGCTTGGGAAAATGCTTGGCGCCAGCGGGTCGGTGACACCATCGGCAGCAAGCCTTCTATGACCAGCACCAAAGCAAGCGCCAACCAAATGCTGGACTCCATCGATGGTCTTATTTCTTTGTCGGGGCGGCTGTAGCGCCGTTGCCGCGCATCGCCTTGAAAAATTCTGATGAGGGGTCAACCACCATCACGTCGCTTTTTTTGTTAAAGCTGGTCTTGTACGCGTCCAGGCTCCGGTAAAACTGGGCAAACTGTGCGTCACGGCCAAACGCCTCGGCGTAAAGAGCCGACGCTTTTGCATCGCCTTCGCCTTTGATTTTTTGCGCATCGCGATATGCCTCAGCCACCAGCACATCGCGTTGGCGGTCTGCATCAGCGCGAATTTTTTCGCCTTCAGCGCCGCCCGTAGAGCGCAGCTCATTGGCAACTTGCTGGCGTTCAGACTTCATGCGCTGGTAGACCGAATCAGCCACCGACGCCGGGAAGTCAACCCGCTTGATGCGCACATCAACAATTTCAATGCCGAAGGTTTTGGCGTCGTCAATCAAACGCTGCTGCACGCCCTGCATGATTTTGTCGCGGTCGGTGGACAACACATCCTTGACAGTGCGCTTGGTCACTTCCGAATTCAACGCATCTTGCACCACCGACGTCAAACGCGCCTCGGCTGTTTGAATGCTGGTGCCGCCCGAGTTGTTACGGATGAACTGCTTAGGATCAGCAATGCGCCACTTGACCAACCAATCAACCACTAAATTTTTCTTTTCTGCCGTTTGGATGGAGCCGGTTTCAGGGCTGTCCAGTGTCAACACGCGGCGGTCTAGAAACACGACGTTTTGAAACGGCTGCGGCAGCTTAAAGCGAAGGCCAGGCTCAGTAATGACTTCCTTAATTTGTCCAAATGAATACAGCACACCAAACTGACGTTGGTCAACGACAAAAAGTGTCGAAGCGAAAACTGCCAAAGCTACCAGCAGTGACGTGATGAGAAGGCCAAGTTTATTCATGATGATTTTGCCGATTAGCGGTTGTCACGGTCACGGGTACGACCACCGTCGCGCGATCGTGTGTCTGTTGCAGCGGCCGGTGGTGCAGCAGCGGGTGGCGCGACGCTCGGAACAACAGCGGTGTCTGGGCTGCTTGGGCTAACGCTGCTGCCAGCTGCCTGCATCAATTTATCCAGCGGTAGATACAGCAAGTTACTGCCCTGCTTGGAGTCCACCATGACCTTGGTCACGCTGCTGTAAATTTGCTGCATCGCGTCCGTGTACATGCGGTCGCGTGTGACTTGCGGCGCTTTTTGGTACTCGGTGTAAACGGATTTAAAGCGCTGTGCATCGCCTTCAGCACGCGCCACTACGTTGGCTTTGTAGCCGTCGGCTTCTTCTTTCAACCGAGCGGCGGTCCCTTTGGCGCGCGGCACTACCTCGTTGGCATAAGCCTGCCCTTCGTTTTTCAAACGGTCGCGGTCTTGGCCAGCCTTCAAGGCGTCGTCAAACGCAGCTTGAACAGGCTCAGGCGGCTGTACGTTCTGGATGTTGACGGTTTGGATCAAGATACCCGTCTTGTAGCGGTCGAGCTGCGCTTGCACACTTTTAACGACGTCGCGTTGAATCGACTCGCGGTCCTTGTTCAACACAGTGTCCATCGTGCCTTTACCGACAACCTC
>JAYWFR010000248.1:0-18982 GCA_043778695.1 Polaromonas sp. | reverse complement strand
GCCAGAACCGCTTCCCCATAAGCCTCCAGCTTCTTGGCCCCAATGCCGCTGATGCCCTGGAGGTCATCCAGCGAATGGGGCGCGCGCTCGGCGATGGCCGCCAGCGTGGCGTCGTGGAAGATCACGTAGGCGGGCAGGTTGTGTTCGCGTGCCACCTCGGCACGCCAGGCTTTGAGAGCAGCAAAACGCGCCTGCGCTGCGTCGTCCAGTGCAATGGCGGCTTTGGGCAGGGCGGGCTTGCCACCGGTTGATTTCGATGACGGTGATGATGATGAGGAGGAGGCGCGCTTGCCTTTGCGCTCTGAGGGTGCCGAGACTGATTCCCGCAGGCGCACCGGCACATCGCCCTTGAGCACAGCGCGCGAGCCGTCGGTGAGTTGCAGCGTGTTGAACGCCTGCGCATCTACCGCCACGGCACCAATCGCGATCAACTGGCGCAGCACGCCGCGCAGTTGCACTTCAGACAAGCCTGCCCCAATGCCGAAGGTGCTGAGGCGCTCGTGGCCAAACTGGGTGACTTTGTCGGTGGTTTTGCCGCGCAGGATGTCCATGATGTGGCCCGCGCCAAAGCTGATGCCGCTTTGCTGCTGCACGCGGTAAATGGTGCTGAGCAGCTTGCGCGCCGCGTCGGTGCCGTCCCAGACTTCCGGGGGCGACAAACAGTTGTCGCAGTTTTGGCAGGGCAGGCTGGCTTCGTCAAAATACCGCAGCAGCCGCACGCGCCGGCAATCGGTCGCCTCTGCCAGGCCCAGCAGCGCGTCGAGTTTGCCGCGCAGGCCCTGTTTGAATTCTTCCCCGGCGGGGCTTTCGTCAATCATGCGGCGCTGGTTCACCACGTCTTGCAGGCCGTACGACATCCAGGCGTCGGCGGCTTCGCCATCACGGCCTGCGCGGCCGGTTTCCTGGTAGTAGCCTTCGATGTTTTTTGGCATGTCCAAGTGCGCGACAAAGCGCACGTCGGGCTTGTCGATGCCCATGCCAAAGGCAATGGTGGCCACCATGACCTGTGCGTCGTCGCGCAAGAATTTGTCTTGCCGTTGCTGGCGCAGTGCCGAGTCAAGACCCGCGTGGTAGGCCATGGCGTTGATGCCAGCAGCTTGTAGCGTGTCGGCAATTTCTTCCACCCTTTTGCGCGACTGGCAATACACAATGCCGGCTTCGCCTGCGTGTTCGTTTTGAATAAAGCGCAGCAGCTGTTTTGTGGCGTCCAGCTTTTCAACAATGGTGTAGCGGATGTTGGGGCGGTCAAAACTTGACACGAACTGCGCTGCACTTTCAAGCTGCAAGCGCTCCACCATGTCTTGCCGTGTTAGCGCGTCGGCAGTGGCGGTCAGTGCCATGCGGGGCACATTTGGGAACAGCTCATGCAGCAGACTTAAAGACCGGTACTCGGGCCTGAAGTCGTGACCCCATTGGCTGACGCAATGCGCCTCATCAATCGCAAACAGGCTGAGCTTGCCGCGCGCATTCAACCCACGGAGCAAGTCCTTCATGCGCGGCGTATTGATGCGCTCGGGCGCTGCGTAAAGTAAAGTTAAGTCCGCGTTTTGAAGAAGCCGTTCAATGGCGCTGCTTTCCTCAAAACTCTGGGTTGAATTTAAAAACGCTGCCGACACCCCCGCCTCATGCAGCGCGCCCACCTGGTCATGCATCAGCGCTATCAGTGGCGACACGACAATCGTCACGCCGTGGCCCGCATTTTGCCTGGCAATCGCAGGGATTTGGTAGCACAGCGACTTGCCGCCGCCAGTGGGCATCAGCACCAGTGCATCGCCGCCGTTAACGACATGGTCGACGATAGCGGCTTGCGGGCCGCGAAAGTCGGCATAGCCAAAGACTTCTGCCAGGATGCCCTGCGCGGACGGTTGATGAATCAATTCAGTCAATTTTATTTATTTATTTGCTATGGATAAAGAAGCTGCTAGCGCACGTATTTATTGGGCTATCGGCTTACTTGTCAAGTCAATAGCAACTGCTAGTTAAGCCGCTACATCTGCTCCCAAGGCAAACCATCAAAGCGCCAACCCGACAACGTAGAACGCTTGAAGTGCTCATCAAGCTCACCCTCAAAGCCATGCACCACCTGCTGAACGTTGGTGAACCCAGCTGCCTCCAGCGCGTGTCCGGCAGGCAGTGTGCGCTGGCCAGAGCGGCAAATCAGCAGCAGTGGCTGGTCTTTGCTGCTGACCTCTTGCAGCACGGCGGCGGCAAATTTTTCGGCATCGGGTTGCAGGTCAGGGTATTCGTACCAGGGCAGGTTGACCGCTCTGGGCGGCCGGCCGACGTAAAGCGATTCAATTTCCATGCGGACATCGATAAACAGCGCGTCCGGGTGCTCTTGCAGCCAGTCGTAGGCTTGCTGGGGTAACAGGTTTTTCATGCGGGCAAGGGCGGCTCAGGTCAGCGGCTGGTGCGGGCAATGTAGCGCTTACGCATGAACAGCGTGAGCACCACCACCACAACCAGGACCATGAAAGCGAAAGTCCACCAAAACGCAGTGGGATGGTGAATCAGGGGCAGGAACTCAAAGTTCATGCCGAAAAAGCCAGTGATCAAATTGAGCGGCAGAAAAATAGCGGTGACTGCGGTCAGCGTGCGCATGATGTCGTTGGTGCGGTTGCTTTGGGCGTTAAAGTGAATTTGCACCACGGTTTCGGCTGATTGCTCCAGGCGCCGGGCGTGCTGCAGCACCCGCGCAATGTGCTCCATCACGTCGCGCGCCCGGGCCACCAACTGGTCGCGCTGGTGCTGGGCCGACTGAAGCGCTGCGTCGCCAGTTTTGACAAACGTGACCAGCGGCTGCTCGCGCATCGAATCGAGCCACTCTTGCATGGCGTCATGCTGCTCGTCGCACAGGTCTTCCAGCAGATGCAGCTGGGTACGTGCCGTCATCAGCGCGCCCCAGTTGTCAAAACGGGAATTGGCCCGCAGCAGGTCGGCCTGCCAGCGCTCTAGCTGGCTGGACAGCACTTTGCGCAGGTCCAGGTAGCTGTCGACCATGGTGTTGATCATCCGCAGCGCCAGGTCGGCGGGGCTGATCGGCAGGCGGCTGCGGGCTGCTGCTGGGTCAAGCTGCGCTGCGTCGAGACTGAACTTGGCGTCGGCTAAAAACCGCTGCACAAAACTTTTGGCGGCATAGCAGCCGGGCGGGTGCACGCTGATCAGGCAGCGGTCAAACACCACAAAACCAACCGCTTTTGATGCAATGCGGTGAAAGGTGGGCAAACGTTCGCCACGTTTTTTAATTGTGCTGCCCTGGCCGTGGACAGCACCGATGGCTTTGTCCTGGTCGTCTTCGGCCTGCGTTTCAGGCTGGGTGGCCAAGCGCCTGAAAATGATCAGGTCATAAATCGAGGTCGAGTCGTAGTGCGACGGATGCAGCGGGTTAGCCAGGTCTTGGCAATGCAAGTCGAGCAAGGCCGAACCTCCCAAATTGCTGGCGGCCTGCTGAATTTGAGCCTGAGAGACTTCAAACTCGTGCTGCTCTAAAAAAAGCCACACGAAGCCATCAGGCGGTGGCTTGGCAGGCGCTGCATCGACAAAGCGCAGGCTGTCGGCGGTGAATTCAATGATTTGCACGTGGTGAATCCATGGTCAGCCTGTTTTTGAAGTGTTTTAGGAGCAATTAAAGGCTGTAGCCCATGTAAATAGGGCGCTAGCAGCTCCTAACTTTGTAGTAATTTTAACGTAACTTTCTGGCCGCTTCAATGGCGAAGTAGGTCAGCACACCATCAGCCCCAGCGCGCTTGAAGGCCAGCAGGCTTTCCATCATTACCGCATCGTGGTCCAGCCAGCCGTTTTGCGCGGCGGCTTTGAGCATCGCGTATTCACCGCTGACCTGGTAGGCAAACGTCGGTACTTTGAATTCGTCTTTGACGCGGCGCACCACGTCGAGGTACGGCATGCCGGGCTTGACCATCACCATGTCAGCGCCCTCGGCAATATCCATGGCGACTTCGCGCAGCGCCTCGTCTGTATTGCCCGGGTCCATTTGGTAGGCCTTTTTGTCGGCGGTGCCCAGGTTGCCACTTGATCCCACGGCATCACGAAACGGACCGTAAAACGCTGAAGCATATTTGGCGCTGTAGGCCATGATGCGGGTGTGGATGTAGCCGCTGGCCTCCAGCGCATTGCGTATCGCGCCGATGCGGCCGTCCATCATGTCGCTGGGCGCGACGATGTCAACGCCCGCTTCGGCCTGGCACAGGGCTTGCCTTACCAGCATGGCGGTGGTCTCATCGTTCATGATGTAACCGTTGTCGTCTGGCAACCCGTCCTGGCCGTGGGTGGTGAAAGGGTCCAGCGCTACATCGGTCATCACACCCAGGCCGGGGAACTGCTTTTTAAGCTCGCGCACCACACGCGGCACCAGGCCGTCGGGGTTGGTAGCCTCTATGCCATCAAAGGTTTTCAACTGGCCGTCAATGACTGGAAACAAAGCCATCACAGGTATGCCCAGCTTCACGCATTCTTCAGCCACCGGGAGCAGCAAGTCCAAGCTCAAGCGCTCAACGCCCGGCATGGACACTATCGGCACCCGCTGGCCTTTGCCCTCGGTGACAAACACCGGGTAAATCAAATCATGCGGGCTCAAGGTGTTTTCACGCACCAGGTTGCGGGTAAAGGCATCCCGGCGCAAGCGGCGCGGGCGGCCTGCTGGGAACGGGGCATAGGGTGCACGGGTAAATGTCATACCCAAATTGTGCCAAATCTTTGTCGCTCGCTGTTGCTCGATGTTGCTTGATGTTGCTCGTTGTCGCTCGTTGTCGCTCTTGATCGCTATTTGTCACTCTTCGTCACTCTTCGTCAGCTTCCGCGAGAACCCAGATGTTAAGTCGGGTGCAACCCAAGCTACCCCCGCCAATAGTTGCCACCGCGCCCTCCGCCTGGCAGTGACCGAATCGTCACGCCGTGAGTCGGCAATCCGTTTGTTTGCCAGGCAAGGCGTCGAGCCCTTAACCCGTGAACGGTAGCCTGTTGCCCGACCGGTCGGTGTTTCAAGGGGTCTAATGGTTTTCCTTAGTCGAAACCAGACAAGCGGAATTGTTATTTTTCACATTTCAGACCTAACAGGCCTAAAATAAGAGAGTGTGGCGGCTTTCAGCAGCTGCATCCCGCTTTTCCTCCCTGAGCGGGGCCTTCGCGTGTGACAGCAAAAAGGCTTACCGCCCGGACGGCTCTGCCTCCGGGCTTTTTTTCGCCCATCGTTTACCTTCATTTTTTGGGCGAACTGCGTCACGGTGTGTTGGCTAGCGTGTGGTGTGCGGCGGTGCTCATCCTCAAGCACCCACAGTACGCTTTAAGTGAAGCGCGACCCTGGTAGGGGGTCGAAGAGCGACACAGCACGCGCCCGGCATTTCATCCCAAAAATCCGAATTGATGGCGATAGACGGAGCCAACGATCATTTCGTCACACGCGACTAAACTACGTTGATGCTTTGGGTCAAATCTTTTCACATCATCTTTGTTGCCAGCTGGTTTGCAGGCTTGTTTTACTTGCCGCGCATTTTTGTCAACCTGGCGATGGTGCCGACGGGCAGCACGGCTGAGCGGGAACGGTTGCTGTTGATGGCGCGCAAACTGCTGCGCTTCACACATATTTTGTCGGTGCCTGCGGTTGGCTTGGGGGTTTGGCTGTGGCTGGGCTACGGTGTGGGCCGCGGCAGTGGCTGGATGCATGCCAAGCTGGTGGTGGTGGTGCTGGCGATTGGCTATGGCCATATGTGCAGCGGCATTTACAAGAAGTTTGTCGCGGACCAGAACACACGCAGTCATGTGTGGTTTCGCTGGTTCAATGAAGCGCCGGTGCTGCTGCTGGTGGCGGCGGTGATTTTGGTGGTGGTCAAGCCGTTTTAAGCTGAACTAGGCTACCCCGTGAAGTCCGTGAATTCACAAGCAGACGCGGGAGAACAGGCTTTGCCGGGCGCAACGCGTCGTCCCTTGCAAGGGGAAAAGGCACTACACGTAGCAAAGCGAAGCGAGAACGATAGGGGTGCGCAACAGCCCCATAGGCGTGTGCCAACCAAAACCTTGGCTTTCCCGTTGGCTTTTGCATTCATTTGCCTGGTTGTTTACGCCAGTCTTTACCCTTTCGCCGACTGGCGCGACCAGGGCATTTCTCCGCTTACCTTTTTAACCGCGCCGTGGCCGCAGTATTTGGTTGGCTTTGACGTTGCCGTTAACACGCTGGGCTATGCGCCGCTGGGTTTTTTGCTGGCTCTGATTGGTCTGCGCCGCAGCGGCGCGGGCTTGGCTTTGGCTCTGGCCGTGATGAGCGGCGCGCTGCTGTCGCTGTGCATGGAAACGCTGCAAAGTTATTTACCGTCGCGCATTCCGTCAAACGCCGATTGGGTGCTGAACATCGTTGGTACAACGCTGGGGGCCTGCACTGCATGGGCTTTGAATGCGCTGGGCGTGGTAAGCACCTGGAGCCGCTTTAAGGCACGCTGGTTTGCACGCGATGCCAGTGGCGCCATGGCGCTGCTGCTGCTCTGGCCGGTGGCGCTGCTGTTCCCCGCGCCGGTTCCGATGGGGCTGGGCCAAGTGCTGGAGCGGCTTGAAATTGCACTGTCCGAGGCTCTGGGGGGCACGCCGTTTATCAACTGGCTGCCGCTGCGCGACATTGAGCTGCAGCCACTGGTGCCGGGCGTTGAACTGCTGTGCGTGGCACTTGGCGCGTTGATCCCCTGCCTGCTGGGTTACTGCGTGATTCGCACGGCGCGCCAGCGGGCGGTGTTTTCAATGCTCATGCTGGCCGTCGGTGTGGGGGCGTCAGCGCTGTCGGCGGCACTCAGCTACGGGCCAGAGCATGCCTGGGCTTGGCTGGATGCGCCGGTGCGCGTCGGCTTGTGGCTGGCGGCTGTGCTGGCGCTATTAATGTTGCCTTTGCCGCGCCGGGGTGCTGCGGCATTTGCCCTGCTGGCGTTGGCCATTTACTTGAGCCTGCTAAACCAGGCCCCGGCCAGCGCGTACTTTGCGCAAACGCTGCAAACCTGGGAACAAGGGCGTTTTATTCGCTTTCACGGCCTGGCGCAATGGCTGGGCTGGTTATGGCCCTACGCCGCGTTGCTGTATTTGTTGGCCAGGCTATCGGCTCACTCGGGTACTGAAGATCAGTAAAATCAGGTTCATGACAATGCCCACAGCTGCTGAACATTACTACGAACGCCACATTTTCTTTTGCCTCAATGAGCGAAAGGCCGGCGAAGACAGCTGCGCCAATCACCGCGCCCAAGAAGGCTTTGACCGCTGCAAATCGCAAGTCAAAGCAGCTGGCTTGTCAGGGCCGGGCAGCGTACGGGTCAACAAGGCGGGCTGCCTGGACCGCTGCGCCGCTGGCCCAGTGGCGGTGGTCTACCCAGAGGCGGTTTGGTACACCTACGTGGACGCGCACGACATTGACGAGATTGTGGAGTCGCACCTGAAAAACGGGAAGGTTGTGGAGCGACTGCTAACGCCTGTTGGCTTGGGTCGTTGAACACAACCTTGCCGTTGTGTGGCCTTTTTATCTTGCGATTTTCTAAGCCAATACGCCGGTAGCGCAATAAACGTATAGGCATGCAGCTCCTATAATAGGAGCATCAAGGGCGCGGGGTTGTCGTCTCAAACGCCCCGCCAGCACCCTGGGCGACGCGCTCTTTGATGTGCTCGGCCGTCCAGCGCAGCAGGTCTAGCCACATTTGGCGCATCTCTGCATCCAGCGGGGTGCGGGTTGAGTTGGGCAGCTCAACTGTGACCACCGGAATGCCTTTGTGAACGCCGCCGTAGTTTCCGAGCGAGCCAGGGAAAATGCCAACTTGGTCAAGGTACAAGCGGCCAAGTTTTGACGGCGGTACGTAGCCGCCTTTGGCCGGGCCGTCAAAGTCCAGCACACCGTAGGGCGCATGAATGCTGACGATCAGCTGCGGCTTGAAGTTTTGCATTTGCTCATACAAGAATGCTGATTCAGGCTCAGACAGCGGCTTGACGCCCGGGTAGCGGCGTGGGTCTTTGTTGGTACGTTTTTCCCAGTAAGTCTTGGCGTCACGCTCCCAGTTTGGTGTGGGGAAGTTGCGGTTCAAGTCCACCCCGTTGGCGTTGACACGGCGCGGCGGCTGGTGAAACAGCCCATCAGGATTAAGCACCGGAACAAAACGCCAGTGCACCGGCTGCGGCATGTCAAACACGCCCAGTTCGGCCAGCTGCAGCCAATGCAGCGCCACTGATGCTGACGACGGCTCGTCACCATGAATGGCGCCAACGACCAATACCCGGAGTTTTGCGTTGTCAGACTTGATGTCGCGGGCCCACAGCGTGCGCCCGAGAGCAGATTTAGCCTGGCTGGGCAGCAGCCGGGCGGATTCACACAGGCTGCGCTTGACGTTCGGCAGTTTGGCTGCAAACTCGTCACACGGCGGCGCAGCGTCTGCTGAGCCAACCGTTAAAAAACTTAACACTGAAAAGCACAAAAAACGAACGAGGCGCATGGTTGTTAGTTTATGCCAGCCCCACAATGCGCTGGCTGAGCTGCCTAGGGCAAAATACGCTGAGTTTTTGAATATTTTTATGCTCCACCCAAACGCCCTAACGCCCCAAACATCTACCGCTAAAACCCCCGGTTTTTCGACCCCTGAGTTTCGCGCGTCGCTGGCCATGTTTGCCACTGGCGTGACGATTGTCACGGCACGAACCGCTAGCGGCGAGCTGATTGGGCTGACCGCCAACTCGTTTAATTCAGTGTCACTGAGCCCACCATTGGTGCTGTGGAGCTTGTCGCAAGCGGCCAGTTCGATGGCGGCTTTCAGCGCTGGCTCGCATTACGCCATCAACATTTTGGCGGCCGACCAACAGGCGCTGGCCGAGCGCTTTGCTAGCAAACGCGCTGACCGGTGGGACGGTGTGGCATATGCCGACGGCGTGGCCGGTGCGCCCCTGCTGGCCGGTGCGGTGGCAAGTTTTGAATGCTTTAACCGCAGCCAGTACCAAGAAGGCGACCATGTGATTTTCGTCGGTGAAGTGGAGCACTGCAGCCACAGCGCGGGCGCTGCGCCGCTGCTGTACCACGGCGGCAAGTTTTATACCGAACACGCACTTTGAAAGCACCAACATCATGAAGCCGATCACCTACACCCGTGGCCAGCAGCTGCCAGCCATTCTTGCGCAGCGCATCGCCATTTTGGACGGTGCCATGGGCACAATGATTCAGCGCTTTAAATTGAGTGAAGAGCAGTACAGAGGGGCTGGGTACGCCGGCCCGAACAGCCAACTCGAGCGCTTCAAAAACTTTCACAAAGACATCAAAGGCAACAACGAACTGCTGAGCCTGACTCGACCAGACGTGATTGCCGACATTCATGAAGGCTATCTTGCCGCTGGTGCCGACCTGATTGAAACCAACACCTTTGGCGCCACCACGATAGCCCAGGCCGACTACGACATGGCCGAGCTGGCCACCGAGATGAACTACGCATCAGCCCGCATTGCGCGGGCCGCTTGTGACAAGTTTTCAACCCCAGACAAACCGCGTTTTGTTGTTGGCGCGTTGGGGCCCACCCCAAAAACCGCCAGCATCAGCCCCGACGTGAACGACCCCGGCGCGCGCAACACCAGCTTTGGAGAACTGCGCAAAGCCTACTACGAGCAAACCGAGGCATTGGTCGAGGGCGGCAGCGATGTGCTGCTGGTTGAAACCATTTTTGACACCCTCAACGCCAAAGCCGCGCTGTTTGCCATTGATGAATACTTTGACAACTCAGGCGAGCGCCTGCCGCTGATCATCAGCGGCACGGTCACTGACGCATCGGGCCGCATTTTGAGCGGCCAAACTGTTAGCGCTTTTTGGCACAGCGTGCGCCACGCGCAGCCATTGGCAATCGGCCTGAACTGCGCCTTGGGCGCCGCGCTGATGCGCCCCTACATTCAAGAGCTGGCGCGCGTGGCGGGCGACACATTTATCAGCTGCTACCCCAACGCCGGCCTACCCAACCCGATGAGCGACACCGGCTTTGACGAAACGCCCGACGTCACGTCACGCCTGCTGCATGAATTTGCCGCCGAAGGCCTGGTCAACATCGTCGGTGGCTGTTGCGGCACCACGCCCGAACACATCGCCGCTATTGCAACTGCCGTGTCACCGCTGGCTGCACGCGGCTTGAATGCCGGGGTGTTTTATAAAGAGGCCGCTTGAGGCATCACATCGCCTGATCAGCCATTCACCTTAGGCCGCGACATTCGTTGTGCCCGCTGGCTATCTTGGCCAACTCTTGGGCAACTATCAGGCCTGCACCGCCTAACGCGCCGGCCATTGCCCGGCTAGGTTGTAAGTGCCCAGCAACGCAGCATGTTTTCACGCGTTAGCCAAGGCCGGGCGAGGAAGATTTGACTTCGCATTTTTAAAAGTTCTCAGGCGCATTGATGGCGGCGCGGTGATACATTTGCTTCAGCGCGCGTAAAAAATGTTAATTTTCACTATTTAACGTGCGGCAGCGCAAATTACAACCAAGAACACCGCCCCAGGCGGGTGAGCCGCAGCCACCCCAAGCTTGCTTACGGCTGTTTAAGCAGGCGCTACTTGATAGAACACAGCGAGCCTTCCTTGAGAACACAACCTGGTGATTTATTTAACGAGCCGACTGGACCTGCTAACGCGGCGACCGCGGGCTTGTTTGCCAGCGCGCCGCTAGAGACCGTGGCGGCAGCTCATGGCATGACGCCCTTGAACGATCATGGCGTCGTGTTGCCGCGCAGCGAAAAAGTAGTTTTGATGATCGACCTGGTCGAGTCGGTGCGCCTGATGGCGGTTGACGAGAGTGGCACCGTCAGCCGTTGGCATCAGTTTGCGAGCAACGCGCAAAGCGTGGTGTTGCCCCAGCATCAAGGCCGCATGGTTAAAAGCTTGGGTGACGGTTTGCTGGCCGAGTTTGACACCTGCACAAACGCCATCAAAGCTGCCTTTGCCCTGCACACCAGCCTGCATACCTTGCAAGCTGAGGCTGGCTTGGCCCAAACCATGAAAATGCGAGCCGGCGTGCACAGCACCCACGTGTGGACGGACAGTGCCGACATCTACGGCGCCGGCGTTAACCTGGCAGCGCGTCTGTCCACGCTGGCCAACCCGGGGGAGACGGTGGTTTCGGCCCCGGTATATGCGCAAATGGTTTTAGCCATGGATGTGTTGATTGAAGACTTGGGTGAATGCCAGCTGCGCCACATTGACAAACCTGTGCGTGCCTACCGTGTCGGGCAGCCCGCGCTGGCCAGCCCGACACCAGCCCTCGGTGCCCGGCCGTCGCTGGCTGTGCTGCCGTTTACCGTGACCGGCGGCGGGCCAGACGAGGAATATTTTGGCGACGGATTAGCAGAAGACATCATTGCCAGCCTGGCGTGCAGCCCCTGGCTGTTTGTCATTGCGCGCGGCTCGTCGTTTAACTTTCGGGGCGACGACTTGCGGGTCAACAGCATTTGCAAAAAGCTGGGCGTGCGCTACCTGGTGATGGGCTCGGTACGCAAACTGGGCAACCGCATTCGGGCCAGCGCCGAGCTGCTGGACGGCAGCAACGGGCAGACGCTGTGGTCTGAGCGCTACGACAGGCCAGTGCAAGATTTTTTTGCCCTGCAAGAGGACATAGTCAGCAAAGTCGTGGGCACCATCGAGCCGCTGTTTTTGCGGCAGGAAGAACGCCAAGCCATGCAAGCCGCGCAGGCGTCGGGGCGTGACAGCACGGCCAGTCTGGCGCACTGGGACTTGTTGATGCGGGCGCGCTGGCACTACTGGCGCTCAACCCGCCGCCACAGCGACGAGGCCAAGCGCCTGCTGGAGCAAGCCATCACCATGCGGCCCAACGATGCTTGCGGCCTGTCGCTGCTGTCGTTTAGCCTCTTTACCGATGTTTGGTCGGGCTGGGCGGCTGATCCTAAGGCGGTGATCGAGCGCGGCATGAAACTGGCGGTCAAGGCCCTCAGCATGGACGACCGCGACAGCTTTGCTCACTTCACCATGGGGGTTGCTGCGGCCTGCGTCAGCGACATGCAGCGCGCCATCGCAGCGCAACGCCGCGCCATTGAGCTGTACCCCCACTTTGCGGCGGCTGTTGGCGAGCTGGGGCGTTTGCTGGTTTTTAATGGCGAAACGAAAGAAGCCATCGCCCATGTCAACACCGCCATTGTTGCCAGCCCGAGTGATCCGCGCATGTCGCTGTGGCTGTTCACACTTGGCATGGCGGCGTTCATTGAAGAGGACTACAGCACTGCTTGCAAGTATGCGGAGCAAGCGATCAGCCAGCGCAGCGATTGGTTTTTTAACCATTACCTGTACGCGGCCTGCCTGGCTGCTGCGGGGGACATTGAAGCGGCTCAGCGCGTTTTTAAGGGCGGCCAGCAACTGATGCCCAACATGGGCCTGGTGACCCTCAAAGTGGGCCACCCGTTTAGCCAAAAAGATCACCGCGACCGCTATGTAGACGCGTTGCGCAAGGCGGGCTGGGCGGGGTAAATAAGTCAGCGTACGATTGTTACTTTCCAACTTTTTTGCAAGGGAAAGTAACAACATGGCTGACACACCGACAAAAAAGAAAATCGCCATTTTGGGCGGCGGCATCGGGGCCTTGAGCACTGCGCTAGAGCTGACCAACAACCCGGCGTGGCAAAGCCAAATTGACCACATCACCATCTACCAAATGGGCTGGCGCTTGGGCGGCAAATGCGCCACGGGTCGGGGCGCCAATGGGCAGATTGAAGAGCACGGCATTCACCTGTTTGGCGGTGGCTACTACAACGCACTGGACGCGGTGTCTCGCGTTTATGAAGCGCTGGCCGCAACACCAGAAGGTTGGCCCTACACGTTTGATGAGGTGTTTGAAAAGCAATACCTGTCATTGGTTTGGCACCATGGCACTGACCATGGCACACCGCCCATTCGCATGTCGGCAATTAACTTTCCGCCCAACGATTTGGGCCCGCGCGATGGCGAAAAGTTCGCCGACGCGATGACGGCTGTAGGCGCGCTGCCGGACACCATAGAGCACATGCTCAATGAGTTGCTAAGCGTGCCAGCGCTCGCTGAATCAATGCTTTCCAGCGCGCTTGCCGGGCTCAGCGCGCAGTCGCTCAAGGCCGGCTTCGCACAACTGCGCTCAAGTATTGGCAAGGGGCAAGCGCTGGCCGTGCTGGCCAGTTTGACGGTCTTCGATGACCTGCTGAATTTGATAAAAGGGCTGGTTGCCACCAGGTCAGAACTGCAAGACATCTACACCGCGCTGGACTATTTTTTAGCGCTGTTGCGCGGCATTGTGCGGGACCGCTGGATTGACGGCAAAAGCTACGATGAGATGGACATGGACGCCACTTACGGCAACTACGCAGCGTGGCTGCAGCACCACGGGGCAAGCCAGGCCACCGTTGATTCGCCGATGGCACAAGCACCCATCGGCATCTTGTACCAGTTCCCAAATGGCTCGCATGTGGCGTCCAGCATGGGGGCGGGCGCTTACTTGCACTGGGTGCTGCGCACCTTTGGCTACCTGGGCGCGCCATTTTGGTTGTTTGGCCATGGCACGGGTGAATCGCTGGTGTTGCCGATGTACGAGCTGCTCAAACGCCGTGGCGTTAGATTCGAGTTTTTCAGCAAAGTCCAGGCGCTGCACACCAACGCAGGCGGCACACACATCACCTCAGTCGATATGGATGTGCAGGCTACGCTGGCCAGCGGCGTTGCTGCGTATGCGCCACTGACAACGGAAAATGGCCAAAGCTGCTGGCCAGCCGAGCCCAATTTTGCGCAACTGGCCCAAGGCGCGGCGCTACAAGCCCAAGGCATTGACCTTGAAAGCTACTGGAGCGGCTGGGCCTGCCCCGCGCAGCGTACATTGACGGCGGGTACCGACTTTGACACGCTGGTGTTTGCCATATCGCTGGGCGCAGTGCCCACGCTTTGCAGCGAGCTGGTGGCGCAAAAGCCCGCCTGGCAGCAACTGCTGGCCAACATCCCCACCATTCAAACCCAGTCGCTGCAAATGTGGCTGAACAAAACCACGCCCGAGCTGGGCTTGGTGCTGGCGCCCACCAACCCGACAGACACCGGCTTGGCCTGTGGTTACGCCGTGCCGTACGACGGGATTGTCGACTTTTCGCGCCTGATCAAATGGGAGAACTGGCCTGCCGCAAGCACGCCCAAAGCGTTGTGGTACTTCGCAGACGTGCTGGCGCAAACTGACGTGCCCGCGCCATTCACCGACACCACCTACCCTGCCAAAATGCAAGCTGCGGCGGTTGCTGCGGCGCAGCGCTTTATGGCCACTGGCTTGAAGCCACTGTTCCCACTGGGGCTGGATGCTTCAGGCAAGCTCAAGCAAGACACGCTGGTCGGTCAGCCTTACATTCGGGTGAATTTTGAGCCGACCGAGCGCTACGTGACCGCCCCAGCCAACACCACCACCTTCCGCCTGAAAGCTTGGGAGTCGGGTTACAGCAACCTTTACCTGGCAGGCGACTGGACGTATACCGGCCTGAACGTAGGCTGTGTAGAAGCCACCATGATGAGCGGCAAACTGGCCAGCCTGGCGATTAGCGGCTACCCCGCGCTCAACACCATCATTGGCTACAGCGCAGGTGCGCCGCCAATGCATGCGTAGGTTTTTGCTCCGGCGGTCACGACGCAGTTGCTATAAAATTAGTAGCTTTAAGCACTTGTATTCATTGGTATAGCGCTTTTTTAGTCACTAAAAGCAGATTTAAAACGGCAGCTCAAGTGACTGAGAAGAGATCAATTCACGACAAATCTAAAATCGCATTCAAATGCTCTTTCGCGTTTTTCAGCACCGCTGAACTAACCTTACCCCAGGGGTGAGGCCGCGCGCCACGTGCTTCCCAGTCAAATGTTGACACTTGGTTGGCGTTGATGAAACTCTTTTGTGTTTTGCTTGATGGGTTTTCAAGCTGGAATGGATTGAAGCCTCTGGCTTTTGGGTCACCGTGATGCTGGCTCGTCATCGCCAAGCCCATCACGGTTTTGGTTTTCGCATTGAACTGTTTTGGCGACAGTACCAAAAACGGATGTTGGCCAGCCATTTCTTTACCGGCCTGCGGGGTGAAATTCAGCCAGATAATCTCTCCGAGCTCAGGCACCCACAAGCTTTGAACCACCTTCATGGCAGTTCGCGGCCAACGCTCGGGCCGTAGTCCACCAGGTCAAGACCATCGCCACCCGGCATCTTGGCTAACAGCTGGCTCAGGCTAACTTTGGGTGTCATTGCTTCAATCACAATCCGGCCTTTCTCATGAAAAATACGCACGGGGTCAGCAACTTGTAACTGCGCTTGGCGCAGCATGTCGGACGTCAGCCGAACGCCCTGGCTGTTGCCCCATTTAAGGATACTGGCCTGTCGGTGAGTAGAGGTGGCAGTCATGAAAACTCCGGTTTCAATGTATATACCTAGTGTAGCCGTAAGAGTTCAGCCTGGCAACAAACCAAATACTATAAAAATAGGAGCTGCTAGCGCTCTATTTATGTGGGCTAGCGACATTATTTTCATAAATCCACCGGTACACCGGCTCAACCAGCAACAGCACTGCTGCCAGCCGCGTGACGTGAAACGCAGTCACCAGCGGCACGCCGAGTTGCAGCACTTTGGCGGTAATCGCCATTTCGGCAATGCCGCCGGGCGATGTGCCCAGCAGCACGGTGGCCCAGTACAGGTGGGTTGCATTTGCGATCAGCCAGGCAAAGCCAGCACACAGGGCAATCATGGCCAGCGTGCCCAGCGCGCTTGATGCCAGCCAGCGCGGTGCCAGGTGCACAAAGCTGCGGGTAAAGCGCACGCCCAGGCTGATGCCAATCACCAGCTGCGCAGCGTTGGTCAGCCAGGTGGGAATGGCTGACCAGGTGTAGCCGTTGGCCGTCAGCAGCGCGGCGGCGGCAAGCGAGCCCAAAAACCACGGGTTGGTGAGCTTGAGCTTGATCCCTCTACCCGCCACCCAGCAGCCAGCGCCCGTCAGCACGGTAAGCCCGGCCAAGCCGGGCCAGTCGACCACACGCGGGCCAGGCAGCGTGGTGTCTAGCCCATGCAGGCCGGCAAACTGAAAGCCGAACGGAATGATCAGCGTGACCAGCAGCACCCGCAGGCTGTGGGCGGATGCCACCAACTCGGTCTGCGCGCCCCGGCGCTCGGCCATCAGCGTCATTTCTGATGCGCCACCAATCGGCGACGCAAAGTAGCAGGTGGCGCGCGACAAGCCAGCAATATGAAACAGACCCGGCCCATGGTGCACCCGGTGCAGCCACGCGCCAAAGGCCACACCAAGTGCCAGCGCCCACACCACATTCAAAACAATCGCCCACCACAAACTGGCCACCAAAAGCACCACCTGCGGCGTGAAGTACAGGCCCAGCGCCGCACCTATCACCCACTGCCCGCCATTGCGCAGCGGCGTGTAGCTGAAGGTAGGCAAACCCAGGGTAGACAGCACAGCCGTGGCCAGCAGCGGACCAATCATCCACGGCAGCGGCGTGCGCAACTGCACGCAAAGCGCAGCGGCAGCCAAGGCAACGGCGAGTGTGAAAGCAGTGCGAAGAGAGTTCAAAGGCATTGAAAAATAGGCAGCTAGGCAAGCAGTCAATACGACGTTCGATAAGTCGTATTAGTATCCCTTGATGTTTAAATTATTTTTATGTCTTGGTGTTGTCGCAGTGTTAAGCAGCTGCGCCAGCAAACCCGAAGCGCCAGTTTTGCACAATTTAACCGGCAGTGCGTTAGCCATCACCACCAGCCGAGTAGACGCCCTGCTGCCCGCCGACATGCTGCTGCTGGGCGAACAGCACGACGCCATAGAGCACCAACAAATACACAGCGACGTGATTGCCCTGCTGGCACAACGCGGCCTGCTGGCTGCAGTGGCGCTTGAGATGGCCGATGCAGGCGCCACCACCGCCGGGTTGCACCCCAGCTCAAACGAGCAGCAAACCCAACGCGCCTTGAAGTGGGACAACAAGGCCTGGCCATGGGACGCCTACGGCCCGGCGGTGATGACTGCTGTGCGCGCCGGTGTGCCGGTGCTGGGCGCTAACCAGCCACCGGGGCTGATGCGCGCCAACATGGGCGACGCAGCGCTGGACGGCCAACTGCCCGGCCCCGCGCTTAAAGCGCAGCAACAACTGATTCGCATCGGCCACTGCGACTTGCTGCCTGAAAGCCAAATCACCCCGATGACGCGCATCCAGATTGCCAAAGACATCAGCATGGCCAACACGCTGGTTAAAGCCGCGCTGCCCGGCAAAGTGGTGCTGCTGCTGTCAGGCAGCGCCCACACCGACCGACTGCTGGGTGTGCCGCAGCACTTGCCCGCCAGCTTGAAAGCCAAAGCCATCCGCTTGCGCGCCGGTGATGCAGCGGAGGGCGACAAAGCCGAAGCTTTTGATGCCGTGTGGGCCACGCCTGCGCTGCCTGAGAAGGACTACTGTGCTGAGTTCAAGGCGCAGATGGGGAAGTGAGTCGGTCGGGCGGCGGTGCAGAGGTAAACCATAATGTGCAACTTGTACAACTTGTACAGCGTGTACATCATGCAAACCCACCAAACACCGCAAGCATTTTCCCGCACCCAAATCTGCCTGACACAAGCGCAGCAAAAGCGCCCCGCGTTGGCACGTAGGGACGCGGCGGTGACCAAAAGCAAGCTGATTCGCCGAGCCGTGTTTGCTCAAGGGTCTGCTGGTTGACTCGGACGTTTTGATCTGGACGCTACGCGGCAACCAAAAAGCGCTGGCACATACGCAAGGCCTGGCCGACTGGCACATCTCAGCCGTGTTCTGAATGGAGCTGGCCCGAGGCTGCCGCAACAAAAACAGAACTCAAAGCCGTGCAACAGGCTTTTAAGCCAGCCAGCAGCAACGTGTTGCCCATCACTTCGGCTATAAGCGATATTGCTTGTTAGTTGGTTGAACAGCAAGCCTTAACACGCAGCTTGTACATGGCCGACGCACTAGTAGCCGCAACGGCCATCAGCAACTGCCTGCCCTTTCTCACCGCCCATACCAAGCACTTTGCGGCGGTGCCTGGGCTGAAGGTTCAGGTTTTTAAGCCTTGACGGCTGGAAAAAGGTGAAAAAATCGCGTGGAAAAGGATTGGTGAGCGACCCTGGGTCTTCCTAAGTCTGAGCTTGGTATACCGAGGGTTCAGTTCAGGCAGCCAACGCATTAGGCGCTGGCACAGAATCAAGCAAAAGCGTTTCTGGTGCAATATCGGTTTCATCCGGCCAGACGTACCGTAGTCAACACGCACTTTCGTAAACCAGGCTGGTGCCGCAATGCGGGTTCACGGGTTCACGACTTCACGGCTTCACGGCTTCACGGCTCAATAGATAGCAGTGGCCGCATGTCAAACCGCCGAACTTCGCCATTCGCAAACGCTGGCAATAGCTGAAAGCTGGGCTGCGGGGTGACTGAATTAATAGCCGTCATGCTGCTGCTTATTTCACTGCCAATGCGGCTGGGACGTGATGGCCACTGCCAACACTGTGCCAGAGCCCTCATTAAAAATATCATGGCTGATGATGAGAACTGGGCGAGTGCTTTGCTGTTCGTTGCCGAGTGTTGGGTCAAGCTCAGCCCAACGTATCTCGCTCCTTAAAACGCCGGCCAAGCTGCCGCATCTAGAGCCAAACCCACATCCGCCATGGCTTGTTCTTCCTCTGCGTCCAGCAACGCACATTGATCCGATAAGCGTGTGCGCTCTTGGCGCTGCAGCTGTGCTTCAACAGCTTTCTCAATTGCCCCACTGCGGCTGGAATCGTGCTCGTTTTGTACCCAGGCATCCAGCCGACTGAGCACCAACGGGCTGACGGTGATGGCAATTTTTGGATTTGTTCATAGTGTGACTTTTTTTATCATACCGAGCTTAAGACTGATGCCATTGGATTTGTAAATGCATGATTGCAAGACCTCGTATATTCAAACCGCCGAGCAGTTAAGCTTTGTTTGCTTGATTGAACAGGCTGGGTCGGGTGAGGCTGACAA
>JAYWFR010000247.1:0-7807 GCA_043778695.1 Polaromonas sp. | reverse complement strand
GCATGACAAAGATGTCATTGAAGAGCGCCTAATTTTGCTTACAGTAGATCGTGATTAATGGGTAACAGCTTTCTGTAGCTTGCCCGCAGGCTTGATATCGGCGTTTACACACCACCAAAAAGGTCCTATGAAAAAAATCATCAGTGCTACTTTTCTCGCAGCGTCCATTGTTTGCATCACGCTGGTGGCTTGCGGCGGAGGAGGCTCAAGTGGGAGTGCGGTAGCTTCGTCTGCGGCGCCTGTACCCAGCGGCAGCTTCGCGTTAACCAGCAGCGCAGGTGCGGCAGGCGGTTTGCTGCCAAGCGATTACACCTGTGACGGCACCAGCTCGTCGCCGCCGCTGGCGTGGACCAACGCACCAGCAGGCACCAAAGAGTTTGCCTTGCTGATGACGACCATTCCAACGGTGGGCACCATCAAGTACAACTGGGTGTTGTCCGGCATTCCTGCAACTGCTACCAGCCTGGCACGCAACGCAAGCGGCGTGGGCACTGCAGGCGTGGGCAGCGACGGCCCGCTGGCTGCCTACCAGGCGCCCTGCTCGCAAGGCCCCGGTCTGAAGGAATACACCTTCACGCTGTACGCCCTGTCTGCATCGCCAAGCCTGGCTGTAGCAGCCAACGCAGTCACGGGCAGCGCGCTGGCAAGCGCCATTGCCCCCATCACGTTGGCCACATCAGCCTTTAACCTGAATTACGCCCGCGGCACGACTACGCCAACAACCCCCACAACTCCTACAGTTCCAACAACGCCCTCATCGCCCTCATCGCCCGCCACCGCCACCAACTGCCAGTTTGTGTCCGACTCTTTAACGGCATCTACCACCGGTGTGGCGACATCGACTTGCGACACCAGCTACGCCTACATCTCCTCGAACGGGCTGGCTACGCACCCCATGATGGGCGGCATCACCGCCACCAATCTACAGGTACCCGTGGCGCAAAACTTCTTGGGCACCAACGGCTGGAAGATTCCACTGGCACCCGCAATCGCCAGCGCCACCACCACAGCTAATGACGGCCCAATTGGCGTGGCTATCAATGGCGTGCCCATTTTTAACCCATGCAAACAAGGCGGCTGCCAAAACGGCGACACCAAAGTGCTGGGCGAGCTTGATGCCTGCAACGGCCACGCCGGCCGCGCCGACGACTACCACTACCACGCCGCCCCTACCTGCCTGATGGCCGGCAAAGCCGCCAACTATTGGGACACCCACCCGCTGGGCTGGGCACTCGATGGTTTTGCGATTTACGGCTTTAACAACCCTGACGGCACCACCGCCACCCGCGACAGCATTTGCGGCGGCAGCACCACTGCCGCACAAAACGGCCCCACCGGCTACAGCTACCACGTCACCAATGCGTCACCTTATGTGCTGTCGTGCTTTCGCGGCACGCCCAGCCCAGACTTGGTGAACCAAGGCTCCAAATTCACGCCCCTGCGCAAACCACCCGTCACACCTTTCCCCGCAACAGTTGCGGCTGTTACCCTCGACGCAACAGATGGCTACCAAGTCATGAGTTTCTCGTCAAACCAGCCCTTCACCACCACCGCCACAGGCAGCGACAGCTACGCCAATACAGCAGGCGCCTACAGCATTCGCTACAAGCAACTTGTGGGCACTGAGTTAAGTACCGCTTTGGCAGGCAATGCGGGCAAAACCGCCTGTTGGACGTTCAAGTTCAACGCCAGCACGGGGGTGACAACGCCCGCCCAGCCCAGCACAACGTACTGCCGCTAGACTGGCAACTATGAGAACTTGTGCTCTTTTATGGGTGGTGTTGGCAGCTTTGCACAACACCGCGCCAGCCCATGAACTGCAAGCCAGTCGCGCCACGCTGGTGCTGCGCGACAACCAGCACATCGCGGTTACTTTTTTTGTGGATTACGGGGCCGTGCTCCACCAAGCGCTGGCGCCGCAAATGCTGTTTCATGAATTTGCGCTGCAGCACTCGGCCATGCCGCCCCCCGTTTTTGCGGCGCAGCTGCTGGAGGCCCAGCGCAAGCTGCAACTGGGCACGAAGCTCGTGCTAGCCAGCGGCAAAACCGCGCCACTCACCTTGTGGGCTTGGCCCGAGGCCGCTGGTGCGCAAAAAGCTCTACAGCAGCGGGCCATGGAAGCAGTGACTGGCGCAAAAGACCATGCCCACACCGCGCAGTCTGAAATTCGCGCCGAGGCGCAGTCAACCAATCCCAAAGACATGGCCAACGTCACGCTGCAACTGCCCGCAGAGTTCAAAAAGACGCTGGTGGTGTCTTACCAGCCCAAACAGGTGTGGGTCGAGCCCGGCAAAACCTCTGCCAGCATCCGTTTTTAGGCCAAGTCGGCAACAAGAGACAATACCGTTTTCGCAGCAAGTTTTGCCAACGGCAAGCCGCTGCGCAAGCCGTATGACTGTTGTTTGCTGATGCTAGACAAAAACTCTTTACACACCGAGCAAGCCGCTCCCCCTTCAGCCCACACGCCCATGATGCGCCAATACCTGGCCATCAAAGCCGAGTACCCCGACACGCTGGTGCTGTACCGCATGGGGGATTTTTACGAGGTGTTTTTTGCGGATGCTGAAAAAGCGTCGCGCCTGCTGGGCATCACGCTGACGAAGCGCGGCGCGACCAACGGCGAGCCAATTTTGATGGCAGGTGTGCCTTTTCATTCGTTGGAAGGCTACTTGGCCAAGCTGATCAAGCTGGGCGAATCCGTGGCAATTTGTGAGCAGATTGGCGATGTGGCCACCAGCAAAGGCCCAGTCGAACGCAAGGTGGTGCGGGTCGTCACACCCGGTACGTTGCTAGACCCCGAGCTGCTGGGCGACAAAACAGAGTCGGTGCTGCTGGCCGTGCATCAGAATACTTCACAAGGGGGACGCAACAGCTGCGGCCTGGCCTGGCTTTCGGTCACGCAAGGGAAAATCAGCCTGGCTGAATGCGCCACTGACGAGCTTGAAGCATGGGTTGCCCGCATTGCGCCTAGCGAGCTGATTTACAACGTCGAGGTAACGCCCGTATTTGAAGCACGACTAAAAGCGCTGCGCTGCGCAATTGCCGCGCGGGCCGCTTGGCAGTTTGATGCCGCCCTTGGCGCGCGGCGTTTACTGGACCAGCTCAAAGTGGCGTCGCTTTCGTCTTGGCACGCTGAAGCGTTGCACCAGGCCCACGCCGCAGCCGCCGCCCTGTTGGGCTACGCCGAGCACACCCAGGGCCGTGCTCTGCCGCACATAAAAGCGCTACAGGTTGTGCGTTCTGACGAGTTGATTGACTTGCCCTTGACCACACGCCGCAACCTTGAGTTAACGCAAACCCTGCGCGGCGAAGACTCGCCCACGCTGTTTTCACTGCTAGACACTTGCACCACTGGCATGGGCAGCCGCGCTTTAAAAAGCTGGCTGCTACAGCCGCGTCGTGACCGGGCTGACGCCACCGAACGGTTAGAAGCCATCACCCATTTACGCGGCGGTTTGCAACAAACACTGCGCGCCCAGCTCAAAGGCAGCAGTGATGTGGAACGCATCACGGCCCGCATCGCGCTGCGCCAGGTGCGCCCACGGGAGCTGGTGGCATTGCAGCAAACGCTATTAAAAGCAGAGCTGCTTGTGCATAAATTACCTGGGCTTCCGGCACTTTTGGCAGGTATATTCAGCGATTTACAGCCCCCAAGGGGCTGCGCGGCACTGCTCAAGCAATTTTTACTTGACGACCCCGCTGCACTGGTGCGTGATGGCGGCGTTATCAACCACGGCTGCGACGCTGACCTGGACGAGCTGCGCAATATTCAAACCAACTGTGATGCATTTTTACTCGACCTCGAGGGCCGTGAAAAGGCCCGCACCGGCATCAGCAACTTGCGCGTGCAGTTCAACAAAGTGCACGGCTTTTACATTGAAGTGACTCAGGGCCAAGCCAGCAAAGTGCCTGACGATTACCGCCGCCGCCAAACGCTGAAAAACGCCGAACGTTTCATCACGCCCGAGTTGAAAGCGTTTGAAGACAAAGCGCTGTCTGCACAAGAACGCGCGCTGGCACGTGAGAAGTTTCTGTACGAGCAACTGCTAGATGAGCTGCAAATCTTTATCCCCGCGTTAGCCAAGCTGGCACGCGCTCTGGCCTGCCTGGACGCCCTGTGTGCCCTGGCCGAGCGGTCGTTGACGCTCAATTGGGCGGCACCAGTCTTCGTCAACCAACCCTGCATCGACATCAGCCAAGGTCGCCACCCGGTTGTAGAAGCGCGGCTGGCCGAAACAACGGGCGGCTCATTTATTGCCAACGATTGCAGCCTGCATGCCAAGCAGCGCATGCAGGTCATTACCGGCCCCAACATGGGCGGCAAGTCCACCTACATGCGCCAAGTTGCGCTGATTGTTCTGCTGGCCAGCATGGGCAGTTACGTGCCAGCAACCGCGTGCCGCCTGGGGCCGATTGACGCGATTCACACCCGCATTGGCGCGGCTGATGACGTAGCCAACGCGCAGTCAACCTTTATGCTGGAAATGACTGAGGCCGCGCAAATTTTGCACACCGCCACTCCTCATTCGCTGGTACTGATGGACGAAATCGGGCGCGGCACATCGACTTTTGACGGGCTGGCGTTGGCAGGCGGCATTGCGGCTTATTTGCACAACAAAACCCAAGCCTTCACGCTTTTTGCGACGCATTATTTTGAATTGACCGAGTTTCCAGCGCAGCACCATGGCGCTGTCAATGTGCATGTTAGCGCGGTTGAATTGGGCAGCAACATCGTGTTTTTGCACCACATTGAGCCGGGCCCGGCGAGTAAAAGCTACGGCATTGCGGTGGCAAAATTAGCGGGCGTGCCCAGCGCCGTCGTCACCCATGCGCGCCATGCGTTAAATGCGCTCGAGGCGCAGCAAAGTGATGCGCGGGCGCAAGTCGACTTGTTTAAAGCGCCTCCAGAAATTACGCTTGAACAAAGCGCAGTCGACAAGGCATTAGGTACGATAGAGCCTGATGCCCTCAGCCCGCGTGAAGCACTTGATGCGCTGTACCAGTTGAAGAAATTACTCACTCAAAACCGAACTTGAACATGACTTATTGCGTCGCCATCAAACTCAATGCAGGCTTGGTTTTCCTATCAGACTCGCGCACCAACGCAGGCTTGGACCAAATCAGCACCTTCCGCAAAATGATCATTTATGAAAAGCAAAATGATCGCTTCATGGTGCTGCTGTCTGCGGGCAACTTGTCGATTTCCCAGTCGGTGCGGGAGATTCTCCAAATCGAGCAACTCAGAGACGAAAACGGCGGCCCACCGATCACCATCTGGAATGCAAAAAGCATGTTTGATGCAGCTCGGGTGTTGGGCGCAGCCATTCGCCGGGTCCATGAACGCGATGGTGCCGACCTGCAAGCGTCGGGCGTCGACTTCAACGTCTCGATGGTGTTTGGCGGGCAAATCAGGGGTGAAGGCATGCGCCTGTTCCAGGTTTACTCAGCGGGCAACTTTATTGAAGCGACAAGCGAAACACCTTATTTTCAGGTCGGTGAATCGAAGTACGGTAAACCCGTGCTAGACCGCGTCATCACCCCCGAAACGCCACTGGACGAAGCCTCTAAATGCGCGCTGGTATCGATGGACTCGACCCTCAAATCGAACCTGTCTGTCGGCTTGCCGCTGGACATGGTGGTGTACGAGGTGGACAGCTTTCAAAGCAACAAAATCGTCTGCATTGACATAGACAACCCCTACTTTCGCATGCTGCACGACAACTGGGGCAAAAAGCTGCGCGAAGTGTTTGACAGCATTGAAGACCCGATGTGGAACGGCGGCGTCACCCAAGTCCCGCTGCTAACACCGCTGACCCGCAACCAGCCACTGCGCAAAATATCGTCGCCTGAAGAAAAGCTGATTTGACAAAAGCGGGGTGTCTGTAACCCACGTTCGCTATATTTTTAGGAGCTGCTAGCGCTCTAATTACATTGGCTATCGGCCTAAAATGCTCAAGATTAGCCAAATTCAAATAAAAAGCAACACCTCACTTTAAAAAGTATTTGCGGTAGTGCTCCAGCTCGTCAATCGACTCATGCACGTCAGCAAGTGCGGTGTGTTTTTGCTGCTTTTTGAAAGCGTTGTACACATCGGGATTCCAGCGTTTGGCCAGCTCTTTGAAGGTGCTAACGTCAATGTTGCGGTAGTGCAAATACGCCTCCAGCTTGGGCATGTACTTGACCAGAAAACGCCTGTCTTGGCTGATGGTGTTGCCGCACAGCGGTGAGCTGCTTTTGGGAACGTACTGGCCGATGAAATCCAGGATTTGAGCTTCGGCATCAGCCTCGGTGACAGACGAGGCTTTTACCTTGTCAATCAAGCCGCTCTTGCCGTGCGTACCCTTGTTCCACTTATCCATCTGATTGAGCACCACGTCAAGCTGGTGAATGGCCAGCACCGGGCCTTCTATGCGCGGGGTGAGCTGGGGGCCGGTGACGATGATGGCGATCTCGATCAGGCGTTCTTTTTCAGGGTCGAGCCCGGTCATTTCACAGTCAAGCCAGACAAGATTCTGGTCGGATTTTTTGAGTTGGGTATCAAGTTCGTTCATGTTGACATTCTCGCCGATGGCCTAAACTGACAGCATGCAAAATTATTCTCTTGTTTTTACGCTGGTGTTCGCTGCTGCGTTGGCTTTTGGCCTGTTGGTCAGGTTTTATCTGGCGACGCGGCAAATTCGCCATGTAGCGCAAAACCGCAACGCCGTTCCCGCTGCGTTTGCCGCCACCATCACGTTGGAATCACACCAAAAGGCTGCCGACTACACCATCACCAAAGCGCGCTTTGGCTTGGCTGAGATGGCTTTTGGAGCAGCCTTGCTGCTAGGCTGGACGCTGCTGGGCGGCATTGATGCACTGAATCAAGCCATCAACAGCACAAGCCTGGCCGACTACGGCAGCTTGGTGCCGCAGCTGGCGCTACTGGCTGCGTTTGCAGTCATCAGCGGCGCGCTTGACCTTCCTTTCACGCTGTACAGCACTTTCAAGATTGAAGAGCGCTTTGGCTTTAACAAAATGACGGTCAAGCTTTGGCTGCTAGATGCGGTGAAGGGCGTGCTGGTAGGCGCCGTGATTGGCTTGCCGATAGTCGCCTTGATTTTATGGCTGATGAGCAGCGCAGGCAGTTTGTGGTGGCTCTGGGCCTGGGGCACGTGGATGGGTTTTAACCTGTTGATTTTGGTGTTATTCCCGACCGTGATTGCGCCGCTGTTCAACAAGTTCAGACCGCTGGATGACGACACCTTAAAAGCGAGAGTCACGGCGCTGATGCAACGCTGCGGCTTTGCGGCCAAGGGGTTGTTTGTGATGGACGGCAGCAAGCGTTCTGCCCATGCAAATGCTTATTTCACCGGCTTTGGCGCGGCCAAGCGCGTGGTGTTTTATGACACGCTGCTCAACGCATTAAGCCCGGCTGAAGTCGATGCGGTGCTGGCGCATGAGCTGGGCCACTTTAAACACCGGCACATCATTAAACGCATCGTTGGCATGTTTGTCATGAGCCTGGTCGGTTTTGCGCTGCTGGGTTGGTTGTCGTCGCAGCTTTGGTTTTATACCGGCTTGGGCATCAGGCCTAATTTAAATGGTGGCAACGATGCTCTGGCATTGCTGCTGTTCATGCTCGTCGTGCCGCTTTTCAGTTTTTTTATATCGCCGATATTTGCGCAGTTCTCACGCCAGCATGAGTTTGAAGCAGATGCTTATGCCGTGGCACAAACGCAAGCCAAGGATTTGCAAAGTGCTCTGCTCAAGCTGTACCAAGACAACGCTAGCACGCTGACGCCTGACCCGGTTTACGTTAAGTTTTATT
>JAYWFR010000246.1:0-19069 GCA_043778695.1 Polaromonas sp. | reverse complement strand
CGATTTCCTGCTCCCTCCCCTTCCCGGGGGAGGGTTAGAGTGGGGGCAAGTGCAGAACTGAAGCTTGTCACCGTGCGTGCCCCCATCCCAACCTTCCCCCGGGGGGGGGGAGGGGAAGGGGTAAGAGGCAGCTGAGCAGTTACGAAAATAAGCTGGTTTTGATGCCAAACACCTTGGTCCGTTCCCTCCCAACTGCGGCCCATCGTCAAAGCTGGACTTTTGCGCTGTCCTGACGGAATGACCTCTGCCACCTTGAAGTTTCGCTCGCTACGTGTCTCGGAGCGACTTGAGCTTGCTCAGGACATCTGGGACAGCAGTGCTGAAATCCAGCCGCAACTAACTTCCGACGCGCGAGATGTGCTGCACCAACAGCTGTCAGTTTTCCACCGAGTCACCATCCAGCAACCTGAATGAAGCTAAACGGCAGCGAATTGACGCTGACGGTTAACGCTATTTTATTTTAAAACCCAATTGCTACTATTTTAGTAGCTGCCTGCGCAATATTTTCTTGGGGTGTCGTCCTATTCGACCATCAAAACGAGTTCAAACAACCTATTTCGAGGCGTTTGGCACCACCGCATTGCCCGCCGACGCAGCAACCACCTTGACCGTATCCCCACCAGCCAAAAACGCTGCACCGCTGGCAACAAAACTCTCGCCTGCTTTGGCGCCCTGCACCACTTCAACGGCATCACCCGCGCGGCGGCCGGTTTGTAGTTTGACCTGTAGCACCTTGTTGCCAGGCTCCACGCGCATGGCGTAGGTAAAGCCGTCGCGCAGCACCAGCGCTTGCTGCGGTAGGGTCAGCACGCTGGTCTGCTTGCTGCTTGCGCCTTCAAACTCGCCTTTGGCAAACATACCGGCCTTGATGTCCGGATGCGAAGGCAAATCCACATAGACCAGCGCGTTGCGGGTGACGGCGTCCACCGTGGGGGCCAGCATACGTACCTTGCCTTGCACTTTGGCACCACTGGCCGCCGTGATGCTGACATTTGCACCCGGCTTGATGTTGGCCAGCTCGGTGCTGGTGACTTCAGCGCGCCACTCCAGCCTGCCGCCGCGTATCATTTTGAACAACTCTACGCCGCTAGCCACCACCGCGCCCAGCGTGGCGCTGCGCATCGATATCACGCCGCTGTCGGGTGCTAAAAGCCGGGTTTGCTTTAAGCGCACCTGCTGCACAGCCAACGCTGCTTTGGCCACTTCAAGGCGCGCTTTGGCGCTTTTCTCAGCCGTCAGGTACTGGTTGATTTGCTGGTCGCTCAGTGCGCCGCTGGCTTGCAGCGTGCGGGCTTTGTCGGCGTTGACAGTCGCGTCCAGGGTGGTGGCCTCGACCTCGGCATAGCTGGCCTGGGCCTGTGCGACTTCAGCGGTGACTTGCTCGGTGGCAAAGGTCGCCAGCACTTGGCCTTTGGCCACCTTGTCACCCACGTTAACGTTCACACTGACCAGGCGCAGGCCATTGGACTCGCTGCCGATGCTGGCCTCTTGCCAGGCGCTGACGTTGCCGTTGGCTGGCAGGATGAATGGCAAATTGCGCGTCACAGGCTGCACTGTGCTGACGGTTAGTGCGGCCTTGGGCGCAGCTGTTTTCTTGTCATCAGCAGCTTGTGATTGAGAAGAAAAAATGGCTGTAGCCCAATAAATACTTGCGCATGCAGCTACAAATACAAGAGCAATTTGAGGACGACTGATGAGATTCATGACGTGGTGAAGATGGTGTTTTGGATCTGCCGGATTTTTTGAAAGCGCATGTAGGGCTCACCAATCAGGCAAGAAAGCTTGCGGAACACTGAACACCATCGGCGTAGCCGACGGTGCAGCGGTCGACCAGCCGCCACCGAGCGCGCGGTACAGCGCTATCCAGGCGCTACGGCGCTCGCGCTCCAGGCTGACCAGGCCGCTTTGCGCGGCCAGCAGCACGCGCCGTGCGTCTTCCAGCTCCACCAGGCTGGCCAAACCGGCTTTGTAACGTGCCTGGGTGCCTTCAAACGAAGCGCTGTAGCCCTCAGCCGCCACCCTGGTGTCAACGTTGCGGTCGGCGGTGCTTTGTAAATTGACCAGGGCTTCTTCAACCTCGCGCACGGCTTGCCTGACGGTACCCCGGTACTTGCCTGCGGCTTCCTCGTAGCGTGCTTTGGCAGCATCGACATTGGCGTCCGCTGCGCCACCGTCAAACAACGGTATCGTCAACGCAAGGGGGCCAATAGACCAGGTGTCAAAGCTCTGGGTAAAGCCGCGAGCTTTGACTTTGTTGCTCGCTATGGAGCCATTCAAGCTCAAGCGCGGGTAACGTTGGGCTCGGGCACTGCCCACGTCAAAGCTGGCGGCGGTCAGCTCTCTGGCAGCGCTGTAGACATCGGGCCGCTGGCCCAGCACCTCCGCCGGAACGCTGGAAATCTCGGCAATGCCTTGTTGCGGGGCAGCCGATGCAGCCTGCGTCAGCTTTTGCTTTAATTCTGGCTCGTCAATGGCGGTGATGGCGGACAGCGCCTTGATGATCAGCTCACATTCTGCGCGTTGCACAGTGACGCGGCTGCTGCCTTCTGCCGCGCTGGCTCTGGCCAAACCAGCCGTCGCAGGCGCTGCAAAGCCAGCGGTGGTTAGTTGCTCGGTCAAGCGGCTGGTTTGCCTGCGCGACAGCGCATCAGCGCTGGCCACTGCCAACTGCTTTTCGCAGGCTCTGAAGTTGTAATAGTAATTGGCGACCTCGGCGGCGACCGTCACCCGCGCTTCGTGCCAGCGGGCTTCAGCGCCTAAAAAACGTTCGTTGTCAGCATTCAAGCTGGCCTCATTTTGGCCAAACAGGTCAATCTCCCAGCTGGTTTGCAGGCCCATCTGCGCTGAATTGACAGGGGCAGGCACGGCAGTGCGGTTGACCGGTGCGGGCAGGCTGCGGTTGGCGTTACCTGCGGCATCCAGCGTTGGCAACAGCGCCGCTGCAGACACATCGCGTGCGGCCTGCGCTTGCTGAATGTTAGACCGCGCGGTCATGATGGACGGGCTGACCGCTTGTGCCGCATCAATCAGGTCGACCAGCAACGGGTCGTTTTGCTGACGCCACCATTGCAACAGGCTGGTCAGGCTACCGTTGTGCGGCAGGCTGTTGGCCGCGTTGACGGTCAAGGTGGTCGATGTTGCAACCACCAAAGCAGGCAGTGGCGCGTACCACTGAAGCGGCGCGGATATGGGGACAGTGAGTTGCGGCGAATTGGCGGCGCAGCCTGCCAGCAGCGCAAACAGCGCGGCAACCATGACGCGCCCCAGACTGCATTTGCCAACTGCCGAGTGACGACTCAAGACCGACAGGGTGTGTAAATGTGAAAACATGGTGCGTAGGGTACTTACACGCATTATGAAGGCGCACTGCTCAGGCGCACTGCTCAGGCTTACTACTCAGGCTCACTTCACAGGCGCACTTCGCAGGCGCACTTCACAGGCTTACTTCACAGGCTTACTTCTCAAGCCTTCCACTCAGGCGAACTTCTCAGGCAAAAAACACCGCCCGCCACAACGCCGCGATGGCCGCGCGTTCAACCGCAAGGTCGCCAGGAGCGACCTGCGTGGGTGCTTCATTCAGTCGCGCCCGGTGTTGCACGCCTCGCAGCACTCGATAAGCCTTGGCGGCTGACTCGCCCACGCCGGGCGGCAGCAGGCCCTCGGCTTCGGCGCGTTGCAACAAGGCAATATTGCCCACATTGGCCACCAGAGCGCGGTGCTGTGCAGAATGCGCCAGCACCAGATACTGCACCGCAAATTCGGCATCCACCATGCCGCCCCGGCTGTGCTTGACGTCAAACAAATCGCCTTTGATCGGGTGCGCAGCCCGCACCTTGTCGCGCATGGCGGTGATCTCCTGGCGCAACAAAGCAGCGTCGCGCGGCGCGGTGATGACGCCCTCTCGGATAATTTCGAATTGCAGTCGCAATGGCTCTGAACCCAAAATAAATCGAGCCCTTGTCATGGCCTGATGTTCCCAGGTCCACGCGGTGTTGCTGCCGCGTTGCTGCTGGTAGTTGGCGTAAGCGGTAAAACTTGTCACCAGCAAACCAGAGTTGCCGTTTGGCCGCAGCGCCGTGTCAATCTCAAACAAATCGCCCTCGCTGGTCTTGACTGTCAGCCAGTTGATGAGCTTGCGCACCAGACTGGCATACACCTCGGCGGCGCGTTCATCATCGTCTTGGTAGACAAACACAATGTCCAAATCGCTGCCGTAGCCCAACTCTTTGCCGCCCAATTTGCCGTATGCAATGATGGCCAACAGAGGCTGGCCCCCACGTTCGTTCGCTTCGCGTAACTCTCTGCCCCCCGAGGGCGCTAATTTTTCTAGGGGCGGCCCGTCGAATAATTGCCCTCCACCTGCGGGTTTGTGCTTGTTTTTAAGCCGCTGCCAGCACCAGGCCAGGGTGATGGCCAGCGTGGCTTCAGCCAGAGCGCTCAGGTCGTCGGCCACTTGCTCAACGCTGAGCGTGCCTTCCACGTCACGTGCCAGCGTGCGAAATACCTCGGCATGGTGAGCCCGGCGCAGCAGGTCCATAGCGGTTTCTTCATTGTCTTCACCCGTGGTGCGCAGCGACGCCAGCCGCGCCTGCAGCTCTTGGGTAAAACCAGCCGCGTCAAAGCGCTCATGCAGCATGGCATCACTGGCCAGCTCGTCAATCACACCCGGATGCTTGAGCAAGTAGCGCGCGGGCCATTTGGCCGCGCCCAGCAGCCGCAACAGCCGCTGATGAACCTGCGGGCGTTCCAGCAGCAGCGCCAAATAACTTTCGCGCCTTAAAAGCGGTTCGATCCAGTCCACGATGCGCAAGGCGGCTTCTTCAGTCACGCAGCCGTCATTCAGCCACTGGGCGGTGCGTTGCACCAGCTGGCTCAAGCGGGCGCGAGATTCATCGCGCAGCGCCAGCACCTTCGGGTGCGTGCGCCACAGTTGCAAGCGAGAGTGAAACTGCACGGGCCACTGGTTGGACAAATGCTCCAGCAGATCACCCAACTCCGGCGTGACCGCTTGTGCAAGCGTTTTACCGCAGCCTTTGCAGTCTCGCTGTCCGCCCAGCAGCTTGTCAAACTCAGCGGCTACCAGCTCACGGTGCGCGTTCAGGTCGTGCAAAAAAGGGCGGCAGTCGCTGTAACCCAGGGTGTGGGCGATCCAGGTCAGGTCATCGTCGCGGGTGGGCAGCGTGTGGATTTGCTGGTCGTCCAGGTACTGAATGCGGTGCTCGACATGGCGCAAGAAAATGTAGGCGTCAATCAGCCCTGCTGCGGTGTCGTCAAGCATAAGCCCAGCATGCGCCAAGCGCCGCAGCGCGTCAACCGTGCGGCGGGTACGCAGCTCGGGGAACTGCCCGCCGCGCACCACTTGCAGCAGCTGCACGGTAAATTCAATTTCCCGAATGCCGCCGCGCGACATCTTCACGTCGTTGGCGCGCTCGGGCCGCCCAGCGCTGCGCTTGGTGGCGTGGTCGCGAATTTGCCGATGCAAAATGCGCAGCGCGTCAAACACGCTGTAGTCCAGATAGCGCCTAAACACAAACGGCAACACAACGCTGCGCAATGCCACCGCCGAACCAGTATTAACGCAGCCCTGCGGCGCAACCACGCGGCTTTTGAGCCAGGCAAAGCGCTCCCACTCCCGGCCTTGGGCTTGAAAATAATCGTCCAGCGCCGACAAGCCCATGGCCGCCGGGCCAGAGCCGCCATGCGGCCTGAGCGCCAGGTCCAGACGAAACACAAAACCGTGCTCGGTGGTGTCACCAATCAGCGCGTAAATGGCCTTGACCTGGTGCGCAAAATACTCGTGGTTGGTGATGCGGCTGCGATTCAGGTACGCCGCGTCGGCATTGGAATTCCCGGCCTCAGCGTTGAGCTGACCGGTCGTTGTGCCGTCGTGGTCATACACGTAAATCAAATCAATATCGCTAGACACATTGAGCTCGCGTGCGCCAAGCTTACCCATGCCCACCACCCACATCTGCGCACGCTCACCGCCCGGGGCGACCGGCGCGCCGTAAAGCGCATCCAGTGTTTGCGCCGACAGTTGCATGGCCTCATTTAGTGCCAGTTCGGCCAGCTCTGTCATGGCTTGGGTGACCAGGGTCAGCCGGCTTTCGTCGACGGCTTGCGGTGTGCTGGCTTGTTTTTCGGGCGGGCCGCAATCTAGCACCACCAAGCGCTCAATGACCAGTTGGCGCAACACCCGCAATGCTGCGCCTAACGCAAGCCCTTGTGCCATCAAAGCGCCCAGCGTGCTGCTCATGGTCTGCTTGCGCGGTGCTCCAGTTGGCAAAAGAGTTAGCCAGTCGCTGTAGCGGCGGCGAATGCGCTGAACGAAACGCGAGTGATCGGCCAAATCCATCACACTATGTCACACAACATCGTGGGCTATCCAATGCCCATGCGCAGTGCTGACGGTCATAATTATCTTGCCCATGCAAGACGCCGCCCCTTCCCGCCCAATCGTTGCCAGCGCATCAGCTGCGCCGTCAAGGAGCCTGCGCCTGATGGCCGCTGTGACGCGCTGGGTGTGGTGGTTGATCATGGCAATCGCGGTTGTGTTTGCTGCAACCTGGGGGCTGCTTCACATTTTGATTGTGCCGCGAATTGAAGACTTTCGCCCACGGCTTGAATCGCTTGCCAGCCGGGCTCTGGGCGTGCCTGTGCGGGTCAGGCAAATATCGGGTGAATCCCGCGGTTTCATACCCACGTTTGAGCTCAGGGACGTGACGCTGCAAGACAGCGCGGGGCGTCAGGCGCTACTGCTGCCGAAGGTGCTGGTGGCACTGTCGGTGACATCAATGTGGCGTGGCGGGTTTGAGCAATTGGTGGTCGACCAGCCGGTATTGGACGTACGGCGCACCCCGGACGGCAAAATTTATGTGGGTGGTCTGGATGTCAACCAAAAAGGCAGCGGTGGTCACGCGGCTGCTGATTGGTTTTTCTCGCTACCCGAACTTTCCATTCAGGGCGGCGCTGTGCGCTGGACGGATGAGCTGGCAAAAGCGCCGGTGCTTGAGCTGCAACGCGTCGATGCGGTTGTCAGGAACAGCGCCAGAGGCCACAGCTTTCGGCTGGACGCCACGCCGCCCACCAGCTGGGGCGAGCGCTTTAGTCTGCGCGGCATCTTCAGGCAGCCCCTGCTGGCCAACAGCGCTGGCGACTTCAGCGACTGGACGGGACAACTTTATGCTGACTTCAAGCAGGTAGGCAACGTGGCTCAAATCAAGCCCTACCTGACCAACAGCTATGACGTTAACCCCAAAGCAGGCAGCGGCAGTCTGCGCGCTTGGGTCGACGTGAGCAAAGGGCGTATCGGCAGCGCCACGTTAGACGTGGCGCTGCAGGGGGTGGAGGTGCAGCTAGGCAAGAGCTTGAGCCCGCTGGCGCTGCGCTCAGCCACCGGACGCGTGGGCGGCCGCCTGCTGGATGACGGATTTGAGTTTGCTACCGAAGGCTTGACCTTTGACACGCCGGATGGTCTGACTTGGCCGGGCGGTAATCTGGCCGCGAGCAGCCGAGGCACAGCTGGCAAGACCGAGCAAAAAAATGAACTGAAAGCCGACCGTCTTGACCTGGCTGCCGTTGCGCAAATTGCCAGTCGCTTGCCACTGGGCACGTACACCCATTCGTTGATTGCATCTTTTGAACCGAAAGGCTTGGTAAAAACACTGGATGCCAAATGGCTGCTTCCCGCCAGTGGCGATGTCAACGCCATAAGCTACAGCGCCAAAGGCCTGGTCAGCGGACTGGATGTAGCTGCATTGCCAAGTCAGCTTGTGCGCAGCACGCCCCCCCAATCCAGTGGCGCGCAATTAGCGGCCGCGCCGCGCCAGCAAACGGGCCGACCGGGCATCAAAGGTGCCACGGTTGACTTTGACTTGACGCATACCGGCGGCAAAGCGGCTGTCTCCATCAACCAAGGGCACCTTGACTTGCCCGGCGTGTTTGAAGATCCGCGCGTGGTGTTCGACCAGCTGTCACTCGACGCCGAGTGGACGCTGGCCGGCAACAAAATCGACACGCACTTGCGCAATATCAAGTTCAGCGGCGCTGACGCAGACGGCCAGGCCGAGGCGCATTGGCGCTTAGACGGCAGCAAGCCACCAAGCGCCAACAATCTGGGGGTGCTTGATGTGAAAGGCGTGATCACGCGTGGCAATGGCGCACGGGTGCACCGCTATTTACCGCTGGTGCTAGCCGACCCAGTACGCCACTATGTGCGTGACGCGGTAGAAAAAGGCGAGGTGACCGATGTCAAGTTTTTGGTCAAAGGCCCGGTCGATCTGATTCCCTTTGCGGATCCCAGCAAGGGAGACTTTAAAATTTCCGCCAAGGTCAAAAACGGAACGCTCGCCTATGTGCCCAGGTTGATTCAACCCCAAGGTGCTGCGCCTTGGCCGGCGCTGGCTGATATCAACGGCGAGCTGGTGTTCAACCGCACGTCCCTTGAAGTCAACAATGCGACAGCCAAAGTTGCGGGTTTGCCGGGCCTGCAATTGGTCAAAGTTGATGCGCGTATTCCCAACCTGCTGCGTGGTGCCACAGTCGACGTGCAGGCGCGCATCAAAGGCCCGGCCAGCGAGGCTTTAGCTTTTGTCAGCAGCTCGCCGCTGGCCACCATGACGGGCAATGCACTAACCGGTGCGGTGATCAGCGGCGCGGCTGACTACGCGTTGCGCCTGAGCCTGCCGATCAACAACATCGATAAAACCAGCGTTCAAGGCACGGTGACGCTGCCGGGCAATGACGCCCAGTTCTCCAGTGCGACGCCAAAGTTGGAGCGCCTCAAGGGCGTGGTGACATTCAGCGAATCAGGCTTTAACGTGGCGACTGCGCAGGCCAGGGTACTGGGCGGCGATGTGCGGTTTGAAGGCGGTATGCGGCCCCCAACTGGCGTGGGCGGGGCGCTAGCAGACACGCAAGCCAACACAGTGTTTCGCGCGCAGGGCACAGTCACCGCAGACGCTTTGCGGCAAGCCAAGGACATTGGCATAGCCTCACGTCTGGCGCAAAACGCGAGCGGCAGCGCGGCGTACAACGCAGTCATCGGCTTTAGGCGCGGCACGGCTGAGGTGCAGGTGACCAGCAATTTGCAAGGCATGGCGCTAAGCTTGCCCGCGCCGTTAAACAAAAACGCTGATGCGCTGCTGCCGGTGCGCTTTGAAAGCGCGTTGGTGCGTGAATCCACAGCCGCAGGCCAGAGCTTGCAAGACCAGCTGAGTCTGTCGATTGCAGGCTTGGCCGCCGTTCAGTATGTGCGCGACATCAGCGGGCCAGAGGCCAAAGTGATTCGGGGCAGCATGGCCGTTGGGCTGGAGCCGGGCGAGTCGTCGGTGCTGCCTGAGTCAGGTGTTGCTGCCAACATCAAACTGGCCAGCGTCAATGTTGATGCCTGGGAAAAAGTGTTTACCAGCGCAGTGACCACAGGCGCGGCTTCAACGGCGACGACGGTGCCTGTCACCGCTGCGTCGCAACAGGCACAAAGCTACTTGCCAACTCAAATCGCGCTGCGCGCCAAAGAGCTGACCGTCAGCGGCCGCAAGTTAAACAATTTGGTGGTGGGCGGCACACGTGACGGCTCGCTGTGGCGCGCCAATCTGGATGCCACTGAGCTCAATGGCTACCTGGAGTTCAGGCAACCCGGCACCACTGGCGCGGGTCGGGTGTTTGCACGCTTGTCGCGCCTGAGCCTGGGCCCCGGCAATGCCAGTGATGTGGAGAGCCTGCTAGACGAACAGCCAGCCAATATCCCGGCGCTGGACATTGTGGTGGATGAGCTTGAACTGCGCGGCAAAAAGCTGGGACGGGTGGAGATTGATGCCATCAATTTGGCCGGTCAGTCCAGCAGTGGCGTGCGGGAGTGGCGCTTGAGAAAGTTCGACGTGACGCTGCCTGAAGCGGTACTCAAAGCCAATGGCAACTGGGTCGCGGTCAATGCGCAAGGACAAGGCGCGCCGCGTGTGCAGCGAAATATTGACCGCAGGCGCACGGTGATGAATTTTGATCTAACGCTGCTCGACTCTGGCGAGCTGCTCAATCGCTTGGGGCAAAAAGACGTGGTGCGGCGCGGCAAAGGCAAAATGGCTGGGCAGGTCGCGTGGCTGGGTTCACCGTTGTCGCTGGACTACCCCAGCATGAGCGGCCAATTCAATGTCAACCTAGAAGCCGGCCAATTTCTAAAAGCTGATCCCGGCTTGGCCAAGCTGCTCGGCGTGTTGAGTTTGCAGTCTCTGCCGCGCCGCCTGGTGTTGGACTTTCGGGACGTTTTTTCAGAGGGTTTCGCGTTTGACTTTGTGCGCGGTGACGTCACCATCAACCAAGGCGTAGCGTCCACCAACAACCTGCAAATGAAGGGCGTCAACGCGGCCGTGTTGATGGAAGGCAGCGCAGACATTGCCAAGGAAACCCAGGACTTGACGGTCATCGTTGTGCCTGAAATCAATGCCGGCACCGCCTCTTTGATCACCGCTGTGATCAACCCAGTGGTTGGCATTGGCACATTTTTAGCGCAAATTTTTCTGCGCCAACCGCTCATCAAAGCGGCCACGCAGGAGTTTCACATCGACGGCAGTTGGGCTGACCCCAAAGTTACCAAGGTTCAGGCGGGCAAGCCGGTGCCAGACAGCAAACCCAATTGAACGCGCTCATGCAAAGCCAGCGTCGTATGGCCAACTGCTACTGCTACTGCTCGCATCGTCATTTCGTCATATTTGATGAGCTATTTTTTAAGAAAAAACACCCCGTAGCCCATATATCATCTGGGCAAGCAGCTATTAGTTTTATAGCAAACGAGAACATCAGATGAAACTAGCCGCCATCCAGATGGTTTCCACGCCCGACGTACGGACCAATCTTGCCGCCGCGCGCCAACTGCTTAGCCAAGCAGCAGATGCTGGCGCCGAGCTGGCCGTGCTGCCTGAGTATTTTTGTTTGCTCGGCGCACAAGACACTGACAAATTGAACATCGCTGAACCGCTGGGCGGCGGGCCACTGCAAGACTTTTTAGCCCAATGCGCCACCGACTTCAAGCTCTGGATTGCGGGCGGCACTGTTCCCCTAGCATCCAGCCAATTAGGCAAGGTGTACAACAGCACGCTGGTCTACAGCCCACGGGGCGCGCGAGTCGCGCGCTATGACAAGATCCACCTTTTCTGCTTTGACAACGGGCAAGAAAGCTACGACGAATCGCGCGTATTGCTGCCAGGCAGTCAGCCCGTTACTTTTGAGCTGCCATCGCGGGACGGCCACACCTGGCGCGTGGGCCTGAGCATTTGTTATGACCTGCGTTTTGCCGAGCTGTACCGCGCCTTGCAGGCTGACCTGCTGCTGGTGCCCAGCGCGTTTACCCACACAACAGGGCAAGCGCATTGGGAACTGCTGCTGAGGGCGCGTGCCATCGAGAACCTGGCCTATGTGGCCGCAGCTGCGCAGGGCGGACGGCATGACAACGGTCGGCGTACCTGGGGCCAGTCGATGGTGATCGGCCCGTGGGGCGATGTGCTGGCCGAGCAGGCCGAGGGGCCGGGCGTGGTGTTGGCCGACGTTGACCAGCCGACGCTTGCGGCGCGGCGCCAGCAACTGCCTGCGCTGGACCATCGGCGGCTATAAACCTAGAAAAAGCAGTTGGCCGCTAGCAAACATCTCGAAGATCGTATGAACGCGTATATTTTGTTTCCGCTAGAACTTCACCTCCTGGGTGACTGCGCTATGCACCCGATTGCACCGCGCCCAACGCGCCTTGCGGCGTTGCTCCGCCACGCGGGCAGGAGCCCGCGTCGTTCAAGTGTCATGAGGGCCTTGCTGGACACGTCAGTCGCGGCACACTCGGGCGCATCCAACTGCTTTTTCTAGGATGACACTTTTGCGTCCCGCGTTTAGCGTCAGGCGTTCGGTGCTGTGGGCTTGGTTAGTCGCGCTGGTGCTTGGGCTTTTGGTGACGCTGGTGTGGCTGGCAGGCCGTTATGAAAGCAGTGAAATTGAAAACCGGCTGGAACGCGATTCAGCCGACGCGGTGCTGGACATCAGAGGCGGGTTGACGCGCAACGTTCAAAGCTTTCAGGCTCTGCACGCACTGTCTGGAAAAAGCCCCAGCCAGGACGCTTGGGTGCTGGCGGCGGGCGGGCTGTTGCGTGAGCGCCGCGAGATCCTGCGACTTGAATGGCGCAGCAGCGAGCTGAATGTGACAGTGTTTGCAGACACGCCGTACCGCCCTGGGGTTTTTGAGCGCTTTGGCCGTGCCGACTCACAGGCTGATGTGAGCGCCGCCTGCAGCACTGCCCGGCGGGTCAGCGGTGCGGCATATTCTGGCAGCTATTTTGTGCCGCAAGCAGGCGGCCTGGGCATGGAGGTAATTGACGTGTGCCTGCCCATCATGGCGTCCGGGCAATTGGCAGGCCATTTGGTGGCCACGTATGCGCTGCAAGGCGTCTTGTCAGAGCTGGTCAACAAGCAATTGACACGCGGCCAAAGCCTGTCGTTTACTGAGGCAGACGGCACCCGCCTGGCGCTGCTCGGCGGCAGTGTGCGTGGCAACCAGATCTTTGTGTCGCGCCAATTGTTGGACTTACCCGGCACCACGCTGGTGTTGCGGCTGGAAAGCCGCTTAGGCTTGCCGGGCTTGTTTCCCAACGTGCTGACGGCGCTGGTCGCAGGCATGTCGCTGGCGTTGCTGGCGGTTCTGTTTTTGTTGGGCCGCGACACACGCAGGCGCCTGTTGGTGGAGCATGACCTGGGCGAAGCGCTGGCGTTTCGCAAGGCGATGGAGGACTCGCTGGTAACAGGCCTCAGAGCGCGCGACTTGTCGGGCCGCATCACTTATGTGAATCCGGCTTTTTGCCAAATGGTGGGCTTGCCTGCCAAAGAGTTGCTCAACCAAAGCTTGCCCTCACCGTACTGGCCGCCCGAGCTGGCCGATGCATATCAGCAACGCCAAACCATTCGCCTGGCGGGCAACAGCCTGCCCCGGGAAGGCCATGAGTCGGTGTTCATGCGCCCCGACGGCACGCGCTTTCCGGTGCTGATCATTGAAGCGCCGCTGATCAACGCCGTGGGCAAACACACGGGCTGGATGAGCGCGATATTGGACATGTCAGAGCAGCGACGCACCGAAGAGCTGTCGCGCGCCAGCCAGGACCGGCTGCAAGCCACGGCCCGGCTGGCGATGGTCGGCGAGATGGCCTCACTGCTCAGCCATGAACTTAACCAGCCACTGGCGGCGATATCAAGCTACGCCGTCGGGTCGCTCAATTTATTAAAAACCGCGGCCAACACACTGCCCGGGATGCCCGGCGATTTGCAGTTGGCGATGAGCCGCATTGCCGAGCAAGCCGAGCGAGCTGGCAAAGTCATCAAAAGCGTGCACGACTTTGTACGCCGGCGTGACCAGCCCCGCGAAGCCGTGCAGCCACGCGCCTTGCTGGACGCTATTTTGCCGCTGGTCAGCTTGCAGGCGCGAAAACTGCACGTCAGTCTGGTCATGGACGTAGACCCCAACGTTCACCCCGTGCTGTGCGACAGAACCATGGTCGAGCAGGTACTGCTAAACCTGGCAAGAAACGGCATGCAGGCGATGCAAGCCTTGCACAGCTCTGCCTTGGTTTTGAGTGCTGAGGCGCAACCCGCTGCCGACCGGGTGTTGACGCTGCGCGTACGGCCCGCTACGTCAAACGCTAGCAGCGCCGGGGTTGAGTTTTCGGTCATCGACCGTGGCGTCGGTATTTCTGCTGATGTCGCGGCGCAACTCTTCACGCCGTTTTTTACCACCAAATCTGAAGGCATGGGCCTGGGTTTAAGCCTGTGCCGTACAGTCATTGAGCAGCACGGAGGGTTACTGGATTTTCAAGCCGTTCACCCGCATGGCACGGCATTTACTTTTACCCTGCCTGCCGCTAACGTGTAGAACCAATCAAGCACCCCCACCATGGAACCGGTATCAAACGCGACTGTTTATATTGTTGATGACGACCAAAGCGTGCGCGAAGCACTGGCCTGGTTGCTGCGCACCCGCAGGCTGCCAAGTGAGGTGTTTGCCAGTGCCGAGGCGTTTGATGCACGCGTCGCAAATGGTTTTACCGTGACTACGCCGTCGTGTGTACTGCTGGACGTGCGCATGGCCGGCATGAGCGGCCTGGGCCTGTTTGAAAAACTCATCGCCTATGGCTTGCTGCCCACGCTGCCGGTGATTTTTCTGACGGGCCACGCTGATGTACCGACCGCTGTAGCTGCCGTCAAGCAAGGGGCGTTTGATTTTTGTGAAAAACCTTTTGGCGGAAATGCACTGGTCGACCGCATCGAACAAGCATTGGCGCAGTCAGCCGCCGCATTGGCGCAAAGCAGTATCAGCAGCAGCGCACAAGCCCGATTGGCCAGCCTGACCGAGCGTGAAACAGCCGTGCTCCAACTGGTTGTCAGCGGCCTGCCCAACAAGCTGGTGGCTGACCAACTGGACATCAGCGTGCGCACCGTAGAAGTCCACCGCGCCCGGGTGTTTGACAAGATGGGGGTGCGCTCGGCGGTTGAATTGGCAAATTTTTTGCGTGACGCGAATCAATAATGTGCTATTTTTAAAATAGCGGTTAGCGCCCAATTTACCTGGCCTAATAGCATGTATTACCAGCGCAATGAAGGCGCATTTACGGCTCGGTCAATGCCAGAGTAGCCTTGATCTGACCGCTGCATCCGTCGGCATCAAAGCTTCGCTCAACAAATGTGGTGGCCGCCTCACCCACGCACATCACGCTGCAAGCTCTTGTGCCGTAGTCCGGTGTGCGAATGAACGCCGCTGACAACGCACGCTCTCGTGCCAGACCGATACCGGTTTGCGGCAACTCGGCATCAGGGGCCACTGCGTCGTTGGCCAGCAACGCGAAAAGTTCTTGCTCAAGCAGTTCTGGCTCTTTGCCAGCCTGCCCAGCAAGTGTGCGTTCAAAGTCATGCTGCAAGCGCACAAGCTTGGGCCACGGCGTGTTGAAGTCTGCGTTTGACACCGAGCTGATACCAACCGGTAATGTGAGCGTGCGCAAACGCCGGCTTTCAAAGCCCAACAGATTTTGTCCATCGAACAAAATCAGGTTAAACGGGTTGTACATACCGGCCGTGATGGACAGCGTGTGAAGGTACTCTGCAGCGCTCATTGCACCGGTGACGAATGCGGTTGCGATGTGTCCCCTGGAAGGCGCATCCAGCCGGTGACTGCCAACATCCCGATGGTTGGTCAGGGCGGCGAGTCGCACCTGGCTGCTGCCGGGAGTTTGAGCCACGCCCAGCCAGGTTCCGCCAGCTTGCAAGTCTTTGCCAGCCAACATAGGAAGGTCGGGCCAGTGATGTAAAGCCGCCGTGGGGCGGGCATAAAACTCGTCGCGGTTAGCGGCGATGATCAAAGGTGTGTTGCTGGCAGGTTGCCAGCTCAAAGTGATGAGACACATGGTGTTTGTTTGGCAACGTGAACAACCAGCAGGGCGGGCAACGACAGCTTGTACCCTGACCAGCGGTCAATTCCTGCTATTCATATTTTATTCATCTTCTATTTATATTTTATTCGTATTTTATTCATATTTTATTCATATGCTATATAAATTATAGCTGCTAGCGCAATGTTTGTATGGGCTAAAGGCCTAAAACACTCCTTAATTCGTGTTGGGGCCTATTTTTAGCGCTCCAGCCACTTGTCACCGGCCCAAGGCCCCAAGCCGTATATTGCCAGCGCAATCAGCAATGTGCCCCACAACACCTGTTGCTGCAAGGCCGCGGGTGCGACGTCACTCAGAGCGATCACGGCTGCGCCATTGACGATAAACAACCCAAGCGCCGAGAACCTGCCCGCCAGCCCCAGCACCAGCAGCACAGGCAGCACCAGCTCACCGGCTGTGCCCATGGCTGCGGCAAGCGCTGGCGGCAAAAAGGAGACTTTGTACTCGTCAGTGAACAACGCCACGGTGGTGCCCCAGTCGCTGGGCTTGGTCAGGCCTGACAAAAAGAAAACCTTGGCAACATAAAGCCGTGCCAGCAGAGCTGCCAGGGGCTGGAGTGCGTCCAAGAGGCGCGTGATTGGGCTCCAGGCGTTTTGTACTTTGTGGATCAGGGTGAGTGAAGGCCTGCTCATGGTTTTTCTCTTTGTTCTTAAAGCTCGCACGCGGCTGCGCCTGTGACAAGCCCAGCTTGCACTGCTTGACCCAGCCAGGTATTGAAATCAAATGCGGGATCGATGCTTGATGCCATTTCAAGTGCGGCTTCTAATGCTGCGCCTTTTTCTAACGTCGCGATCAGCTGGTATTGAGCCGCACTGAGCGCACATAACTTGGGCTTAAAGCCATGCCGCCAGACCAGCGCATGCTCACCCTGGCCTAGTCGCAGCAAGGCCGCGGCTTCGCCGACTGTGGGTTGACCCGCCAAGTGCGCGTTGATGATGCTGACCACCGGGTAGGCGCTGGCAAGCAGCATCACGCCGGAGCTTAAAGTCAGAGTTACGGCCAGACTGACAGCCAGACTGGCAGCCAGACTTACAACCAGACTGACAGGCTGCGCATCGCCAGCTGCTAGCAATGCAAACGAAGCGGCACCAAGCACCGCATCCGGTGCGCTGGCCGCGCGGTGAAGCGCCCACTCCAGGCGCGCCACATCGGGCAGAAACGGCTCATCGGCCAGCTGCGGCAAAGCGGCTAAAAACTCAGGCAACTTCGCGCTCCACCGGCCCATGTCACCGCGCTGCGGCGGGTGCTGCTGCCACAAGTGACGTGCCAGCGCGACAAAGCTTGTCTGCCCAATCAGCTGCGCTACAACAGGGTAAGTGCTGGCAAGAGTACGCTCAGCCAGCACGGCGCGGTTGGCCTGATAAACCTGCAAGCCACGCCGATTAAACGTGTGACTGCCCAAGCCCGCTGTAGCCGCAAGCAAAAACGACTGACTCTGTGCCAGGTTACTGGTCATGCGTTTTAGCCAAAGCGACTTCGTCAAGCAGCACTGCCAGCGGCGGTATGTCAGTGTCCCACTCAAGCAACGCTGGGGCATTGCCAAACCGCGCTTGCGCAGGGCGGTAAATTTGCCAGACTGGAGCGCTGACGCGGCTGCCGTGGTCATCAATCACCATGTCGCCCGTGTTGATGTGGCCAGCCAGGTGCAGCTCGCCGACCGATGGCGGGGCGATGGCGTTGATCCACCGCAGGCACGCCGCAAGTGGATCATGACAACGGCCCGCCAGTTGCTCATTCAGGGCATTGACATAAATGTTGTTCACGTCCACCAGCAGGCCGCAGCCGCTGCGCTGCACCAGCGTGTTTAAAAATTCGGTTTCAGCCAGGTCGCTGCTGTCAAAGCTGACATAAGCCGACAGGTTTTCCACCAGCAGTTGGCGCTTCAAGCGGTCTTGCACCCGCTGCACGTTGGCGCACATCGCATCAAGCGCGGCACTGTTGAACGGGACAGTCAACAGGTCAGCCGCATGAACCGATTCGCCTGCAACGTAGCCCCGCGCAAAGCAGGCATGGTCAGACACACGAACCGGCTGTATCTGCTTGACCAGCTGCGCTAGCCGGTCTAAGTGCCAGTCGTCTATGCCGACCGCAGAGCCCAACGCCAGGCCAACGCCATGCAAGTTGACGGGGTAATGCTCGCGCCCTTGCCGAAGCACGGCCAAAGCAGCGCCACCATCAGCAAAAAAATTCTCGGAATGGACTTCAATGAAGTCAAGAGCTGGCAACTGTTCAAGCAGTTCGCCGTAGTGAGGATGCCGCCAGCCAATACCGACAGGTGCGATATTGGCTGGGGTATCAGCCGGAGTATTGGCTGAGGTATCGGCTTGGGATCATGTTCAAAACTCCCCTCAAATCGTCCTGCCTACGGCACGCAACTTGCACGCACTGACGGCATGAAACAAAAAGACCTCGGGCTCGAACTCAGCACCCGGCGCACACGCAAGCAAATCTTGCTTTTGGAGATGGAGCAGGTCATGCCCTGGTCTGATCTGCTCGCACTGATTGCGCCGCACACGCCAAGGGCCAAGACAGGACGCCCCCCGTTCGATCTGGCCATGATGCTGCGCATCCACTGCCTGCAGCAATGGTTCGGTCTTTCGGACCTGGGGGCTGAAGAAGCATTGTTCGAGACTGGTTTTTACAGAGACTTCGTCGGCCTAAGCGGTACTCAGCGCATTCCAGACCGGGTCAGCATCCTGCGCTTTCGGCATTTGCTTGAAGCACACGCGCTGAGCCCGAAGATCTTGCAAGTCATCAACGCCAAGCTGGCCGCCTGCGGCATGCTGCTTAAAACCGGCACGGTAGTGGACGCTACGCTAATTGCCGCACCAAGCTCCACCAAAAACAGCACCGGCCAACGCGACCCGGAGATGCACCAGGCGAAAAAAGGCAACCAGTGGCACTTCGGCATGAAGGCCCACATCGGGGTGGATGCGCAATCGGGGCTAGTCCATACCGTCATTGGCACCGCAGCCAATGTCAACGATGTGACCCAGGGGCACAACTTGTTGCACGGAGCTGAGCAGGTTGTGTTTGCCGATGCGGGCTACCAAGGCGCCAGCAAACGGCCTGAGGCCACGGGCGTAGATTGGCACGTGGCTATGCGCCCTAGCAAGCGCAAGGCGCAAAAGCACACGCCCTGGGGCCAACTAACCGAGCAAGCCGAAAAGCTCAAGGCCAGTGTGCGGGCCAAGGTGGAGCATCCGTTTCGGGTGGTCAAGCGGCAGTTTGGTTATGCCAAGGTGCGCTACAAAGGATTGGCCAAAAACACGGCGCAACTCATCACGCTGTTTGCGCTGTCCAACATCTGGATGGCCAGAGCCAGGCTTTTGCGGAGGGCGCAGGCATGAGTGCGCCTACCGCGGGCAAATCAACCGATACGAGGCTAGAAAACCGCAACAAACCGTGGTCCTGACGTCGAAATCAATCAAAAGGGGAGCCGCAGGTGCTCGCCGCGAGATTTATCTGCCCAGCGGAGTTCGTTGTAGTGGTTTTGAACACGATCCTTAGCCAAAATGCGGGTTTCTTTGATGTCACCTGCAAACGGCGGGTTGGCCATCAGCACATCAAATTTAAAATCGCGGTTCTGGTCTTTGGTGGTACGC
>JAYWFR010000245.1:0-19072 GCA_043778695.1 Polaromonas sp. | reverse complement strand
AAGAAGGTTGGGCCTCATAGTAACGAGCAATCGCTTGACGGAATTGCCGACCCAATGCCAGCAGCTCGCGTTCTTTGTCGCGCTGTTGAGACGTCGAATAGAACTCCACGCCGACACTCAAGCCGAGTCCCATGAACGCCACGGCGAAAAGCAACCAAAGATAAGCAAAGCCGCCGACGACGCTTGCCATCGTCGTATTCAAAGACCTACATGGACTCATACGCTTTGCCATCACGGTTCAGACCTGCGGCACCGCTTTTTACATCAGAAATGCCGCGTTGCTCAGGATCTGCCACAGGTATCAAAATCCAGTTGCGATAGGACTCAGTAATCGGATCGACGGGCACATTTCGTAGATATTTTTTTTCAACCAGTTCATCCAGGGTTTCTGGATATCGGCCCTTGTCTGCGTAAAACTTGTCGAGACTGATCCGGATGACGCGGAGGTTCTCACGCAACACCATGTCCTTGGATTTATCCAACGACGAAAAGTAACGCGGTACAGCAAGTGTCAGCAAAAGCGCCACAATACTCATCACGATCAGCATTTCGATCAAGGTAAAGGCACGCGAATATATCTTCGGCTGACGAGGCCCAAACGGTGTATGGCCAGGGTAACTTTTCATGAACAAATTACCACTTTGCGTAGGGCACGCCATTGAGCCCGATTTTGCTTGATTTAGAGTACACGTCAAAAACATCTGCGCCCTCAGAGGGCTCGTCAGGTGGCGAAGCATAGCTGCGCAGACCCCACGTTTCTTGCGGTTTGAGATTGGTATTGCTGGCCATCGGATCGGATGGTAGACGCCGCAGAAAATACAGGTTTTGTTTGTTCAAGCTGCGTTGATCGGGCACCCCTTTTTCTAAATCTTCCAAGCTCTTGGGGTAGCCACTTTCACCCACCTTCAGCGCTATTCGTCCTTGTTCTGCTGCGCGCTTGTGCGCGTCCAACCCTTCACGAATTTGCATCAACGCCATACGCAGATCACGTTCTTTGTCGCGCTGGACGGCGACCTGCAGTAACGGGGTGGCCACTGTAGCCAGGACAGCCATGACAGCCAGGGTCACCAACAACTCGATGAGCGTAAATCCGCGCGTGCGAACCATCTTATTTACTTCTTTACCTGGTGTTTAGGGAGCGATGCGAACCAATTGCTCTACAGGCACTGCCAAAGGCGATGCGGGCGCGGGATCTGGCGACACTGAAAGCAATTGAATTTTGGCAACTGGGCTGGCTTTCAGTGCCTTGAAAACCACATTCACCGCGGCACCGTTGCCATTGATGCCAGCTTCACTGCCGACAGCATTCTGACGGATCACAGCCACGAACACTTTGCCTTGAGCTGCATCCACACGTTGGTTAAAGGTAGTTTGGGCTCCCCCCTGCTTGAAATAGTCTCCTTCTTGCACGCTAACCACCTGCAGGCTTTGTGGGTCGAAACCCACCAACAAAGGTAAGCCACGCAGCGCGGCCTGACTGTTGACTCGAAGGCTGGCGGTAAATTGCTCACCCACCTTGACTTGAGCGGGTGCCTGCCAGCTCAGATTGACCGACCCGGCTGGCAATACATCAGCAGCAGGCCCAGCGACATTACTTCCGGTTGGCGTTACTGCCGCAACTGGCTTGTTGTTAACCACAGGCGCGACTGGCAATGGCACCAATGCGCCCGGCACTGCGGCCGAAGAATTAGCCACGGTAGCCACCGTGGCAGTACTGCCGGTCGCTTCAGTTGGTTGACTTGGCAAATTCGTCAAACGTAAGCTTTGCACGCCAATTCCGCTTTCCGTACCGGATTCGAACTCCGCTTCCAGCAAGTCCGGACGACGGATAGCCCGCACAATCCGCGGGGTGATGGACAACAGAATTTCGCTGCGCTGGGTATCGTCCTTCTGGCTGCCAAACAGCCGTCCAGCAATCGGAATTTCGCCAAGGCCTGGTACTTTATTTGCACTACGCCGATCTTCGTCGCTTATCAGACCTGCCAGTATCTGCGTTTCCCCATCTTTCAGGCGCAACACGGTGGTGGCATTACGTGTGCCGATCTGGTAGGACAACGAACCCGACTTACTTAACACTTCTCGCACGAGGCTAGACACCTCCAAACTGATTTTGATCGCGACTTCATCGTCGAGGTAAATATTGGGTTCAACTTCAAGTTTCAAACCCACATCAACATAGTTCACCGACTCAGCGACAAAACCTGTGGCGTTTGAAGTGGTGGTGATCACAGGTACGCGGTCGCCAATGAGAATCTTTGCTTTTTCTTTGTTACGAACACGAATACGCGGGTTGGCCAAAATGTTGCCGTCTTGCTCTTCTTTTCTGGCATTGATAAGCGTGTTGCCGATGGTGGCTTGGATATTTGTGGAATTCAGGCGTTTAAGGTCATCCAATACCAGAGGTACTCCGCTAGACTGAAGGGGACTTAATGCCAGTTGTCCTGGCCATTGAATTCCAAGTTCCAGCAAGCGGGAGCGCTTGATTTCGACCACCTCGACCTCCAGCATGACTTCCGGATCACTCAAGTCCTGTAAAGCAATGATCCGCTCTGCCAAGCGAATGGCCTCTGGTGTATCGCGCATGATGATCAAGCCGAGCCGCTCGTCAATGACTAAATCTTTGGTTTTGATAATGGTTTTAATGGTGTTTGAAACCGATTTCACATCCGCATTGGTCAGATAAAAAGTTCGCACAGCCAAGGTCTGGTAGTCCTTGAGTTTTTGCGGGGTGTTTGGGTAGATCAGGATCGAGTTTTCATTCAGAATCTTTTGCTCTAGCTGATTGGTGACCAAAAGCAACCGCACTGCATCTTCAATCGTTGTGCTCTTGGCCATGACGGTTGCTTTCAAATCAGGGCGCATATCTTTATCAAAAAAGAAATTGAGACCTGACACTTTAGAGATCACATCGAAGACAGACCGCAGTGGCGCATCTCTGAACTCCAGGCCAATCGGCTTTTTGTAAGCCGCTGCCAATTGTGCTTCTGGTTTAACTTCTTTGGCGCGCAGTTCATCAAGCCGCGCTTTCAAATTCAACGCTTCTTTTTGCAACGGGTTACGTGACAGAACACCGCGGATTTTCTCAGTGGCAGTGGCAATGCTGGGCTTATCAGCTTTCTTAAAAAGGCTTTCCGCCTCAAGAACAATCAACCGGTGCTGTCGCTCCACGATCAACGTCTCCAAGCCTTGTCTCGCCATCGCATTGTTGCTGTCGTAGCTGAGGGTCTGTTGATATCCCTTTTCAGCATCCGTCAGACGTCCTTCTCTGCTAGCTACCTCAGCAGCTGCGAGTGCCCGGTTGACAATGCTGGCCCGGCGAGTCGTCAGCGTGATGCGGTATTCAGCGTTTTTAGGCTCTAGCTTGACCGCCTCTTCAAATTTGACAATAGCTTCATTGCTTTTACCTTCCGCAAAAAGGCTGTTAGCCTCGCGAAAAGCGAGGCTGCCTGCACAGCCACCCAGCGCAAACAGAGTAAGGGTGCAAGAAACCAGCGTGAATGCACGCGACTGCTCCCAAAGCAGTTTGAGGTGCAATTCAGAAAAATAACTCATCATCAACTCGCTTTATTAACGTCATACCGCATCAGGGCAATGGCCCGATATCTAATATTTGGGTTTGGTTCAAAGGCAGATAAACCAGCGTCATGGCAGACGTCGTGACGGCCTGAACCTTATAGGTTTGCTGCAAGGTATCGCCTACCTTGACAGCCAAATTTTGCTCATTGAAAGCCAGAAACACGATAGTTTGCCCATCTTCAATATAGCGGCCCAAAAATCGAAAAGGCAAAGCAGGAGCCTGTGGAGAAGCCTCAGGCTGCGACGCCACGTTTCGGGCACGGACGGCGACAGCTTTGACAGGTGGGGTCCATTGCTGCGCAGCGAAACTGTTGGAAATATCCTGAACTTCGCTTCTTGACTTGATTTTTAGGAGCGTCGTGTTTTGACCAGCACCTGAGACACTAGCGGCATCGGCTGATGCGGGCGAGCTGGTGTTTCTTTTTTGCACAGCAGCCGTTGGACTCACTAGGTCCGACTCCAATGAAGGCGCCCAGTACGCCAGAGCTGCGGCTGCAACTACCAATGCGATCCAGCCATAGGTTCGGTTTTTAGTCATCAAGGTTTGAGCCCCGTTGATGGCAACGTGGTCAGTAAAGTCCACTCGATCTTGGCCTCTACGTCTTTGGACTCGATACGCTCACGTTTGAATTGCACCGAGTCCAACGACAAGGTTTTATGCTGCGCCAACGCACTTAGGATGAATTTTTCAACCGCTTTTGCGTCGCCCAGTACTGGCAAGGTCATTTGGTAACGCAAAAATTGCCCACGCGCGTCAACTTGGCTTTTGTATTCTCCACGCGCAAGCATCAGCTGCTGATCTTGCGCGAGGATGATCAGATCCCGTAGCGTGTCTGGAATATCTTCATGCGGCAGGAGGTAGTTTTGAAACTTTTCAAGATCTTGAGCCACGCTAATGGATAGCGGCAGTCTTGGTTCAGGTAGTTTTAGAGTACTTACAACTTTCGCCCTTAAAACTCTCAATCGCTGCTGCTGATTGAACTGCCACAGTCCGACACTAATGATAAGTAAGCTACAGAGCAATAGCGTGATTGCTCCTCTGCTCCAGTCGCGAAAGAAAGTCCCAACGGCTTGGCTTAAAGTCCAATAAACTCTGCGTCCAAGACCTTGGATTGTCATGGCTGCCACGTGAGCTCCAGTGTAAATCGCCAGGGCATTTCTGGCATGTTTTGCATCACCTCATGACGAACCAAATAAGCGTTGACAAAAGGTTTTCGGGTCGCCAAAAATCCAACGTAACGGGTCATATCTTCGCCGCTGAGCGTCTCGGCATTCAATTTAAATTTGGCGGCCGACGACCCGTTGACACCATCGCTCAAATCAATTCCTAGTAGAGCGACCCGAATGTCTTTTGGCGGTTGAAGCGCGCTTAGCAGTTGGGCTACTGGCAAGTTCAACTGTCGAATCGCCGCATTTGCCGCGGCGACTTGATCTTGCTGCGCCTTGTTTAAGGTAGATGTGAGATTTGGCGTTGTATTTTCCGAAGGAGTCGATGCGAGCTTTTCCATTTGCCAGATGGTCTGAGTGTTCACAGTCACTCTCCAAGCCAATAGCGCCAGCAGCGCAACGGCAGCAGCGATCAATATGGCTTGAAAAATTGTTGTCCCGCGCCGGACGGGAACAGCATTGAGAGGATGTAAGTGGGCTGTGAACTCCCGCAATGCTCGCACTTGGGGCGCTATCGAGCCAGATTCTGCAGGCGCCCACGTTATAACGTTTAGTCCCTTTTCAGAGCTCAAGCCAGGGCTGGCAGCTTCAGACAACAAAGGCAACTCGGCTAGGGACTCCCATTGCGGACTGCGCACTTGAATGCTGCGCCATACTTTTAGCAGGCTGGCTGTAGTTGCTGGCTGATCGCTTAACAAGGAAGCAGAAATAGGTCGTTGCAGCACCGACAGCACGCGCCCTTGTTCAACCTCCACCAGACTTAGACCCTGCGGGTCTGTGTAGGCCACCAGACGCGCACCAGGCAGTTGCCGTTCCAACTGTTGCAACGCCAAGCTGGCCATAGGCACCACACTGGCCAAGTGTCCATTCAAACCTTGGGCACATTGCGCCAAAGCTTGCAGCAACACCGCTGGGTACGCGACAGCCCATCGGGCACATCCCCATGGCGCTTGTTCATATCGAACCGTATCTTCCGGCTGCATATTCAAACTGGCTTGCTGCATGTGCGCCAAAACTGCAGCTTGGGTATCGCCGGTTTCCAGTGCACTACTCCAGGGCACTGTGTCATACGGTAACCAACGTTCGGCAACAGCCACATGGATTGGCATGCCAAAAGTCTGAAGCGGAATTGCCGCTGCTTGCTGGATTGACACGTCACTTGAAAGTACCAGCAGCGCATCAAACAAAGCAACGTGTTGCGACTTCTCGTCAGCGCCTGCCAGGCCTGACCGAATGTCAAATGTGCTGTCACATTTCCACTGCCTCGCCGCGTAAACGGCGGCTTGCAATTGATGAGCGCCCAACACTATGTAAAGCGCAGGCTGTGCATTGGTGCGAGGCAACGCACCGCTAAATTTAACCTGCCACACGGTACACCTCTGCAAGTGTCGTGCGCCCGTCTGCCACCAATTGCATTGCCGTTTTCTGCAGCGGTAGCATACCAATCTTTGCAGCGTACTCTTTGAGTTGGGAAATAGGTACCCGCGATGCGATCATTTCCCGCAAACTGTCATCCAGAATCAGCACTTCAGCCACCGCCTGCCTGCCTTTATAGCCTGTACCCCGGCAGGTTCCACAGCCTTTGCCCATCTTAAATTGCCAGCCGGCCACTTGCTCTGCTCGCAAATTAGCGTCTTGCATATCCTGCGCTGTCGGCGTTTCATCGATCGCACAGCAAGTGCAATTCAATCGCAGTAAACGCTGAGCCACAATGCCGTTGAGGGCCGCGGCGAAGCTGTAAGCATCTACCCCCATATGCAAGAAACGTCCCAGCACGTCAAAAACATTGTTGGCGTGTACCGTCGTGAACACCAGGTGACCTGTCAATGCAGCCTGCACGGCAATTTGCGCGGTTTCGTTGTCGCGGATTTCACCCACCATGATTTTGTCGGGATCATGGCGCAAAATTGACCTCAATCCACGCGCAAAAGTGAGCCCCTTCTTTTCGTTCACTGGAATTTGCAGTACCCGGGGCAATCGATATTCAACAGGATCTTCAATCGTGACAATCTTGTCACGCCCCGTGTTAATTTCAGTGATAGCTGCATACAAGGTCGTGGTTTTGCCCGAGCCTGTTGGCCCCGTGACCAGCAACATACCGTGCGGTTTGCTGGACAAGCGGCGTACCAGGGTCATGGTTTGCACATCCAAACCCAGGTTGTCCAGCCTCAACGACTTGGCTTCTTCTGTCAACGACTGCCTGTCAAGCAAACGCAGGACCGCATCTTCGCCAAAAATATTGGGCATCACCGAAACCCGGAAATCAATATCGCGACCATTCACTCTGACCTTGAATCGGCCGTCCTGTGGCACGCGGCGTTCGGCAATGTCCAGCTCAGCCATCACTTTCACACGTGAAATGACCTGTTCTGCCATCTCTTGCCCCTGGATCTGAGTGATTGCAACGAGAACTCCATCGATGCGATATTGCACGTGCAAACACCCCGCATCACATTCCAGATGGATATCACTGGCTTTTAACTTGAGCGCATCATATAGCGTTGAATTGACCAACTTCACTACAGAGCTACTGTCGTCATTGATACTGGCAAGTGTGATGATTGCGGCCACCTCCTCGTCCAACGCGACTTCCTGACCCGATTCAAAGCCGTCCATGGCGCGCAGCTTTTGCTCAAGCTGAAGAAACCAAGCCAGCAGGTCGTCAGGATGACAAAGCGTCAACTGTGCTGCCGTTATCCCTTGCTGGGCAGCGCAGCGCAGCGCGTAGCTTTCTGTAGCCATGTCAAACGGATCGGACAAGACGACGAAAGACTGACCTTGATGATCGTTAGCGACAACAACGCCGCGCTGCGCGCAGTCTGTATAGCTGATGGCGTCGAAATTGGGTACCAGAGCCTGCAATTGAAGCATCGACAATGCGTTAAAGCTCAACATCTCGGCCAATTGCTCTGTCACCGCCTGGGTATTTAAACCACTGAGGACATGCAAAGCCGCAAGAACGGTCTGACCCTGGCTCATGGACACCGCTCGTGCCTGCTGAATCAGGGCAGGCGTCACTGTGCTGGTGTTCACCGAGGTACTCATTGCAAGCTTCCCGCAAGCTCAAAAATGGGCATGTACATCAGCACCACAATCGCGCCTATGACAACGCCGATGATGACCATCAGCAGGGGTTCTAGCAATCGCGAGGCCCAGTCGACCCAGCGCGCAAAATCTTCATCATGAAATTTGGCAGCGCGCTCCAGCATGTCGGCCAACTGCCCTGAGCGTTCACCCACCTTGATCAAAGAGCGTGCCACGGGGGTCGCCAATTCAGCCTGCTGCAACGCCTCGGAAAAACTCTGGCCTCGGTCCACGGCGAGCCGTGTGGCGGCAAGCGCTTGCTGTTGCAAAGGGCTTAACATGCCGCCTACCATCGTCAACGCTCGCGGTAGGGCGATACCCGACGCCAACAACAAGCTCACAGCGCGATAAAACCGTGCCAGCCGAAACTCTTGCGACTTCACAGCCAGCCACGGCATACGCAGCACTGTGTTCACTAAAGCCATCCGTCCGCGGGGGTCGCGCAGCCACAGCACCAGCGCGACAAACACGCCGACAACGCCCGCCAAGACGATTTGCCAATGCTGGTAAATGGCCTTTCCGAAGGCCAACAATATGGTCGACAACCAAGGCATATCACGCCCGGAGGACTCGTAGACAGCACTGAATTTAGGCACCACATACCCCAGCAAAAACAAGGCCACAAACCCACCCACGATCAACAGCATTGCCGGATAGATAGCGGCTGACACTAATTTTTTGCGCAAGGTTTCAAATTGCAATTGGTAGGCGATATAGCGACTCAGCGCTTGCGGCAGATCACCCGTGCGTTCGCTGGCACGCACAGTGGCCACGTACACCTCAGGAAAATCTTGTGGACGAGTAGCCAACACGTCTGAAAAGTTTTTGCCTTCCCTTAAGCCCCGCAAAATGTAGTCAAGAACGGCTCGAGTCGACATCAGACGCTCTTTGTCCAGCAAAGTCGCCAACGCCTCGGTCAAGTTCAAGCCAGCTTCCAGCAAAGCCAGCATTTCTTGACTAAAGAGCACCAAAGGAAAACCAGGCGCGCGTTTACCTGCCTTTTCGTTTGTGCGATGCGGGAAATTATTTTGAGCGCTTGGGGAACGATCAGCATCACCGGACAGCACCGCCACCACTCGCAAGCCTTGAGAGGCGGCGCGGCGCAGAGCTTGCTCTTTTGATAATCCAGAATACTCTGCGACTGCCGAACGACCGTCTGTGCGTTGCACTTGCAGGCGAATCGTGGTCTGCTGCGCGGCAGTAATGGCGGGGTGCTCTTGAGATGTCAAAGCACGCGGATTAGCAGAAGGGGCGTTCATAGATGCCATGGGTTGAAAAGTTCACACGCTTTAACCGACCTTGTATTCAACGGTCGGTGGCCTGCCTGTCAGCGATAAGACACATCCGCGTTGTCACCGTCACCGCCGATTTGGCCGTCTTTGCCCATCGACAGCAAGTCGAAGTCCCCGCCCTGGCCCGGTATGCGGTAAATATATGCGCGGCCCCAGGGGTCCATCGGTACTGTTTTTTGCAGGTACGGCCCGTTCCATTTGGGTTCGTCGTTGGGCTTATTGACCAACACAGCTAAACCCTGCTCTGTGCTGGGGTAGCGTCCGGTGTCCAGCCGGTAGGTGTCCAAGGCCTTGCCAAAGCTTTCAATCTGCGCCTTGGCGGTACTGCGCTCGGATTTGCCGAGTTGCGCAAAGTAGCGCGGGCCTACATAAGCTGCTAGCAATCCGATGATCACAATGACCACCAGCAGCTCTAGCAACGTGAAGCCGCGCTGCTTGAACGATTTGTCTGAAAAAGGAAAACGAGTATTCACAATAGCTTCTTAAGGAACAGTGGTGACATGCCAACGGAACCCATCGGCTGCCTTGAAGGTGTTGGCACCGACCTTCACGCGCGTCTGCACGGTGACCGTATCTTGAGTTCGTCCAAACTCAAACTGGTTCACCGCACCGAACTGCAGCGTTGGCCTAACGATTGAGTAACCGACAGGCACACGGGTTAGCGTCGAGCTTAGGCCGCCCACGTGAGGGCCGATGTTGGTCAAATCTGCGCGAAGCTGATATTCCCATGTGGTGCGATTTATTTGGCGCTCCGAGATCACGCTAAGACCGCACATAAATATTTTGGGATTATCGGTGGAACTACGCGCTTCAGTGTTGTCCCTATTTGCCATCTGATAAGGCAAACCGGTCACCCCGATGTAATTGGGATCTAGGCTTTGCGCACTGCCCACCACGATCTGGTAACCGGTATTTGGATCAGGGGCGCAGTCATCGATACCAATGACCGTTGCATTTTGATAAACGTTCCAGTTTGCCGATGTAAAGGTCAAGTTTTGCGATTGCAATTGACCCTCGCTTGGTTTGCTTGATGACAACGGGATAGTCACATCCTTTGTCGGTGCGTGGCCTAACTTCATACGTATCGAGGCTGTTCCTCCGGCTTCAGTGGTGTAGCGCACCGTGCCTGGCCTGTCTTGCACCAAATAACCGGCTTGAGGTGAGCTTGGAATGACCACAGCACCCGGCGCGAACGCACGGCCAATGCCCTTGCTGTCATAGATGACGGCATAAACATAGTAAACACCGACTGACAGGTTCGTCACGTCCCATACATAACTACCGGACTGCGTACCGGCTGCTTGGCGCAAGCCATCGACGATCATCGTCCCCGCAAAACCCGTATTGACCGTGCTGTAGTAGAGCGCAACGGTAGGTTCAATATTTGGATCATTGCCTTGCCAAATGACGGTAATGTGTTTGCGCTTGCCCAGTGCAGTTGTGACCTCGCGCGGAGCGCTGGTGGTGCTAGGCGCCGTTACTTTGATGGTAGGGTCTTGGTACGGTGCCGTGCTCACGTAAAGCACCGATGGCGCCGTCCATGCACTGGCTGCATCTTGCACATCAAGTGCCCGCAAACGCCAAAAGTACGTGGTCTTGTCAACCAGAGGAATCGGCACAATCCAACCTGTGTTGAGTGACACACCGTCTGTGACGCGCTGGGTCAACGCTGCGTCTTTGTAAACTTCAAACTGATACCGCACCGCCTGGCCTTCCGGGTCTATGACAGGGTTGGCAATCAAGCTAGGCTGCTGGGTGGCGCTCCACGCTTTGTTGCCTGGGTTGTTAACAGTCGGTGTTGGAGGAGGGTCATTGACTGCGTTCATCAAGAAATCGGCCACCACCCAGCTCGATTCTGCACGCCCGTCTTGCGCTTTGACGCGCCACCAGTAGCGTTGGTTTTCTACCAAGCCGTTAACGGTCCACGCGGTCTGTTGGCCTGCGCTCTGAATAATCTGGCCAGAGTTGCGCTTGCTAGCCGTATCAAACGTGCTGAGGGTATCGATTTCAAAAATATAGGTGATGAGGTCATTGTCAGCATCGGTGCTGTTTTGAATGGTCAACGCGGTGCTCGGATTTGTCGTTTGTCCTCCAACCGCCGGTATCAGAATCGACGGAGCGGTCGGCGCTGAATTGCCGGTGTTCACCGTAAAGGGCCGTGCCGGGGTCAATGTTTGCGCGCCGTGTGTATCGGTAGCAGTAACACGCCAATAATATTTACCGTGGTTGGTCAGCGGAATGCCGATTGCCCAACTTGTATTACCTTGAGCGCCTTGGGCCAAGCCGACGACACTGGTGACCGTCTGACTTAATGCGGCATCTTTATACACAGACACGCCATAAGTTAAAACGTCTTCGTCCTTGTCTGAGCTGTTGGTCCAAGTCACAGTTGGCTGGACTGTTGACACTTCTGCACTCGGAACAGGGCTGGTCAGATTGAACGCATCTGGCGGGTCATTGAACAAATTCACAAAGAAGCTGCCATTGATCCAGGCGCTGTACAAAGTACCGTCAAACGCTCTTGCACGCCAAAAGTAATGGGTGTTGTCATTCAAATCATTCGGCACTGCCCAGGCTGTCGGCACTGCGATGGACGTCGTACCAGCAACTATTTTGTTGACCAAGCCACTTGTCACCAATTGGCCCATTGCGAGGTCGCTGTACAGCTCAAATTGCAGCTTTGTTGTTGGATCTTGTGCGCTCGCTGATGGCAATACTGAGAGGCTAGGTTTTAACGTGGTGACCTGTGCCCCTGCCAACGGCACATCTATGGCTGGCGTGCCGGGGCCGGGCGGTGGTGTATCCACTTCGACTTTAATTTTGGCTGAACGACTTGCAGACAAAGTGCCATCCGTTGCGGTGTAGTTGATCAGATACTCCCCGGCCGAGCCGCGGGCTGGCGTCCAGTCAAAAAGTGCACGGGCAATACCTGGTCTGAGTGGGTCTACAGGCTGCGCTACCAGTCGCGCCCCAACAGGCAGCGGCAATGCAGACAACGAAACCGCCTTGCCATCTGGGCTGCTAGCTTCTACCAAGAAGGAAACTTGTTTGGTCTCTTTCACCACCCGGTCAGGAATAAACTGGATCACCGGCGGACTAGCCACTGCGGGAGGCGCCTGAAACTCGCTGTCGTAAATACCTGTGGTGTTCACATCAAAAAAGTTGATCCAGTACTGCCACTTTTTGGTTTGCGCGTTGCGCGTTTTACTGAGCCACACGTTTTCTGGCAGCAACTGCTTGGCATCTGAGCGCACCACGCCGCCTAAAGCTTTGGTGCCGTTAAACGGATCGGTCAACCTCGCATAAGCAAAACCTGCCGTTGCCGGAAAGACCAGGCGATAACTGGCGTTGCCGTTGCTGCCCGTACCAGCCACCAAAGTAGCCACCGCGCTGCGGTCAGTCACTTCTGTATCTGCGCCATCAGATTCATATACACGAATCACGTCACCATCTTGGGCCAAGAAATCTCGCACGTAATCACGCCCTGGAAGGTCGACACGTACGTCTCGCAGCAGAAAATGCGCATTCGTTTGTTTGATCAACGAAGTCAACGCGCCGCCAAGCTCATCAGCATGCGTAAACCGCGCGGTGAATTCAGTGAACTTACCGGCCAAGGTGGTTTCCATAATCCAACGGCCCATCTTGCTGGTCGCAGGGGCGATGTCGCCAAAATTGATCAGGAGTGTGTTTTGCGCTGGCGCATCATTGACGTAACTACCCGTCAGCTTAAAGTTGATTAGCAAACCTTGGTTGTTCTCAGTAATTTTTGGCTGCGCAGAATCAATCTGTAAATTTTTCGCGACCGCAAAACCGGCATTTTTGACCCGCACGCCCAAGGTAAAAGGCTCAACCGGTTCAATCTCAGGCGTCAGCGGGTCGTCTGCCAACACGTCTTGAGTCAAAAAATAATCTAAGGTGAGAAGCGGCAACGGCTTCACCGTGATCACGTCAGGCGAAACCTCCAGTACAGTGTTCTCGCCCCCATATCGGTACGACAGGGTGGCACCCACCAGGTACTTCTTGCCTAGAGGACTATTACCCGCCGCGCCCGGGGCAGGTATCAGCAACCAATTCATGATCGCGGTTGTTTTTGGATTGACCGTGCCGCTGCCGGTCACGTCGGATATGTTTTGCTTGCCGGACAGACGGATATAAAACTTGGCAGACAGGTCATTTGCGTTGTCGGTCACCGCCACCGGCGCGCCGTTTTCGTCCGTGACTTTGACGACTACTGAAACGTTTTCGATCAAACCAGTGTCTGTGGTGTTGTTGATCCGCATTTCGGCATCAAACGCCTGACGCTCCAAAGTCAACTTTTGCTTGATTTCAATCTTGACTCGCGCGCAAACCGTTTCCTGCGCATTGGCAGCTGGCGCAAACAACCCCATGGCAGTAAAAGCCACCAGGCAGTTAACCACCGAACGCGACGCAAAACTTAAAGAAAACTTAAGCGGATTGTTCTTCATAGTCCAAATGATTTTCATGGTTTTTCTACTCCGCAATTCATAGAATCTGTTTGCAACTACTACCTGCCCAACGCGGCAATAAACTCATCACTGTCAAAGCCATTTTTCATGTGATGGCCCTTGACGATCAGATACGGCACTGCGCCCTTCGGGTCAAACGTTTTTAACCGCGACAGGCAATCGCTGTCTTTGTCAACCTCGCAGATTTGCGCCTTGAACCCGTTCTGCCCCAGCCAACCTTTGGCCTGCGAGCAATAAGGGCACCAGGTAGCGCTGTACATCACCACATCACTTGGGCTGGCACTGTCTGCCAGTTGTTCAACAGACAGGTTTGCCCGCGACGGCGTTCCGATAAGCGCGCCAGACCGGTGGTAACCGAACCAAGCCACATAAACAATCACCAAGCCCGCCAGCAGCTTGCCCCACGGCACATGACTCTTTAGCCCGCCATCTCCCCCTCTGGGTCGCGCAGCGTGCGCCCGCTGCACCGAAGGCAAAGCTGGCGCATCGCCCCCCGCTTTGACATAAGCAACCCCGCAAGCAGGGCACTGCCAGTCAGGAACGACGGTGTTTTCAGGGCGAACGGTGCGACATTTAGGGCAGATGGTGGGCATGGGGGTTGCGTGAAGAAATTTTAATTACTCTTATTTTCATAGCTGCTTGATTATGTTTTTATTGGGCTAGAGGCCTATTGGCGTTTATGGTGCCCGCGTTCACCGTGACGGTGGTACCTGCTGCCATATAAATTCGTGTGCCCGCTTCTACCGTTAAAACTGCATTGTTTTGAATGCTCACATTGGCGGTCACCACAAAGGGGCCGTCTGCCGTGCGCCATGTGGTGTTGCCCGTGATGGCACCCGTCACAAAAGTTTGCGCAAACGTACTGGGCGCTAACCACACGCAAAGGGTCAACGCCGCCGCCCATCGCAGGAGATTTTGCAACAAGCGCCCTTTACAAGCTTTGCAGACGTCGTAGACATTAAAAATATTCATGAAAAGGCGAACAATTGCTTTTTTAACCCTGCGTTGACTAGCCAGCAAAACCAGCCAACAGCAAAGCTGCTTGAGGCGCTGGGTACTGTTTGCCTGATACCGTAACCAGCGTGGCCTGTGGCGCACCGCCCAAAGTAGCAATCAAAGTAATTTTTTCTACCCGCTCGCCCTGGGCAAAGGTAGACAAGGAATCCCCCATAGCCACTGTCAAGGTGTAAGACACTTGGGCAGAAAGAGTACTCAGGTCGTCAGGCACATTGATGCTGGCGGTAGCCACAGCGTTGGCGCTGGTACCTGCCAAGGCCGAGCTGTTAGCCGTAATGGCTGCGCCGCGAACCGGGTTGAGCGTCAACACCACCGTGCTGCCTACAGGCACATTGGTTGTAGCAAAGCCCACAGTGACGGGGTTAGGCGTGGTTTGTGGCAACACCACGTCTTGGTTACCTGTGGGTGTGGCTGACACTGCAATACCGCCCACACTGGTGATAAGCAAAGTGGGCATACCGGGTGGCGTATAGGTTCCTGCAGTGAGGACTTCATATCTGACTCGACCGGGAGCACCCGAACCGCTACATAAATAATAAGAAATTCCACAAGGGCCGGCAGAGCCGCCACTCACGTTTATCCCACCAACACTGCCTACCATGTCGCGTGCCAGGATTCTCACTGCACCGCCACTGCCTCCGCCGCTAGATCCGCCACATGTCGTATTGACGTCACAGTTTCGGACCCATCCCCCAGTCCCGCCTGACGCGTTGATGCTACCCGTTACCCTCACGAAGCCAGAGGACACTATCAATATTGCGCCCCCTCCTCCGGCACCACCCGCTCCAAAAGCACCGGTGTAGACTCTGGCCCCCCCGCCGCCGCCCCCGCCTGAGCCACCCAGCAAAGGAACAAGAATGGAGCCGTAGGCAGACCCGCCCAGACCTGTATTGGGGGCCGAGCCGTCATAATTCGTTCCCATCGCGTTTCGGTCCCCGGCTGTTGCATAGCCGCCGCCGCCGCCGCCTTGAGGGACACCCTGACAGCAAGCGCTAGTGGTGTCCCCACCACCACCACCACCGGGGCCTAAGCCGTTACCACCCCTAACATTGTTGCCCGGCGCACCACCACGCCCGCCGTCAAAGCCGCCCGGCCCCCCCTTGGCTGACAAACTGGTGTCGCCAAACGAGCCTAGATTGGTGTTTTGCGCATTGCCGCCACTAATATCAATGACGCCGGCAATGGTCACATCGCCCGTGGTCAGCAACACGACCGGCGTGTTGCTGGCGTTTTTGGTGAAGCGCAACGTAGAGCCAGCAGCCACATTAACGGTGGTGTAGTTAAAAACTCCGTTGGCAGGCAATGTCAACGTCGTATCGGTTGTCACGTTCAAAGCACCATCAGCCCCAGTGCTGCCGCTGTTAAAGCCAACGGCCTGCGCAAGCACTGTTGCCAGTGAAAGAACCAACCCCAAACCCACCTTTATCGATGTACGAACCTGACCATGTGGCATATCACACCCCTTCATTGGAAAAACAAAATTTGAACAATAAAACTTTCAACAACACAATGACGTACTATTTTTAAAACAGCTTTTGCAATCCTACGTCCGGTGCCAACACGGGGCCTACGGTCGCCCCAGCGGGTACGCCGCTGAGCGGGCCGCCCTGACGCACCAAGCCCACCACGGGTGACACCACTGGGCCAACCGTCGACCCCGCGGGGATGCCGCTGAGTTGGCCGCCCTCACGCACCAAGCCCACCGGCTTGGCATGGGCCGCTGTAACGCTTGCAAAGTCTGGAGTGACATAAACAATGTTTTCCAACCGCGGCACCATATTGCCCACATCTTGCAACTGCAATAACGTGCTGCCCGCTGCCACCCCTTTAATAGTCGCCACGACCCTTGTTTGGCCGGCCGGGAACGTCAGGCTCGTGTTTTCCACCAAGGCAACTGACGGGTCTGTCGTGGACACCGTGAACGTAATGGGATGGGCAATAGGCTCTGTTGCTTCTATTGCAAAAACCCGCGCCACGCCATTGGGGGGTACCGCGATCAGCGAAGGCGAAATTTTATAACCCGGGGCATTGGTTACCGTCACCGCCATGCCGCCGCTGGTAAAGCCGGGCATAGTAGCCACCATGGTGGCATTGCCTGCGCTCAGTGCAGTGAGCACGAAAGTGGCGATCTGCTGCCCTTGTGGCACAGTGACCGTGCTGGGCACACTTGCCACCTGTGGCGCGCTAGAGTTCAGGCCCACCACCAGCCCACCCGCAGGTGCCGTATAGGGCAACGTGAGGGTAAGCGTTTTGGTGAAGCCCTTCAACGTCGACAAGTTGGCGGGCGACAAAACCAGCTGGCCCGAAGCAATCACCTGCAATATTGAGGAGTTAGACAACAAAAACTGCCCTGCCTGCGAAGGGTTGGGCATGCGCACATTCACTGGCAAATTACCTGGCACCGTCTGTTCTGGCACGCTGGCTGTCAGCTGGCTCGCTCTAACGAACTGGGTGGCCACTGGGCTGCCATCGATCAGCACCACAGCGTTGCCGGCAAAGTTGCGCCCATTCACGGTCAGTGTGGTGGCACCTTGGCCGACATACAAAGTATCCGGACTCAGGATAGTGATAGCAGGCTGCGCTTGCATGACTGCCATTGCGCCTTCCAGATTAATTTCACCCGCATCGGCCAGCGCACGCAAGTTGACTGGCGCAATGCTTGCCGAGTTTTGGGCGCTTACTGAAAGCGTGGCCTGGGTATCGCTGCCACCACTGAGCACTTGGGCCGTAACCGAAGGCGTATTAAAAGTTACCGCACTCAAGCCGGCCAATCGAGTACCCGTGACAGTGAGGACAATGGTGTCGCCTTGTTGAATTTGCTTGGGCTCAACCGTGGCAATGACAGGCGCCGCACCCACATTGACAGTGCCTGCGCCCACAATATATGGAATCCCCCGCAAGCCCCAGCTAACGCTGCCAGCAATATCACCCGCAGGTACGGCTATGCCATTGATCGTGTTGCCACTGGCCTGGTTGCCCACACCCGTAGGGGAGGCTGCTAAATCAATCGTTATTGCAGCGCCTTGATGGTCATTAATCGTCAAGTGGTTCAACGTGGGCGCACTTGCCGCCACGCTAAGCCCTTTGCCATGCTCAATGGTTACGTACTCCAGCGCCGTAGCGCTGCTACCTGCGTTAAAAACCCACTGCCCCCAGTCTCCAGGTGCGGGGAGTTGCCCAGTGCGCACTTTGTCAGACTGCACACGAATAGGCGCAACGGCCGAGCCCTTGGCGTTTATGGTGCCCGCGTCCACCGTGACGGTGGTACCCGCAGCCATATAAATTCGCGTGCCCGCTTCCACCGTTAAAACCGCATTATTTTGTATGTTCACATTAACGCTCACCACAAACGGGCCGTCTGCAGCTCGCCATGTGGTGTTGCCCGTGATGGCACCCGTCACAAAAGTTTGCGCAAACGTACTGGGCGCTAACCACACGAACAGGCTCAACGCCGCCGCCCATCGCAGAAAATTTTGCAACAAGCGACCTTTACAAGCTTTGCAGACGTCGTAGACATTAAAAATACTCATGAAAAGGCGAACAATTGCTTTCTTATCCGTGCGTAAGCTAACCGGCTGTACAGGTTGATACCGCCTTCAAAGCCGATGGGGTCGCGGGTTTGGTAGCGGCCTGTGTCTGCGTCGTAATACCGGCGGTCGTTGTAGTGCAGGCCGGTTTCACTGTCAAAGTACTGGCCGGGCTGGCGCAGGGGGTTGACGGTGGCTAGCTGGGCGCTGGCTGCGGTTTGAACGATGGCTTTGCCGTAGGCGTCGTACTGGGCGGACCACAGCAGGTTGCCGGCTTTGTCGGTCAGGCGCTGGGGGGTGCCCAGGTGGTCGTTGTGGTAGTAGGTGTAACGGTAGTCTGGGCTGCCGTCGGTTGTGGTGGCGTTGCCCGCGCTGTCTTTGGCGGGCAAGCGTGCGTACAGGGGCGCGACGCCGTTGTCACGTTGGGGGTTGTAGCCGTAGCTGGCCTGAATTTGGCCTGCGCTGTTGGCTTCGGCGAGGATGCCCCAGTCGGTGTGCAGGAAGTGGCTGGTTTGGTTTGACGCCTGGCCTGATGTTGTCTGGCTGGCTTGCAAGGTGGCGGAGGTGCCTAACTGCTTTGACAGGCGGCGGTCAAAGGGGTCGTAGGTATAGCTGGCGATTAACTGGTCTGCGCCGTCGCGCACCTGGCTTAAGCGGTTGAGTGCGTCGTAGCTGTAGCGGGTGGTGCGGGCAGGCTCGGCCAGGGCGCTGAGGGTTTTAACGGTCTGGTTGCCGGATGCGTCGTACTGGTAACTGATGGTGCCGTTGCCGCCAGGGCCGGGGCGCTGGGTGAGTTGGTTGGCGTTGTCGTATTGCCAGAGGGTTGAACCTGCCCTGTTGTGACTGGTGCGGTTGTTGCCTGCGTCCAGGCTGAAGGCTTCGCTGCGGCCTGACAGCAAACTGGCGCTGACTTGGGTCAACC
>JAYWFR010000244.1:0-44240 GCA_043778695.1 Polaromonas sp. | reverse complement strand
ACCTGCGAGGACGCGGCATGGCAGTGACTGACCAAGCCTTTCCTGAACACTGGTTGGCGCAGGTGCCGGTACCTGACCGCACGAATGCCTTGGGTGCCCCGGGCACGGGCGGGCATCAACCGCTTGAGCCGATGCTGCAAGCGGTGGCCAAGCTGGCCGCGCTGGGCGCTACTACGATAGCCGTGGCCTGCAACACGGCGCATGTATGGCACGCCGAGTTGCAAAACCGCTTTCCACAGCTTGAGGTGCTGCACGTGGCACGCGAAGTGGCTCGTACCCTGGCCGCACGCGGCGTGCGTGAAGTGGGTTTGCTGGCCACGACTGGAACCTATGCATCTGGCCTGTACGACCAGGCCTTTGCACAGCATGGCCTGAAGTGTTTTGTGCCGCTGCTGCCTGAGCGCGAGCAGTTGATGATTGGTATTTTTAACGGCGTGAAGGCTGGCAACATGCCGCTGGCGCACAACGCGTTTACCGTCGTGGCCGAGGCACTGGCCGAGCGGCACGGCCTGCAAACTCTGGTGCTGGGCTGCACCGAGATCCCGCTGGCCTTGACCAGCGTGCCCGGCATGGATGGGGTGGACTTGATTAACCCTGCTCAATTGCTGGCACAGACACTGGCTGAGCGGGCTTATCGATTGACTCCTTAAAAGCCGTTAGTCTTCATCGTCAGCAGGTCATTGCGTTGACATTTTCTGCCTATAGCCCAAGCAAAATGGGCGCAAGCAGCTACTAAAAAAATAGCGCTTTAACTTTTCTGCACTCAATCAGCCGAAGCGCTCCAGCGGCTACCCCAGCTCTTGTTGTTGACCTTGCTTATCTTGTCCAAGTCGCGCCGGTCGCGCTTGGTCGGACGCCCTTGCTCCAGGCTGTTAGCGGGCTCAAGTCGGCGTTGCTCGGTCAGTTTCTCACGCAGGCTGACACTGGCGTCGGTCTCCACATACATCAGTTGCGCTTGCGGCGCGCCGCCGCGTTTGTCGCTAATGCCGCGAACCACCAGCGTGCGGGTCAACGGCCCTTGGCGCAATTCAATGGTGTCACCCAACTTGACTTCTTTGGCCGGCTTGACTTGCTCGTCGTTGATTCGCACCCGGCCCTTGTCGATTTCATCCGTCGCGAGGCTGCGGGTTTTATAAAAGCGTGCAGCCCAGAGCCATTTGTCGATACGTACTTTGTCCATGAGCGTATTCTCGACCATGGCATCAAAGGCAGGCGCACCGCCGCATCAAGACCCTCGACCAGGCCGTTTTGTATCCGGTTGCTGTTGGTGATGATGCCACCTACACCTGCACAACCTCCTTGCAAATCGCCAGCCCCAAACCTGAGCCGCGTGCGATATAACGGGCTGAGAACGGCTAAAAGAGACGCCGCGACAGCTCAGCAGCAATGCCTGGTCTGCTGCCCAACGGCGTTAGCGCGGCGTGGGTGCTGTCCCGAACTGTCCGCACCGTCGGGCTGCCCCATGGCGGTGTGTGCAGATCAGCGTTGTGCAGCAAGTTACGGGGGGCTTGCCGCCACAGCGCGTCAAACAACACGCTGCGTGCCAGTATTTTGCGCAGCGCAAACGTTTCAGCCACTGGTATCACGCCATGGCGTGGCCATTGGACACAGGCGTGTTCAAGCCGCTTTGCCGCGTCTGGGCCAGCACCTGTAGCCCGTCCAAGCCCGGCAACGCCAAGTCCAGCAAGATCATGTCAAAACTCATGGTTTGCCATATTGCAAGCGCTGCTAAGCCGTCGCCGCAGGCCTCAATCAAGATGCCCCGACGGCTTAGCGTTCGCGCTAGCGCGACACACATCACAGCGTCGTCTTCAACAAGTAAAAGTTTCATGAAGACGCGAGTTTCGCGCACTCAATACCCGCACATTTACTAGCGCTTTCCCTATGTTTTTGGACAGCCGTTTGGCGCGAATGGAGCGCATGATCGACGAGTTGTATTTGTCAATCATTTCCGGAGACCACCATGTCCATGTCTACACTGGCCGCGCCGCTTTTCATGCGCCGCGATGCCTTTTTAAAGTCAGTTGCTGCCCTGATTGCCGGTGGTGCCACGGCGTCGTTTCCGCTGCCCGCACTGGCCGCCGCCAACATCAAAATGATGATTCCGGCCAACCCCGGCGGCGGCTGGGACACCACAGGCCGTGCGCTGGGCAAGGCCATGCAAGAGTCAGGCGCGGCCAGTACCGTGACGTTTGACAACAAAGGCGGCGCGGCGGGCGCGCTGGGCTTGGCGCAGTTCGTTAACGGTGCCAAAGGCGACGGCAACGCGCTGATGGTGATGGGTGCCGTCATGCTGGGCGGCATCATCACTGGCAAACCGCCGGTTAATTTGAGCCAGGCCACACCGATTGCCCGCTTGACGAGTGAATACAACGTGTTCGTGTTGCCTTCGAATTCGCCTTTCAAGTCAATGGCTGAAGTGGTGGTGCAGCTTAAAAAAGACCCAGGCAGCGTGAAGTGGGGTGGCGGTTCGCGCGGCTCAACTGAACACATTGCAGCAGCCATGATTGCGCGTGAGGTCGGCGTTGACCCGGCCAAAATCAACTACGTGGCCTTCAGGGGCGGCGGTGAGGCAACTGCGGCCATTTTGGGCGGCAACGTCACGGTTGGCGGCAGCGGTTACAGCGAGTTTGCTGAATACATTGCCACCGGCAAGATGAAGGCGATCGCCGTGACGTCCGAGGCGCGCCTCAAAGGCGTAGCGGTACCGACGCTCAAGGAGCAGGGCATCAACGTGATGATTGGCAATTGGCGCGGTGTGTATGGCGGTCCGGGCATTACAGCCGCGCAGCGCACCGAGCTGACGGATATTGTGCTGAAAGCGCTTAAGGCCAAAAGCTGGCTTGACGCATCCGAGAAAAACAACTGGACGCCCGCAGTGCTTACTGGCCTGGCGTTTGACAAGTTTGTCGACGACGACTTTGCCAGCCTGCGGGCGACGATGGCGAAGTCTGGGATGATCTGACGCATCATGAAGCAGTCAAACCCACCCACCCTACAAACGCTCGTTGCCAGCGGCGTGCTGCTGCTTGGCCTTGGTCTAGCTCTAGGCGCCGTCAGCATTCCGTCTGCGGCAGGTTATGGCGGGGTAGGCCCCAATTTTTTGCCCTGGCTGGTGTCCATCGCGTTGATTATTTGCGGCGCTTTCATGGTGTGGGAGTCGCGCACCGGCGGCTTTCGGGCGATGGACGTGCCTGACGGTGTAGCGCCCTGCTGGTCGGGATTTGCCTGGGTTTCGGCTGGTTTGCTGGCCAACGCGGCATTGATCACGACCATCGGCTTCATCTTCAGCTGCACGCTGTGTTTTGTGCTGGCGGTGCAGGGCTTGCGCGGGGCTGAAGGCAAAGCAGATCTGCGTCCCATCAAGCTCATCAAAGACACTCTGATTGGTATGGCGATAGCTGCGCCGGTGTACTGGATGTTCACCAAATTCCTGGCGATCAACTTGCCGGGCCTGACATCGACAGGTTGGCTCTAGGCCAAGATTTCATGGAAATCTTTAATCAACTGATGCAGGGCTTTGCCACTGCCGCCACCCCGGTTAACTTGCTTTGGTGTTTTGTCGGCTGCGCGCTGGGCACCGCTGTTGGCGTGCTGCCCGGCATTGGCCCGGCTGTGGCGGTGGCGATGTTGCTGCCGATCACTGTCAAAGTTGAGGCCACAGCATCGATGATTTTTTTCGCCGGTATTTATTACGGCGCGATGTACGGCGGCTCGACAACGTCAATTTTGCTGAACACGCCGGGCGAAACCGCCAGCATGGTCACGGCAATGGAGGGCAACAAAATGGCCAAAAGCGGCCGTGCAGGCGCGGCGCTGGCCACCGCAGCCATCGGCTCGTTTGTGGCGGGCACCATTGCTACCGTGCTGGTCACTTTGTTTGCGCCCATCGTGGCTGATCTGGCCGTCAAACTCGGCCCGCCTGAATACTTCATGCTGATGCTGCTGGCTTTTACCACCGTCAGTGCGGTACTGGGCAAAAGCACGCTCCGGGGTCTCACAGCGCTGTTTATTGGCCTGGCGGCGGGCCTGGTTGGGCTAGACCAAATTTCAGCGCAGGCGCGCTACACCGGCGGCGTGCCCGAGCTGCTGGACGGCATTGAAATTGTGCTGGTGGCAGTGGGTTTGTTTGCCGTGGCCGAGGCGCTGCATGCGGTGCTGTACGAGGGCAAAGCTGTTGAAGACCAAAACAGGTTGAGCAAAGTCCACATGACCCAAACCGACTGGCGCAGGTCGTGGCCCGCCTGGCTGCGCGGCACGGCCATTGGCGTGCCGTTTGGCTGTATTCCGGCAGGCGGCACTGAAATACCGACATTTTTAAGCTACGCGGCCGAGAAAAAGCTGGCCAAGAAAAATGTTGCGGACGAATTCGGCACCAAAGGCGCGATTGAAGGGGTAGCCGGGCCTGAAGCGGCCAACAACGCCACAGTCACTGCCGCCATGATTCCGCTGCTCACCCTGGGCATTCCCACGTCAAATACCACCGCGATATTGTTGGGGGCGTTTCAAAACTACGGCATTCAGCCCGGGCCGCAGTTGTTCACCACCTCATCGACGCTGGTGTGGGCGCTGATTGCTTCGCTCTACATCGGCAACGTGATGCTGCTGGTGTTGAATTTGCCGTTGGTCGGCCTGTGGGTCAAGTTACTCGAAATTCCCAAGCCATATTTGTACGCAGGTATTTTGATTTTTGCCACCGTCGGCGTGTATGGCATGCGTCAAAGCGCGTTTGATTTGTTTTTGCTCTACGCCATCGGCGTGCTGGGCGTGGTCATGCGGCGTTTTGACTTCCCGACTGCTCCGGTCATCGTCGGCATGATTCTGGGGCCGCTGGCTGAAGCGCAATTGCGCAACGCCATGTCGATAGGAGAGGGCAGTGCGATTGTGTTTGTACAGCGCCCGGTGTCGCTGACTTTGATCTTTGTGGTCATCGCGGTGCTGGTGTTACCGCGTTTGGCCAAACGCTGGTCAACGCAACAGGCAATCGCTTAAAGCTACAGCCCAAGCTTATCTGGAGCATCATTTAGGGCTGTAGCCCAAGTAAAATGTGCGCTAGCAGCTATAAAAATCATAGTACACCTGGTTTTAAGTGTCACCTGTGCAGTGCTGCAATTAAAAACTTGGCCGCTTCGCTCAGCGGCCGGTCCCGCCGGGTGATGGTGCCAAAAGCTTCCATCTTGTGTTTAATAGCGCAGGGCAAAATTTTGAGCAACCCGTGCTGGGCGTAGTTGTCGGCAATCGACTGCGGTACCACACCGATCATGTCGGTTTCGGCCATCAGGCAGGTGGTGGTGACCACCGATGCAGTCTCGATCAAACCCTGCGGCGGCAAGGCTTGTTGCAGGCGAAATTCTTGCTCCAGCACCTCACGCATCGGGCTGCCAGGCGGTTGCAATATCCAGGGGTAGGCTAAAAGTTCTGAAAACTTTACTTTTGCCAATTTTGCCAGGGGGTGATGCACACCCGCAACAACTGCCAGAACTTCATTTTCAAGCGGCTCAAAGCTGTAGTCGTCCCGGTGGGCATCGCGTATTCGACCTATCGCCAGGTCCAGCGAGCCAGCCGTCAGCAGCTCTAACAAACGGTCGCTGGTATCCAGCGTCACATTTACCGACAGCAGTGGAAAGGCCTTTTTCAGTGCAATGATGGCATGGGTCAGCAGCTTGGGCGACGGTGCCATGATGCTGCCCACCGACACCCGGCCTGCGCTGCCCAGTTGCAGCTCAGCCAGCTCGCGCGACATGGCTTCAAACGAGCCGCGCATGCCAGAAAAGTAGCGCAGCACACTGGTGCCTGCGGGCGTTAGCTTTTGACCCCGACCGACCCGCTCAAACAGGCGCTGGCCGAGGGCAGATTCGAGCTCTTGAATCATCTTAGTGGCTGCCGGTTGCGTCATGCCCAGCCCGCTTGACGCTTTGCGCAGTGTGCCGTGTTCACCCACGGCCAAAATCAGTGCCACTTGGCGCATACGCAAACGGTTTAAAAGTTGCGGAACAAGGATGGGCGCAGACATCAGGATTAGCCAATAAGGGTTAGCGATAAGGTTGATAAAAATGATAACCACTGATTATCAAACAATCATTTATTTTCAATTTACGTGAAGTTTTAACGACTTTACTATTTGCATTCTTGCCGTCGTGTGACGCCTGAATTTTTAACAAACAAACCATGATCACCACTGCTTTGCTGCTCGCTACAGCCTGCGCCCTGAGCTGCGGGAGCTTTGCGTTTGCACAAACTTCCGCACATAACTGGCCGAGCAAGCCTGTGCGCATCTTGGCTGGCTCAGCCCCCGGCGGCAGCACAAATGCGACGGCGCGTGCAGTGGCCGACAAGTTAGGCCCGCTGCTTAAACTGTCCGCAGTGATTGCCAAGAAAAACATCAGGCTGAATTGAACATGATTGACAAGAATTTACCTGTTGTAGCCTTAACGCTGGGTGATGCTTCAGGTATTGGCCCGGAGCTGATCGCCCGGTTGCTGAGCCAGCCTGGCATTACTGCAAACGCCAACATCGTTTTGATCGGCGACCAGTGGCTATGGCAAGACGGCCAGGACATTGCTAAGACAAGCGTCGCAACACAAGCTGTACAAAGCCTTGCTGAAGTGCGTGCACGGCCTGACACCAGTCTGCCTGCGTTTTTGGCTGTTGAGTCGATTGCCAAAGACCAAGTGCGGCGCAGCCAAGCTCTTGCAGCGTGCGGCGCGTCTGCGCTGCAAATGTTGAACCTGTGCATGGACGGTACCCAGCGTGGCGAAGTGGACGCCATTTGCTTTGCGCCTTTGAATAAATTTGCCATGAAGCAAGGCGGCTTAAAGCATGAAGACGAGCTGCATCACTTCGCCGAATATTTGGGTGTGACCGGTTATTTTTGTGAGTTCAACACGCTCGGTGATTTGTGGACTTCACGCGTGTCGTCACACATCCCGCTCAAAGACGCGGCGGGCATGTTGAGCGTCGAACGCATCGTTGAGTCAGCACGTTTGATTTATAAATCTTTGCAGGCCAGCGGCACAGCCGAGCCCAAAGTAGCCATCGCCGCATTTAACCCGCACGGCGGTGACGGCGGCAGTTGTGGCCGTGAAGAGATTGACATCATTGCGCCAGCGGTGGCCCAGCTGCGCGCCACGGGATTCCCGGTAGATGGTCCGTTCCCAGCGGACACGATTTTCCTCAAAGCGCGAGACGGTCACAAAGATTCACGCTATCAGGCCATCGTCACCATGTATCACGACCAAGGCCAGATCGCCATCAAGCTGATGGGCTTTAGCAATGGCGTGACAGTGCAGGGCGGCTTACCCGTGCCGATCACCACGCCAGCCCATGGCACAGCTTATGACATCGCGGGCAAAGGCCAAGCCGACGGTCATGCCATGTTCAACGCATTTGAGATCGCAGCCCGAATGGGCGCTAAAAAAATCTGACTTCAAAGAGATCCAAAAAATGAAAATTAAATCAGTGCGCGCCCGTGTCTTTGAGTGGAAGGGCAAGACCGTTCCACCCCAAGGTAATTTTTGCTCCAACGCCATGGACTTGGTCTACTCGAAGACTGAATCAATGAGCACTTTCCGCTTTCACTCCTGGACAGTGGTGGAAATTGAAACCGACGACGGCATCATTGGCTTGGGCAACGTCGCGTTAGCACCAGCCATCGCCAAAGCCATCATTGACCAGTACCTCGCACCGCTGGTCATCGGCCAAGACCCGTGGGACTACGAATACCTGTGGCAGCGCATGTACCGCAGCACCCACGCCTGGGGCCGCAAGGGCGTGACCATGGCCGCTATTTCTGCGATTGATTTGGCCATTTGGGACATCTTGGGTAAGTCCATCAACAAGCCAGTCTTCAAGCTGCTGGGTGGCCGCACCAAAGAGAAAATCCCGGTGTATTACTCCAAGCTGTACCGCACCGACATCAAGGCCATGCAGGATGAAGCGCAGAAATACATGGACGAAGGTTTCACCATGTTCAAGTCGCGCTTTGGCTACGGCCCGGCGCATGGCACCAAGGGCGTGGCTGAAAATTTAAAAGCAGTTGAGGCGATTCGCGAAGTCATTGGCTATGACAACGACCTGATGCTGGAGTGCTACATGGGCTGGAACCTGGAATACGCCAAGCGCATACTGCCCAAGCTGGAGAAGTTTCAACCGCGCTGGGTAGAAGAGCCGGTGATTGCCGATGACATTGACGGTTATGCCGAATTGAACCAACTCACCAGCATCCCAATTTCAGGCGGTGAACATGAATTCAGTCTTTACGGCTTCAAGCAACTGCTTGATAAAAAAGCTGTCAGTGTCGTGCAGTACGACACCAACCGCGTCGGCGGCATCACTGCTGCGCACAAGATCAATGCGCTGTGCGAGGCTTACAGCGTGCCGGTGATTCCGCACGCCGGGCAAATGCACAACTATCACCTGACGATGAGCACTATTGCGTCGCCAATGGCTGAATACTTCCCCATGTTTGATGTGGAAGTGGGCAATGAACTGTTTTATTACATCTTTGACGGTGAACCGGTGGCCAAAGACGGCTTTGTGCAGCTGGACGACCACAAGCCCGGCCTGGGCTTGACGATGAAGACCGAGTTTTTAGACCAGTTCAATATTGTTGAGTGAAAAAGATGACTGCAAGATACAAAGGTGTATTCCCGGTGGTGCCCACCACTTTCAATGATGCTGGCGCGCTGGACTTGCCCAGCCAGTTGCGCTGCGTTGACTTCATGATTGACGCGGGCTCGACCGGCCTGTGCATTTTGGCAAATTTTTCAGAGCAGTTTGTGCTGTCTGATGACGAGCGTGAGGTGCTGACTGCCGCTATTTTGAAGCACGTCAATGGGCGCGTTCCCGTGATTGTGACGACGACACACTTTGGCACCAGAGTCTGCGCAGAACGCAGCCGCCGCGCGCAAAATTTGGGCGCAGCCATGGTGATGGTGATGCCGCCGTACCACGGTGCCACCATTCGCGTGACAGAAGAAAAAATTTACGAGTTTTACGCTGCGCTGTCCGATGCAATAGACATCCCAATCATGATTCAAGATGCGCCTGTCAGCGGCACGGCACTGTCAGCTGCCTTTTTGGCTCGCATGGCTAAAGAGATCAAGAACGTTTGCTACTTCAAGATTGAAGCTCCTGGCGCAGCTAGCAAACTGCGTGAACTGATTCGCCTGGGTGGTGACGCGATTGAAGGCCCGTGGGACGGTGAAGAAGCCATCACGCTGTTGCCCGATTTAGAAGCTGGCGCAACAGGTGCCATGACCGGTGGCGCGTACCCCGACGGCATCCGCATGATCATGGACGCATGGACTGAAGGTCGGCGTGACGACGCTATTGCCGAATACACCCGCTGGTTGCCGCTTATCAACTACGAAAACCGCCAAAGTGGAATTCTCACGGCCAAGGCGCTGATGAAAGCAGGCGGCATCATCGCCTGCGAAGCACCACGCCACCCGTTTCCGGCCATGCATCCAGACGTGCGCAAGGGCTTGATTGAAACGGCCAAGCGTCTGGATCCACTTGTCTTGCGTTGGTCCGGGCTGAGCTCGTCATGACGGCGCTTGACAGCAGACTCAAGCGCGAGCACTGATGTCCAGCGTGACATGATCGATATCTTCGACCCCCGCTTGGAGCCTGTCGTGCAGGGCGCAAGCCTTGAGAGGCTGTGCACGGGCCCCGTGTGGAGCGAAGGCCCCGTGTGGCTGCGTGAAGACGATTCAGTGCTGTGGAGCGACATCCCCAACAACCGCATGCTGCGCTGGTCTGAAATAGACGGTATGACGGTATGGCGTGAAGGCGTTGAGTTCACAAACGGCCACACGCGTGATTTAAATGGCGACTTGTTGCATTGCTCGCATGGGTTGCGCGGCATCACGCGTACACCGATGCGTGATGGGCGAATATCCGCCAGCACGCCAGATGCGCTGGTGGTAAGCCGTTATCAGGGCAGACGTCTGAACTCACCGAATGACATCGTCGTCAAGTCTGACGGCACAATCTGGTTTACCGACCCGCCCTACGGAATCATAAGTGATCGTGAAGGCCACAAGGCAGCGCCAGAGCAAGTGGCGAATCACGTGTTTTGTTTTGACCCCGCAAGCCATACTTTGACCGCATCAAGCACCTGGGTGCGCGAACCCAATGGTCTGGCTTTCTCGCCTAACGAAATCATGCTGTACGTGTCTGACACCTCAGCTGCATTGGATTCAAACGGCAATCACCATATCGTCAAATTTGATGTGCTGGCAAACAACGCGCTGGCCAACCCGCGCGTGTTTGCCGTTGTCAGCCCCGGCTTGCCTGATGGTTTTCGCGTCGATACCCAAGGCTGGGTGTACACCAGCAGCTTGGACAGCGTTCAGGTCTATCACCCCGATGGCGTATTGCTGGGCAAAATACGCGTGCCTGAAAAGGTCGGCAACCTTTGCTTTGGTGGCCCCAAGGGCAACCAGCTTTACATTGCGGCCAGCACCTCGCTGTACCGCATCAACTTGCATACGCGCGGCTTATAAAAATGACACAAGAAATTTTGTTGCTGGTTGAAAAATGCAGCCACTGCTTTAGCTACTACAGTATTGATAGCGGCGAGCGCCTACACAGCATTGCGCTGCCCGATTTTCCGCATGAGTTCGTGGTGGACTCGCAGCAGCGCTACGCTTATGTTGGCCACTACGGTGTTGAAACATCCGGCCATTTAGGGCAAGGCGGCACCCAAATATTTCAAATCGACATTGCAGCCCGTAGCCTGGCTCGTACTATTGACATTGCGCCTTTTAACCGCCTGCACGGCATGCAGATTGACAGTCAGGACAGGCTATACGCCTTGAGTGAAGACTGCGCCCAGCTGGTGGTAATTAACAAACCTGATGTAGACACCGCACCGCGCCGCGCAGTAACCACGGGGGGCATCAAGTCGCATTTGTTTGCTTTGACCCGAGACGGGCAAACGGCTTACGCCATGAATTTGCTGTCGCACACTGTCACCAAAATCAAACCCCATGATGCAACCTTTGCACCGGTTGCTTGCGCGCCGGGCGACAAGCCCGAAGGCTACGCGCTCAGCATTGACGAAAAAACGCTGTACGTGACCTGCCGCTTGAGCAATACCCTGGCCGCGATTGACACCGCCACCATGCGCGTGAAGTACAGCGCCCCCAGCCGTGACGACGCCACACGGCTGTATCTGTACCGTGACGGCCGCTTGGTGGTGACCAATTACGGTGAGCGCAGCATCAGTGTGGTCGACCCAACGACGCTAAAAGAAATCGCGCATATCCCGATGGACTCACGTGCCATCGCGCTAAGCTTCCACCCCAGCAAGCCGCTGGCTTTTGTCAGCCAAGACAACGACAAGCTGGGTTACTTCAACATGGACACGCTGGTGTTTGATCGTTTCATCACCACGCAGCGCGAGCCGGATGTGTCACGCGTGGTGCTGCTTTGAATTCAAGCCCTAACGATTGGCTGGTTTGGCTGCTGCTGCCTTTGAGTGGCAATCCAAACCACGAACTGTCGTTTTGGGCATCCTGGCATGGCCGCATTCTGGTATTTAGCTGGGGCATTGTGTTGCCGCTGGGCGTGCTGATAGCGCGGTTTTTCAAAGTGCTGCCATCGCAAAACTGGCCTGTAGCGCTGGACAACCAGGTCTGGTGGAAGACGCATTCGCTCGGCCAGGGCGCAGCTGTCGTGCTGGCACTGGTCGGTGTGGCATTAATTTGGAGCAATGCAGCAGGTGCAACTGACATGGCGCGTTGGCATGGCTATCTGGGCTGGGTGGTGACTGTGTTTGGCGCGGCGCAAGTCGGCGCGGGTTTTGCGCGAGGAACCAAGGGTGGACCACACGACGGGGCAATGCGCGGCGACCATTACGACATGACACCGCGCCGCAAGCTGTTTGAAAGACTTCACAAGCCCGCGGGTTACGCTGCATTGCTGCTGGCCTTGGGCGCGGTTTTTACTGGCCTGGTGGTCGCAGATGCGCCGCGCTGGATGCTGGTGGTTATCAGCCAGTGGTGGCTGGCACTCATAGCAGGCTTTGTGTGGCTACAAAAGCAAGGTCGCTGCATGGATACCTACCAAGCCATCTGGGGGCCGGATGCAACGCATCCGGGTAACCGCATTGCGCCGGTTGGCTGGGGCGTCAAACGCTACACCGCTGCCAGCTTTACAAAACAATTTAAAAAGACGAAAGACGCATCATGACTGTTACAGCGATGCCGGCGACTGGTTTGCAACTGCAAGGCGTGGGCAAGCGTTTTGGTGACGTGCGTGTGGTGCAAGAGTTGGACTTGACGGTGCATCAGGGTGAATTCGTGGTGCTGTTAGGGGAGTCGGGCTGCGGTAAGTCCACCACACTGCGCATGATTGCGGGTTTGGAAGAGGTCAGTGAAGGGCGTATTTTTATCAACGGCAAAGACGTGACGCTAGCCCCGCCCAAGGCACGCGACATTGCCATGGTGTTTCAAAACTATGCGCTGTACCCGCACATGGACGTGGCGCAAAACATGAGCTTTGCGCTTGAGCTGGCGGGCACATCCAAAACAGATATTGAGCGCCGCGTGGGCGATGCCGCACGCATTTTGAACATCACCCACTTACTTCAGCGCAAGCCCAAGGAGCTGTCGGGTGGGCAGCGCCAACGGGTGGCTATCGGCCGTTCGATTGTTCGAGAGCCAGCGGTTTTTTTGTTTGATGAGCCTTTGTCTAACCTCGATGCCAAACTACGCGGTCACATGCGCACCGAGCTGGCGATGCTGCACGAGCGCCTGGGCAAGACCACGGTGTATGTGACGCATGACCAGATCGAGGCGATGACGCTGGCCTCGCGCATCGTGATTTTTGACAAAGGCCGCATCCAACAAGTTGGCACGCCGTCAGAGGTATTTAACCAGCCCGCCAACTTGTTTGTCGCTGCGTTTATCGGCATGCCCAGTATGAATTTGCTCGAAGGCAAGGTTGAGGATCGCTCGGGTAAAACCGTGCTGGCAGGTGCGGGTTTTGTGTTGCCCGCGCCCAGCAGTAGCGAGTTACCCACACAAATGGTGGCAGGCATACGCCCGCAGTCACTGCGCTTGGCCGACAACGGCCCACTCCAGCTGCAAGTCGATTTTGTGGAATACCTGGGTACTGAATCGGTGTTGGTCGGCAAGCTGGTGAGGGGTAGCGACACACGCATCACCGCCGTGGTGCCTGGCCACCGTACCGACTTGCTGCGCAGCACAGTGGCGCTGGATATCGACATGGCGGCAGTGCATTGGTTTGACAAAAACACAGGTCAAAGAGTTTTGGTCTAATTTAAGCGTAGGTTTGAACGTTTGCGGCGTATTTTTTATAACCCTTGGAGACAAAAATGAAGAGAAGACAATTAATTCAATCAGCCGGCGGCAGCGCCCTCGGACTGCTAGGCGCAGGCCTGCCGCTGGTCGGCCATGCGCAAGACCGCTTTGCCAAATACAAAGGCCAAACAGTGGTGATGAGCATCCCCGCGCACCCGCATTACGACGCCATGCTCAAGCTGTTGCCCGAGTTCACCAAGCAAACCGGCATCAAGGTTGAAACAGACCGTCTGGCCGTGCCGCGCATGAAAGATAAGCAACTGCTGGAGATGGCCAAGCCCACGGGGGACTACGATTTGATTTGCTATGTGGTGATGTGGAAGGGTGAGTACGTCAAGAAAAATCTGATCCGTGAACTGGACCCGTATTTTAAAAACGCAGCGCTGGCCGACCCTGACTACGACTTTAAAGATGTGGTGCCACGCTATGTTGAAAACATGGGCTTGGTTGGTGGCCCTAAAGGCTACCTGGCAGGCCCGGGCGCCAAGCTGTATGGCATGCCCTACGGCGCTGAGACATCGGTCATGGCTTACCGCCGCGACTTGTTTTTAAAACACGACTTGAAGCCGCCAGAAAATTACGAAGATTTCGCAAAAATGCTACCGATCGTCAAGCAGAAAACCGGCCTCGGTGCGATGACCTCGCGCGGGCAAGCGGGCCACCAGTGCGTTCATGCTTGGCTGCTGCACTTAAACCCGTTGGGCGGCAAAATTTTTGACGACAAATGGAATCCGGTGTTCAACAACGATACGGGCGTCAAGGCGCTCAAAATGCTCAAGCTGATTTCAGATACCGGCCCGGTTGGCATACCGGCCTATGGTCAGGGCGAAATGTTGACATCTTTTCTGCAAGGCCAAGCGGCCATGTATTTAGACTCGTCGCTGATTTTTGGGCAGGTCAGTAACCCGGCGGTGTCAAAGGTCGACAAGCTGGTCAGCTACGTGGTGCACCCAAAGGGCGTGCGTTACTCGTCGCAATCAGGCGGACTCGGCTTGGCGATTCCTAAAAACGCCAAAAATGCGGACGCTGGCTTTTTGCTGATGCAGTGGCTGACGGCGAAAACGCAAGACAAGGCCGTGTGCATGCTGGGTGGTGTGCCGACTCGCAACTCCACGCTGCTAGACCGCGACATGGTGCTGCGCTACCCCGAGTACATCACCTTGCGCTTACAGTTGCAATACTCTGACCCAGACTGGCGGCCCATCATTGCCGAGTGGGATGAGATCAACATCCAGGCGCTCGGCGTGGCGGTGTCTGAAGCGCTGACCGGCAAGAAGACGCCGGAAGAAGCCCTGAACGGCATGGTGCCGAAGGTGACGGACATCATGAAGCGTGGTGGGTATTTGAAAACATAAAAGCCGCTACTATAAAAAGAGGAGCTGCTAGCGCCCGTATTTATGGGGCTAGCAGCTTATTTGACGGTTTTATCGTGTTTTTGGTACTGGATCAACATGCGCACGCCTTCCTGGGTTCCGTGGGTGTACTTAGGCCCGGCTGTGGCTGTGATGGCCGTGGCTTGCCTGTACCCGTTGCTGTCAGCATTACAGCTCGGCTTTTATGACTGGAGCATGGGTACACCCTGGACTGAGGCCAAGTGGGTGGGCCTTGACGCTTTTGTAGCCGCCTTCAAAGACGCGGCGGTGTGGCGTTCACTTTGGACAACCCTGATGTTTGCCTTTGTTTGTGTCACGGCTGAAATGGTGCTGGGGATTGCACTGGCGCTCGCGCTGGAAGGCAGCGTACGCGGCATGGCTTTTTTCCGCATGCTGTTTATTTTGCCGATGATGATTGCGCCGATCGCGGTAGGTTTGATCTGGCGCTACTTGTTTGACGCGCAGTTTGGCTTGCTCAATGCCATTCTTGCCGTGTTTGGCGCTGCACCCGTCGGCTGGCTGGCGCAAGAACACACCGCCTTCATCGCTATCGTGATTGCTGACATTTGGCAGTGGACGCCGTTTGTCTTCATCATGATGATTGCCGCACTGGCCAACGTTGACGGTGCAGTGCTTGAAGCTGCGCGCATTGATGGCGCTAACTGGTGGCAAAGCACTTTTCGCGTCAAATTGCCGATGGTGATGCACGTGATCGTCATCACGCTGCTGATGCGCCTGATTGACGCTTTCAGGGTGCTGGAAGTGATTTACATCCTGACCTTTGGCGGGCCAGGCGACAGTACCGAGATTTTGTCGCTGCATATTTACAAAACCGCTTTTGTCAGCCAGCGCCTGGGCAGCGCCGCGGCTATTTCTGTGCTGCTGCTGGTGGTGGTGGCAGCGCTGTCGTGGTTTGCCTTGCGGCTGTCCAATCCGCTCAAAGACGAGGAGCGCACATGAGCATCCCGGCAACAAGTCTTAAACGCCACCCAGCTCTGGTGATGTCTCATTACGGCGCGTTGATCTTTTTGGCCATCGCTTGCGTCGCGCCGATCGTGTTGATGTTCGCCACGTCACTCAAACTGCAAACGCAAATTTTTAACACCGGCATCAACTTCATCTTCGCTCCTACGCTGCAAAATTACCGAGATGTCCTGGGCGAGGGCAGCTTTACCCGATACCTGACGAACAGCTTGTTTGTGGGTGTCGTGTCGACCGTTATCACGCTGGTGCTGGGCTGCATGGCAGCTTACGGGCTGGCGCGCTTTCGTTTCAAAGGCCGCAAAACGCTGGCCTACACCACGCTGCTGCTGCGCACCGTGCCGCTGGCCGTGCTGGCTGTGCCGGTGTTCATGGTGTGGAGCCAGGCGGGGCTGATCAATTCGCTGTGGGGCTTGATCTTGCTTTACGTGGCGGTCAATTTGCCGTTTGCTATTTGGCTGCTGTACGGGTTTATTTTGCAAGTACCGCAAGAACTGGAAGAAGCCGCCGCCATTGACGGGTGCGGGCCGATTCAGGTGTTTTTCAAAGTCGTGTTGCCACTCATCAAGCCAGGCATTGCAGCGGCATCGATCTTCACCTTTCGCATCGCGTGGAATGAGTTTATTTTGGCGCTGGTGCTAACCGACCGCGCCACCCGTACGCTGCCGGTAGCAGCGTCGCTGTACATCACCGACATTGGGGTGGACTGGGGCAAGATCATGGCGCTTGGCAGCTTGATCGCCATACCGCCGCTGATTTTTACCTTCATTGCGGCGCGGCAAATCATTACCGGGCTGACGGCAGGCGCTGTGAAGGGCTAGCCTTCGCAGGCCGGTATCCTTCTCGTTTTGTTTTCCGTTTTGTTTTCCGTCTTATTTTCCATTAATGGCCAGCAGCTCCACCTCAAACACCAGCGTCGCATTCGGCGGAATCACGCCGCCCGCTCCGCGCGCGCCGTAGGCAATGGCTGACGGGCAGGTTAGCTTGGCTTTGCCGCCGGTTTTCATCAGCTGCACGCCTTCTGTCCAGCAAGGTATCACGCCGTTTAACGGGAACTCGGTCGGCTCGTTGCGCTTGTATGAGCTGTCGAACTCTTTACCGTCTGGAAACGTGCCTTTGTAGTGAACTTTCACGCGGTCAGTAGCTGCAGGGCTAGCGCCTGTGCCGTCTTTGAGTGAACGGTAAACGAGCCCACTGGCGGTGACTTTAGCACCGGCTTCTTTGCTGGCAGCCGTGAGGGTTGCGTCGGTTTGGGCAAAGGTCGATGTGGCGCTAGTTAAGAAAAACGCACCGGACACAAGCGCTGAAAGAGTAAAACGCATTGGAAGACTTTCGAAAGGATTGAAAAAAGGGCCAAGGCGGATGTTATCAAAGCACGGGTTGAGGTTCAATAGGCGGTTTGCGCACTACTAAAATAATAGCTGCTTGCGCATATTCTGATTGGGCTAGCGGCTTTTTTCTAACTCAAAAACCTTTTTTATCGGCTTTTTATCCGTCGACCAGTTTTTGGCTCATGTGCTGCACCCGCCACCAACTAGGCAGCAGGCTCAGCACGTCAGGCCGAGTGAAGCGGTCGTCCATCAAAACAATGACGCCTTGGTCTTGCGGGGTGCGTATCACGCGGCCAGCGGCTTGCACCACTTTTTGCAGGCCAGGGTAGAGGTAGGTGTAGTTGTAGGCTTTGTTGCTGTCACCGGCATCGGCAGCGCCGGTTGGGTTGTCAGACTCAAAATAGGCGGCCATGCGGTTTTTGATTTCTTCGTTGACAAGGTTGATTTGCGGCAAGCCCAGCGTGGCAATAAACGCACCAATCAGCCGACTGCCGGGCAGGTCAATACCCTCGGCAAACGCGCCGCCCAGCACGGCAAACCCAATACCCTGGGACGTCGGCGTGAAACGGCTTAAAAACTGTTCGCGCCCGGTTTCGTTCATCTGCCGGGTTTGCGCCCAGGTGGTGATGTGCGGGTGGCGCTGACAAAAGTATTGCTCCAGCTTTTGTAGGTAGTCGTAGCTGCTGGTGAAGGCCAAATAGTTGCCCGGTGTTTTGTCATATTGCCGCGCCATCATCTCGCTGATCAGCGGCAAAGATTGCGCCCGGTGGCTGAACCGGGTCGACACATTGCGCACCGCACTGACTTGAAGTTGCGCTGATGAAAATGGCGAGGCAACGTCTATCCAAGCGGTGCTGGTCGGCAGGCCTAGAGTTTCTTTGTAAAACTGCGGCGGGCTGAGCGTGGCTGAAAACAGCGCAACCGAATGGGCATCGGCGAAACGCGGGTTTAAAAACGGCGCGGGCACGATGTTGCGAATACTCAAAGTGGCGCAACCCTTGTCGTTTTGCAGCAGCGTGTTTGCAACCACTGCGTTGTCGCTCAAAGTGACGTCAAACATCGAGTGCGCGCCAAAGCTGTCAGCCATGCGCGCAAAGTGCAGCGCCTCAAAATAAAACCCCTGCAAATCAGCATCGACCCGCGTAGGATTTGCCACCAAAAAATCGGTAATGGTGGTGATGGTTTGCTGCAAAGCTTTTAAAAAATCAACCGGCAACTCGTCTACCACCTGATAGTCATCGATTTGGGTTTTGTGCACGTCACTGAAGGCGCGGTTGAGCTTGTCAAGCACCGCCCGCACGGCTTTGGGTGACGTAGCGTGCACCGCCTGCAACTGGCTTTGACTGAGCGCGGCCGAGTACATGCTGCGTGCCCGCTCAATCATGTTGTGCGCTTCATCAACCAACACACCAACACGCCACTGATGGCTAACCGTCATGGCGTGCAACAGGGCACTTAGATCAAAGTAATAGTTGTAGTCACCCACCACTACATCGGCCCAGGTTGCCATTTCTTGCGCCAGGTAGTAAGGGCAAATGCGGTGATTTAGGGCTACGTTGCGTGTGGCAGTTTTGTCTAGCGCGCCAAGAGCCGCGCTCTCTACAGCGGCGTAACGCGCTTGCGGTAGCCGGTCATAAAAGCCTTTGGCAAGCGGGCATGAATCGCCGTGACAGGCTTTATCTAGATGCTCGCATGACTTGTCTCTTGCCACCAGTTCTACCACCCGAAGAGGCAGGTTGGCGCTGCTGTTTTCGATCAACTCCAACGCATCTAAAGCCAACTTGCGGCCGGGCGTCTTGGCGGCTAAAAAAAACAACTTGTCTAGCCGCTGGCTAGGCATGGCTTTGAGCAACGGGAACACTGTGCCTATGGTCTTGCCAATACCGGTGGTAGCTTGCGCCATCAGGCATTTGTTGTTGCTGGCCGTTTTGTACACCGCCTCGGCCAGCTCGCGTTGGCCTGGTCTGAAAGTGGGGTGAGGAAAGGAAAGAAGGGCCAATGCGGCGTCCCGCGCCGTACGGTGCGCCAGCTCGCGCTCAGCCCAGGCTAAAAACAGCTCGCACTGGTTGTCGAAATAGTCTTTCAGCGCTGCAGCGGTGAAATGCTCAATCAACGGAGTTTCTTGGGTGCTGGCAATGTCGAAATACACCAACGCCAGATTGATGTCGTTCAAGCCCTTGTCGTTGCAAAGCAGCCAGCCATAAATTTTCACTTGGGCCCAATGCAGCGCACGCTTGTTGTCCGCCATGTTGTGCAGGTCGCCGCGGTAAGTTTTGACTTCTTCAAGCTGGTTAGCACCTGGGTCGTAGCCGTCAGCGCGGCCGCTGACAGTAAGGGTTTTGTAGTCGCCTTTCAGCGTGACCTCAGACTGGTAGGCCGAATCCCGCCGCGACGCCACCAGCGCGTGGCCAGCGATGCCTTCAACCGCCGAAGGCGAGGGGGTAAAACGTAAGTCAAGATCCCCGTGCTTGGCAGTAAAGTTGCAAAGCGCTCGGACTGATATCAGGTACTTCAAGTGTTTTATGCGGTTAAACCAAGTAATAAGGGCGTTGGCAGCTACCTATTCATGAGCACTTTCTGTCACCGCTCACCAAGTTTTCTGCTTCGTTTGTTGTCGTCGATTGTGCCAGTAGTCAATTGCGGCAAACTGGCGGTCTTTGATTACGGATAGGTAATTTAGACAACACACCGACGTCAATCTGCCGTAAATCTTTTGAGTCCAGCATCACAGCATAGACATAAGCGTTGCCAAGAAAAATCTCATTAAACTCATGCAGCGGCATCAGACTTTCAACTTCGTGAACGCAAAGCGCATTTGGGCTCACTGACCAGCCATTGGTGATGGCAAGCGCAGCAAGCGCGCGCTGCTGGGGGTTGAAAATTTCAAAAGCGCCTTTTGGTACTTTGGAAAGCACCCCGCATTGGGACCAGTTGCGGCGCTGTTTCGGCTCATGTCTCCAGAGAAGGTTTTGCCAAACTCGTAGCGTACAGATAGATTGTTAACTTTGAAATTGCAAAGTAATATGGAAAACCTCTCGTTCACTCATCAACCAAGTAAGCCGCAGGCGAACATGGTTGAGCGGTGCCATGTCGATTTAATGACAAATTACCTCAACGCGAGTCACCAATCACCATGCCCCGCCACAATTTGAAACGGCCGTTTGACGTGGTGCTTTACGGGGCAACGGGCTTTGTGGGCCAACAGACGGTGGATTACTTTGCCCAGCAGCCAGACGTCAAAGCCAGCGGCCTGCGTTGGGCGTTGGCAGGGCGCAGCAAAGCCAGGCTCGAGCAGGTCAGGCAAGCCTGCGGCGGCGCTGCTAAATCGGGTGTGGTGGTAGCCGCCGCTGGCGACACCAAAGCGCTTGATGCACTGGCCAAAAGCACCCGTGTGGTGTTGTCGACTGCCGGGCCGTTTGCGCTGTACGGCAGCGCGCTGGTGGCCGCCTGCGTCAAGCACGGCACGCACTATGTAGACATCACCGGAGAAACCCCTTGGGCCGCTGAGATGATTGCCAAGCACCACGCGAAAGCTGCGGAAGACGGGACGCGCATCATTCCGTTTTGCGGCTTCGATTCTGTTCCGTCTGACATCGGTACATGGCTGATGACTCAAGCGATGCAGCAGCGCCACGATGCGGCGTGTGCCGACGTAACGGCTGCATTTACCGTGCGTGGGGGTGTCAACGGCGGCACGCTGGCCTCGTTGTTCAACATCATGGGGAGCGAGCGGGCCAAGCTGGTTGAAAATCCGTTTTTACTCAACCCAGGCGCGGTCAAGCAACGCGACATGAAGGCAAATCAAGATCCTGTCGCGCCGCGGTACGACCCCGATTTGAAGACCTGGTTGGGTCCATTTTTTATGAGTCCAATCAATACCCGTGTGGTGCGCCGCAGCGCGGCTTTGTTGGACTATGGCGATGGCTTTCGCTACCAGGAATACCTGCGCTTGGGACAAGGCTGGGCTGCCGGTGCGGCTGCCGCATCACTGAGCGCTGGGATGGGGGTGTCAAAAGTTGCCATGCGGTTTTCTGCTGTGCGCCGCATAGCGGCGATGGTCGTCCCCAAGCCTGGACAAGGCCCGTCCGAAGCCAGCATGAACAACGGCTCATTTCGGTGTGAGTTGATTGGCAGGAGCGCCAGCGGCGGCGTGCTGCGCGGCCGCGTTGCTGACGAGGGCGACCCAGGCAACCGGGCCACCACCAAAATGGTTTGCGAGGCGGCTTTGTGTTTGGCCCTGGATACTGACAAGCTGCCGGGCGGGGCAGGGTATGGCGGCGTGCTGACGCCGGCTGCCGGACTGGGAGATGTGCTGGTCAGCCGCTTGAGGCAGGCGGGCATGACGCTGGTGATTGATTAGACCGCGGGGTCACGCGTTAGCAACCGCGCAGGGTTAGCTTCAATCTTTTTTCAAGTCATCGCCAAGGAACACATCGTCCCAAAGCGCACGCAGTTGCTAACACTTACGGTTTTGTTGATTCAAAGCTCTTTGGCAGTCGCACAAACGTCAGCAGCCCTGGCCATCAGCCCTACAAAGCCCGACGCATCACGGCCCTGGCAGGGTACTTTGCTGCCGCGCAATCTCGTCTTTTTTCATCGCCAGGTAGCTGGCTTTGTCGGTTTCGTGCAGTTGAAGTGGGTACTGCTCGGTGCTGTCAAACCACTTTTCAAGGCGAGCGTTTTGCCGCTCCGCCTGGGGCTCATTGAGCGACTGGGAATACGCTTCGATTGCCAGGTAATAGCGCATGGTGTTTCGTTCAACGGCGCCGCGCATGCCGCCTACGTACGCTTTGTTGTTTTGGCTGGCGTCGGCCACCTGGGTAAAGCCCACCTTGCTGCTGCCAGCAGTTGACAGGTAGGCCTGCATTGCCATCCGGCCCGCCAAACCAAACCCGTATGAATAGCGCAGATGCAAAAATGTTTTGCCTTCAGGCAATGGAATAGCCGCCACTTCAATGCCGTAGTTACTGGTGCCCAGCGGGCCTTTTTCTGCGTTCAGGCTTACTTGCAGAAAATTGGACGATGAAGCGGTGGTCGTCATTGCAAATTCAAGCGCAAACGTGTCGTTCAAGGCTTGGGCGGTTTTTTTACCGAAATTGACCATCAGCACGCTTGAGCTGGCTTGCAATGTTGGTCGGCAATACTTGGTGTTGATGTGCAAAATAATCAGGTCACACAAGGCCTTGGGGGTCTTGATGCTGCTAACCGTTGCAAACGGCGCATCAAGTACCGCATAGGCGTTGCCGGTTACACGGTTGCTGGTTTGCACTGAGTCCAGCGACAGCGGACGACCATAGGAATTGTTGGCCAGGGCGTAACTAAGACTGGCGTGCTTTTCGCGCAATGTACCAGCAGTACGTTCTGCGCTTGTTGCTGAGGCAGGTTGCGCAATCGCAGCGCGGAATCCCAACTCGAGCAGCGCTGCAATTGCTACCAGAATAAATCGGTATGACTTTCTACTACTTAACATAATATACATCGTGGAATATTCAATCTGACCCTAGAAGAGGTCGCCAATGCCTTGCAGACCGCATGGAGCTTGCAAAGCGCTTTCGTGGCATGGTCGCTGACCTGGGCCTTAAACCCGCCCAAGCTGCGAAGATGCTGCACGTCTCATTGCGCACTGTACATAACTGGAACAGTGGTACACACCAGATTCCGGTGATGGCCTACAAAACCTTGCGTTTGCTGCGCTACATGGAACTGCCAGGCCAAAGCTGGCAAGGCTGGCACTTTAGCCGGGGCATGCTCATCACGCCTGAAGGCCATCAGATTTCAGGCAAGGACGGCGCTTGGTGGTCGCTGCTGGTTCGCCAAGCCAAGGGCTTTGGCGAGCTGTACAAGCAGCTGCACGGCTCTGGTGGAATGGCTGCCAAGGCGTTACTATTGGAGTCAGTGCCCGAGGATGGAGCGCGAGCGGAAAGCGAAGTCTCCGCCGCCGCCCATCCCCCGGCGCCCTACCCCCCGTCCTGTAACACGGGGGGAAAGTCCACCAATAGCAGTCAACTTGATGTCATAATGACGTCATGGCCTATTCTTTACGACTCTCCGACGCCCTCGACCGCGAAGCCCGTGCCCGCTGTGAAAGGCTCGGAATCAGCCTCAACGGGCTCATATCCGTTGCCCTTGACGCCTATTTGCGCGGCCCTGAAAGCCCAGCCAAGCCCGAAGCTGTCGCATCTGCCCCACAGTTTGCAGAACCCGGCCAGCCTGTTGAATCAGCTCCAACGGCAAACCATCACAAAGTCCTGCACCCTTCCACCAGCTTCCGAGCTGCCGGGGAAAGTTCTTTCGCTCCCGTTGACCCAAGGCCGGTTCTTGGCCCGGGCGCTGGCAAGGCCGAACGCTCCCGGCTGGCCAACTGGCACAGGCGCAACCCCAAGCCGAAAGCGTAAGCCCAGTCTTTCAGGAGCGACCCCGTGAGCGCGGGGAAACCGTGGCTTGCCTGGCTTTGCACGGCTGCCTGCCAGTTCTTCCATGCCTGCCCCCCGTGGTTGCCGCGTCCGCTCAAGGCGCTGCCGCTAAAGGTCTGCGTGCTGTTGGTGCGCATGGACTACTGGAGCCGGGGATGACTGGCCGGGGCCGTAGCGCAGCGAAGGGTGGGGGCGCAGCCACCAATAAGCGAAGCGAAACTGAACCCGCCTTGGGCTGTCCTGAGCCTCAGAGCTGCCCCGTACACGCGGGGAAAGCCTCTCAAAGCAGCCCCGCTTTGCCCTGCGCGCCATGACAAACAGTCCCCTTGCACCCTCAAAAAATTTAACCCATTAATGAAGAATCTGCATTAATCTAAAGGCACTCAATGACATATACATCGTGGAATATCAAATTCATCGCGAAGCGAGTCTACAAATCGTTGCCTGGCAGCGCTTAAGTGGTGAACAAGCCTCTAGTTGCCCACGGCTTTCACTGTACTGGCTCAATAGACAGCAAACGGCACATTCCGGCGCTGGCCTACAAGCACTTAGGCCAACGCGGCAAACGTCGACTACTCAAGCCACGTCGTGAAATCACTGACAAGCACTCGCGGCGTACGAAAGGTGTTGACCAGCGCGGACTCATCGGCGTAGCCCAGCGACATGCCGCAGACCAGCATCTCATCAGGCCCGGCACCAATGTGCGGCAAGATGATCTTGGCAAAGCCGTTCCACGCCGCTTGTGGGCATGTGGCCAGACCGTGGCCGCGCGCAGCGACCATCAGGTTTTGCATGAACATGCCGTAGTCCACCAACGAACCGCGGCCCATGACTTTGTCTAGCGTGAACATCAAGCCAACCGGCGCGTCGAAAAATGTGAAATTACGCTGATGCTGGGCGTGCATTTTGTCTTTGTCGCCCTTTGTGATGCCCAGCAAGCCGTACAGGCCCCAACCGTTTTCACGGCGGCGGTCGATGAACGGTGACACCCACTTTTCAGGGTAATAGTCATAGGCTTCTTTGTACTCAGCGGCCAGCGCTGGGTTGGCCCGAATCGCATCGCCCGCAGCACACACCTTTTGAACCAGCGCATCGCGGCTGGCGCCTTGCAGCACATAGGCCTTCCATGGTTGGGTGTTGGTGCCTGACGGCGCTCTGGCGGCCAGCTGCAACAGGTGCGCAATGGTTTCACGCGCTACAGGTGTGGGGAGAAAATCCCGCGTGGACTGGCGGCTTTCAATGGCTTGGTCTACAGAGTTGCTAGAAAATATACGGGTCACTTCAAAGTCTCCAATACAGCAGTTAAGGTAGCGGGTAGCGCGCAAGGTTTGCGGGTGATGCGGTCAACGTACACATGAACAAAGTGCCCTTTGGCGGCGCTGGGCACGCCAGGGTCAGCGGGGAAGATTGCCACCTCATAGCGAACGCTGGACTTGCCAACATGCGCCACACGAACACCGGCAACGATGTTTTCAGGAAAAGCCAGCGGCGCAAAATAATGGCACTGGGTTTGAACCACCAGGCCAATCACGCTGCCGCCATGAATGTCTAGTGCTTGGTGTTCGATCAACAAGCCATTAACCGCCGTGTCAAACCAGCTGTAGTAAACAACGTTGTTGACATGCCCGTAAACGTCGTTATCAAGCCAGCGGGTGCCGATGTTGCGAAAGGCTTTGTAGGCGGATCTGGCTTCGGGCTGGGGCCGTCTGGTTACCGCAGGGGTTAAGTTCATAATTCCCGATTTTGCCCCAGCCTTACCCATTTTTGCCAGTAGCCCATCGCCACGCGGTAAGTATTGACTTGCACCTGAACGGTCTCGTCAATCTTGAACCCATAGCCGCCTGCCATACAAAAAGCCAGCGGTATGCGTTTTTGAAAAGCCCAATCGAACACACGGCGGTCACGTGCTTCCAGGCCGTCGTAGCTCAACTTTAAGCGGCCCAGACGGTCGCCTTCAAACGGGTCCGCGCCGGCCAGATACAGAATCAAACCGGGTTGAAAGCGTCTTTGCAATTCGTCCAGCGCATGCTCCAAGGCTTCCAGATAGGCCGCGTCTTGACAACCATCGGGCAGTTCTACATCCAAGTCACTGGTCTCTTTGCGAAATGGGAAGTTCTTTTCACCATGCATCGACAGGGTAAAAACGCTGCTGTCGTTGGCAAAAACACTGGCTGTGCCGTTGCCTTGATGAACGTCAAGGTCAATGATGGCGACTTTCAACGGCAGTCGGGTTTGTTTGAACTTTCGCGCCCACTCGGCCTGCATCAGCCGCGCAGCGACCGCCACATCGTTAAACACACAAAACCCACCGCCCTTGTGCGCATACGCGTGGTGCGTACCGCCTGCCATATTTGCCGCTACGCCCTGCCCTGACTTACCCAAACCAAGCGCAATCCGTGCTGCGGCGATTGTGGCTCCAACAGAACGCCGGGCCCTCTCGGCCATGGCCAAGCTCCATGGAAAGCCAATTTCACGCTGCGCAGCTGGCGGCAGCGTACCCTGCGTGACAGCGGCAATATAAGCCGGACTGTGCGCCAGGGCCAGCTCGCCGTCGCTGGCCGTTGGCGCTTGCTGCATTTGAATGCCAGGCAGCTCCACAACCACCCTGTCGCGCAGCAGCTTGTACTTGGCCATGGGGAAACGGTGGCCTTCGGGCAGGGGCAAAACAAAATGATCGGCGTAAAAAGCTTGCACAGCAGGACGGTAAAACTTGTAAGCCTCGATTGTGACCGGGCGGTAAGAAATAGATATCGGAATCTAAAATGGTGCAGTGCAACAAAAAACACTTGCAATGGCGCGGGTAATCCCTATAATTTGGTCATGTTGCAGTGCAGCAAATCACTTTTTGTGATCTGCATGGCAGCTTCCCTGCCCTTGGATAACTTTACTAACTGGAGATTAATTATGCTGACTGCTGAACAAATCATGGCCTCCCACAAAGCCAATATCGAAACCCTGTTTGGTCTGACCCACAAGGCCTTTGAAGGCGTTGAAAAGCTGGTTGAACTGAATGTACAAGCCACCAAAGCTGCATTGGCTGAGGCGGGCAATCACGCACAAGCCGTGATGGGCGTGAAAGACGCACAAGAACTGATGGCTCTGCAAGCCGGTATGGTTCAGCCGCTGGCTGAAAAAACCGCTGCCTACAGCCGCCACCTGTATGACATCGCCTCTGCGGCTGGCGCTGACCTGGGCAAGACCTTGGAAAGCCAAACCGCTGAAGCCCAGAAAAAAGTCATGGGTTTGGTTGACAGCGCCACCAAGAACGCACCAGCTGGTTCAGAGACCGCTGTTGCCGTGATGAAAAGCGCTGTAGCTGCTGCCAACAACGCATTTGAATCCATGCAAAAAGCTGTCAAACAAGCCAGCGACATGGCTGAGACCAACTTCAAAACGGCAGCGTCTACCGCGCTGAACGCGACCAAGTCGGCCACTGCCGGTGCCAAAAAGCGTTAATTCGTTCTTTGCGACCTAAAAAAGCCCAGTCTGTTGACTGGGCTTTTTTTTGCATCGATAACTTAGCTCTTTTAAAGGTAATTTAGGCCGCTAGCCTTTGCGTTATCTGCACTAGCTGCTCCTTAAAACGTAGCAACTAACAGCTTGTGCGTGCTGCGCCAAAAGTCCTAGTCAGTAAAAACTACTGACAAGCCTGGCAATTCAATGCAATCAATGGCTGTCTGCCACGTCTGCCCCGCCTTCACGCTGTAAGCGCTGGTCACGGTGCCAGTGGTGACAATCTCATTGGCGCGCAATGGCTGTTGCGGCGACTGGCGGGCCAGCACTTGCATGAGGTGCTGGATGGCTGCCAGTGGGTGGCCCAACACATTAGCGCCTTTGCCCGTCTCTTGTATCTGACCGTCACACGACAAAGCCAGCGTAAACGCCGCCAACGCATCTTGCAAACTTGCGCCCAGCGTATCTACCGCTTGCGGCTTGCCCACCAACAGCGCCGCATGCAGGCTTCGGTCGGCAATGGCATCTGGGGCGAGAAACTTCCAGCCCGGGTAATGCGACTGCACCATTTCAAAGCCGTGCGCGACCCAATCAATGCAGGCCAACACTGAAGAAATGTCGCCATTTGGCGGCGGTGCTGAATGGAAATGAAAAATAATTTCAGGTTCGATTTTTGGGTTAACGAAACCGTGCAAACTGCAAACAGCCGGCGCAGCTTGCGAGCCCTCTAAAAACCTGGTCGTGGTGTCATACATATAGCCCCAAATCGGGGATGTCACACCATATTCAGCCCACAAAGCCGAGTTGGTAAAACCAATCTTGCGCCCCACCGCACGCGCGCCCTCGGCCAGGCGCATGGCATGAATCAAGTCAGCTACAGCGTAGGCCGTCTCCACATCAAAACCCGCGTGTTGCGATGTGATTTGCGCCAATGGCAGGCCTTGGTCTTGCGCGGTTTTAACTTGGCGTGCAATGACTTGCAGTTCAGCAGTAGCCAGCATGATGGGCGTTCCTGTGGTTTTTTAAATGCCAAATACAGCTGCAAACCAACAAATATGGGCGCTAGCAGCTACATAATAAATAGCATTGCGCGCCCATCGTGCATCACCCCATGTGCAAGCCACCGTTTAGCGAGAAGTCCGCGCCCGTCGCGTAGCCGCCTTCGTCGGATGCAATCCATGCAATGATGGACGCGATTTCTTCTGGTGCGCCCAGGCGTTTAGCGGGCACACCTGCAACGATTTTTTCCAGCACATCGGGGCGAATGGCTTTGACCATGTCGGTTCCGATGTAGCCGGGGCTAACAGTGTTGACCGTCACGCCTTTGGCGGCGACTTCTTGCGCCAGCGCCATGGTAAAGCCGTGCAAACCGGCCTTGGCTGTGGAGTAGTTGACCTGGCCGAACTGGCCTTTCTGGCCGTTGACTGACGAGATGTTGATGACGCGGCCAAAGCCCGCGGTAATCATGTCTTCAATCACTTGCTTGGTCACGTTGAACATGCTGTCCAGGTTGGTCGAAATAACGGCGTTCCAGTCAGCCTTGCTCATTTTTCTGAATTGGCCGTCGCGTGTGATGCCGGCGTTATTCACCAACACACTGACTGGGCCGTGCTCGGCTTTGACCTTGGCGAAAGCCTCAACGGTGGAGTCCCAGTCGCCTACGTTGCCGACCGAGGCATAAAACGTGTGGCCAAGGACTTTTTGCTCGTCAATCCATTTGGCGTGGTCGCGCGTGGGGCCGCAACCAGCGATGACAGTGAAGCCGTCTTTGGCCAGGCGCTGGCAGATGGCGGTGCCAATGCCGCCCATGCCGCCCGTGACGTACGCTACTTTTTTACTCATGTCTGTCTCCAAAATTTCAATGATGAATGCTACGCAATTAATAGCTGCTAGCGCACATATTGATTGGGCTACGAGCAGAAATTAATACTAATTTACATCAGAATCAGCGTTCTACGCATAGGGCAACCCCCATGCCGCCGCCAATACACAGGCTGGCAATGCCTTTTTTCGAGCTACTCCTCACCATCTCGTGTAGCAGCGTGACCAAAATGCGGCAGCCTGATGCGCCAATCGGGTGGCCAATCGCAATCGCGCCGCCGTTGACGTTGACTTTGCTGGTGTCCCAACCCATCTCGTTGTTGACGGCGCAGGCCTGTGCGGCAAAGGCTTCGTTGATTTCCAGTACGTCCAGGTCAAGCGGCTTCCATCCTGCACGCGCCAGCGCTTTAGTGGATGCGGGCACCGGGCCCATGCCCATGGTGGCGGGGTCCAGGCCGGTGGTGGCGTAGCTGGCAATGCGCGCCAGCGGCGTTAGGCCCAGCGCGGCGGCTTTCTTGGCCGTCATCACCATCACGGCCGCAGCGCCGTCGTTCAGGCCTGATGCGTTGCCTGCGGTTACGCCGCCAGCTTTGTCGAACGCGGGGCGCAGGCCAGCCAACACTTCTGCGTTGGTTTTGCGGTTGATAAATTCATCGGTTGCAAAAATGACCGGGTCGCCCTTTTTTTGCGCGATAGAAAACGGCACGATTTCATCTTTGAACTTGCCGGCGTCTTGCGCGGCAGCAGCTTTCATTTGGCTGGCCAAGGCCAGCGCGTCTTGCATGTCACGGGTAATGCCGTATTTTTTGGCCACGTTTTCAGCGGTGATGCCCATGTGGTATTGGTTGTACACGTCCCACAGGCCGTCAACAATCATGCTGTCGACCATCTTCCAGTCGCCCATGCGCTGGCCGTCACGCGAACCGTTTAGCACGTGGGGCGACATGCTCATGGATTCTTGTCCGCCAGCAATCACGATTTCGCTGTCGCCCGTAGCCACCGCCTGCGCAGCCAGCATCACGGCTTTTAAGCCGGAGCCGCAAACGGCGTTGATGGTCAGGCCTGGCACACCTTGTGGAAGGCCAGCTTTCAATACCGTTTGGCGTGCCGGGTTTTGGCCCACGCCAGCGGTGAGCACCTGGCCCATGATGACTTCGCCGATCAGACTGTTGATTTGGTCCGCATTTAGCTTGGAACGCTCCAGCACGGCTTTAACGACGGCTGCGCCCAGCTCGGTGGCAGGCGTTTTAGCCAGCGTGCCACCAAATTTACCGACGGCGGTGCGGGCGGCTGAAACGATGACGATGTCTTCCATGATGTTTTCCTTTTATGTGGTGAAGTAAAGCTAATTTTGAATCTAAGCCTTGGCTTTGACGTAACGCCCCGGCGCAGGCTCGATCACTTTGTGCTGGGAGTTGCCAAACTTTTTCGGCGCGGCAATTTGTTTGCCCGCTTGGCCCTTGAGCCAGTTAGACCAGTCTGTCCACCAGCTGCCGGGGTGCTCGGTGGCGGTTTTTAGCCAATCGGGCTGGGCAGCGGGGAATTTATTGGCGGGCAGCTTGTCGTTGGTCCAATAGCTGCGTTTGTTTTTGGCGGGCGGGTTAATCACACCCGCAATGTGGCCTGACGCGCCCATCACAAAACGCTTTTTACCCGGCAGATGCTGGGTAGACGCATACGCGCCGCCAATTGGCACGATGTGGTCTTCCCGTGAACCGTACAGATAAGTCGGCATGTCGAGCTTACCCAGATCGATTTTTTGTCCACAAACTTCGAGCTTGCCGGGCTTGACCATGTTGTTTTCAAAATATGTGTTTCGCAAATACCAGGCGTAAAACGGGCCAGGCAAATTCGTTGAATCGCTGTTCCAGTAGAGCAAGTCAAACGGCGGTGGCGTTTCACCCTTCAAATAATTGCCGACCACGTAGTTCCACACCAAATCATTGGGCCGCAAAAAACTAAAAGTCGACGCCAGCTCTTGCCCTTTAAGCAAACCACCCCGCCCCATTTCTTGCTCACGGTAAGCCACCGATTGCTCGTCAATAAAAATATCCAGAATGCCGGTGTCGGTAAAGTCGAGCAGCGATGTCAGCAGCGTCACAGAAGCGGCGGGCTTGCTACCGCGCGCAGCCAGCACGCTCAGGGCGGTCGCCAAAATCGTGCCGCCTACGCAAAAACCCAGCGTATTAATTGTCTTAGCGCCTGTGATGTCCTGCACTACTGCTATCGCCTTGATAGCGGCGTGCTCTATGTAGTCGTCCCAGGTTTTGCCCGACATCGATTCATCAGGGTTGCGCCAGCTCACCACAAACGTTCGGTGGCCTTGAGATGCTGCATAGCGGATGAGCGAATTTTCAGGTTGCAGGTCAAGAATATAAAACTTGTTGATGCATGGCGGCACCAGCAAAAACGGCTTTTCGTACACGGTTTTACTCAAAGGCTTGTATTCAAGCAACTGGAAAAACTCGTTTTCAAACACCACCGCGCCTTCAGTGGTAGCAACGTTTTTACCGACCTCAAACTGGCTTTCATCGGTCATTGACACATGACCTTGCTGCATGTCGTGCAGCAGGTTTTTCATGCCCTGGCCAATGCTTTCACCGTTGGTATCAATAGCTTTTTTAATCGCGTCAGCATTCAGTGCCATGAAGTTGCTGGGGGCCGTAGCAGCCAGTGATTGCTCAATGGCAAAGCGCACACGGGCTTTGGTTTTGTCATCACCTTCTACCGCATCGGCCATGGCGGTAAGGGCTTTGGCATTTAGCAGGTAGGCGGCAGCTGAAAATTTAGAAATCGGGTTGTCGTTCCACGCGGCGGCCGAGAACCGGCGGTCGTGTGCAGGTGCAATAGCACTGCCCGCCTGTAGCGACTGGTTCCACAAAGCGGTCGCGCCGTCGATGTAGCTTTGCTGGATATGCTGCAACTTGGCGGCATCGAATTTGATGGGCGGCGGCGCAGTGCCTGGCGGCTGCCCGAGTTGTCCAGAGAGCATGCCTTTGAAGGCTTCTTGCATCTGGGTGGCCGCTTTTTGCCAGTTTGGATCAAAATTCATGGTGTCTCACCGATACTTTTTAAGATCAAGTCCCTAGTATGCTGGGGTTTGCCTACAAATTACTGACCGCTTCAACAGAACCTAAATAAATATGTACCTGGTCGTCATCGCCTGGATTTACGTTGTGCTCATGATGAGCGTTGCCGAAGCCACCAACACCACCGGCACGGTGCTGGGTGCCGTCGTGACGTTTTTGCTCTACGGCGTGGGGCCAGCTGCGCTGGTGGCTTACCTGATGAGCACGCCCGCGCGCAAACGGGCGATTAAAAAGCGCGAGGCTGAAGAGCTGGCAGCGGCCAGAGCGGCAGCGCCGTCGGCTGAGCCAAACTTAACTGAGCCAAACCTAACTGAGCCAAATGCAGGCAGCCATGCGCCCGGTAGTGTTGAAACCATTGCCACCAGCGGCGACAGCAGCCGCATCGCGCCGATGCGAAAAGAATCTTGACGGGTTGCCCACCGTACACCACGCCGCCGTGCTGTCGTTGCCGTGAATGTTTGTGATGCCCAGGGCTTGCAAACGTGCCCTGGCCAGGCCCGCTAGATCAGCCAGATACTTGTCTTTACCCGTTGCCTTGAAAAATTGAGCTGCCCCGGACTGACTCGACTCAAAAGCGACTTTCACGTCAGCGCCCACCTCAAACGCAGTCTGGCCAATGCATGGCCCCAGCCACGCTATGATTTCAGGAGCTGCTAGCGCACGTTTCGATTGGGCTACGGGTCTATTTGTTACCTTAAAAACGCTCAAAACAGTCTCCAAAACCCCTCTTCCATCAGCTCCGGCCAGCCCGCGCCAGCCTGCATGTGCCGCAGCCACCACCGTTCCTTCTAGATTGGTCAACAGCACCGGCATGCAGTCCGCCACCATGATGGTGCAAGCCAGGCCGCGCTGGGTAGTAACGCAGGCATCAGCCGCCGTGCCGTCTGGGGTTGTGCTGCTCAGTTGCTGAACGTCAACGCCATGCACCTGATTTAAAAACACCGGGCGGCTGGTGATAGCCTTTTGCAGCGAAGCGCGGTTGGCAGCCACGTGCTGGGGCGCGTCGCCCACGTGGTCGCCCAAGTTCATGCTGTGCCACGGTGAATTTGAGCCGCCACCAGAGCGCGTGGTGAAGACCGCCTTCACCCCAGCAGGCGCTGGCCAGTCGGGGATCAGCCAGTCAGCGGCTATCAAGCCTCAAAATCCGGGCAGCTGGTGGGCTGCGCTTTTTGAAACGCTGGCAGCTTCATGCAAGCATCAAACGCCGCCATGGTGCGGGTCAAGCCGTCAAAGTTCACATCAAAGCGCTGGGCGTTGAAGATTTGCGGCACCAGGCAGCAGTCAGCTAGCGTGGGTGTGTTGCCGTAACAGTATGGGGACGCGGACAATTGGTTGAGCTGCTTTTCAAACGCCATCAGGCCTTCACGGCACCAGTGGCGGTACCACGTGTTTTTGGCCTCGTCCTCAGCCTTCAGCTCTTTAACCAGGTATTTCAGAACGCGTAAGTTGTTAAGCGGATGAATGTCGCAAGCAATCGACTGCGCAAGTGCGCGCACCTTGGCGCGGCCGATCGCGTCAGCGGGCAGCAAAGCGGGTGTGGGTTGCTTTTCGTCCAGGTATTCCATGATGGCCATTGACTGGGAGAGCCTGTGTCCATCGATTTCCAGCAGCGGCACCAGTGTGTCGGCTGCCAAGTCCACATAAGGCGGCTTTTTATGATCACCCTTGGGAATATTGACGGCCACATAGCTGTACGGCAGGCCCTTGAGCTCAAGCGCGATGCGGACGCGAAAGGAGGCCGACGATCGAAAGTAGGAGTGGAGTTTGAGGTTTGCAGTCATTGTGAAAGCATAAACTGAAACATCATATTTTTGGCGGCGGCTGGCTAACGGCTGGCACACAATCGCCTGGGCGACTGGCTACTGGCTGCTGCCCCGCTACCATGCACGCTTTACCCAAATACCAACACCGGAGACGCCCCATGAGCACCCTCACCGCCCTTAAAAACCACCAGGTCCGCCTGGCCAGCCGTCCTGTCGGTTTGCCAACCCGAGCCAACTGGAGCTTTACACAAGAAGCAGTGGCCGAACCTGGTCCTGGCGGCGTGCTGGTCAAATCCTTGTACCTGTCGCTCGACCCTGCCATGCGCGGCTGGATGAACGAAGGCAAAAGCTACATCCCGCCAGTAGAAATCAACGCCGTGATGCGCGCCAGCGGTGTGGGCCAGGTCATCGCGTCCAACAACACAGCGTTCGCTGTGGGTGACTACGTTGGCGCCGGGTTGAATGTGCAGCAGTATTGCCTGATCAGCCAAGAAAATATCAAGCGCAGCGGCCTTGCAAAAATTGACGCCAGCTTGGGCCTGACCACCTGGACCAATGTGCTGGGCATGCCCGGCATGACAGGCTTTTTCGGCCTGATGGAAGTTGGCATGCCCACGGCAGGCGAGACCGTTGTTGTGTCTGGTGCAGCAGGCGCCGTTGGCCAAACTGTGGGGCAGATTGCCAAGCTCAAAGGCTGCCGCGTGGTCGGCATTGCAGGCGGCCCTGCCAAGTGCGATTGGGTGGTCAAAGAACTCGGCTTTGACGCTTGTATTGACTACAAAAACGCAGACGTGCGCAAGGGCCTGAAAGAACACTGCCCGGACGGCGTGGATATTTATTTTGACAATGTTGGTGGCGAAATTCTGGACCTGGTGCTAGCCAAAATTAACCGCAAAGCGCGCATCATCATTTGCGGTGCCATCAGCCAATACAACAACACCACGCCCGTCAAAGGCCCGGCCAACTACCTGTCGCTGCTGGTGAACCGCGCCCGCATGGAAGGCATTGTGGTGTTTGACTATGCTGACCGATACCACCTGGGCATATCCGAGATGGCGGGCTACCTGAAGTCCGGCAAGATGAAAAGCAAGGAAGACGTGGCCCAAGGCATTGAGAACTTCCCCGAAGTACTGCTCAAGCTGTTCAACGGCGAGAACTTTGGCAAGCTGGTGTTGCAGGTGGGGCAGGTGGGGCAGGAATAGTGTGAAACGAAAGGCAATGTGGTGACGCGCAGTATATGAGAATGGTTATCGTTTAAACTTGATGTGAATGTTTTTCACACCTGCAAAAAACGATAGCTCTTTTTGATAGCCTTTCCCTCAAATTTGGCTCATGCCCGCATCGGCGACGCCTACACCGTCAGCCGCATTGAAGCTCCGCAACACGCGCCTGAATGGGCGAACTTGTTGCAAGATATTGGTTTTTTGCCCGGCGAGCACGTCACCGTCATGACGCGCGCCGTGCCCGGTGGCGACCCTTTGGTCGTGCGGGTGGGTTTGTCGACTTTTGCCCTGCGCATGGCTGAAGCCGCATGTATTCACATCTGCCCCACGGCAAAAGCCTGAACATGAAAGAGTCGGTCGTTCACTTTCACCGGGGTGGCCCGTTGTTGGCGCTCGTCGGCAACCCCAATTGCGGCAAAACGGCGCTGTTTAACCTGCTGACTGGGAGCCGCCAAAAAGTAGCCAACTACGCCGGGGTCACCGTTGAGCGCAAAGAGGGCAAGCTGACCACCCCGACCGGCAAGGCGCTACGGGTGCTTGATTTACCCGGCACTTACAGCCTGGCCCCGCGCTCACCTGACGAGCGCGTGACGCATGATGTGCTCTACGGCCGCGCCGCCGGTGAAAAACGGCCCGACATGGTGGTGTGTGTGGTGGACGCCACCAACCTGCGGCGCAGCCTGCGGCTGGTGTTGTCGGTCAAAAGGCTGGGGCTGCCGTGCGTTGTCGCGGTCAATATGCAAGACTTGGGACGAGCCCGCGGCCTTGACATTGATACAGCCGCTTTGTCACTGGAGCTGGGGCTTCCTGTGGTGTCGACGGTGGGCGTGAAAAGCGGCGGAGACGCAGATTTACGCGCGCTGCTGGACGACGCGACTTTGTGGCAGCGCACGCCATTGCCGGGCAGCTTGATCAAAAGCGAAGCCACACTTGAAACGCAAGGCGACCATGACGTGGTGCAAAACATGCTCAAACGCTTGGGACTCGACACCTTAGTGCCGCATCTGGTCAGCGACCGGATAGACCGGGTGGTTTTGCACCCGGTGCTGGGTCCCGCGCTGCTGGCGGTGATTCTATTTTTTATTTTTCAGGCGGTATTCAGCTGGTCAGTCGCGCCTATGGACGCCATCAAAGCTGCCAGCGCATGGATGGGCGCTGCAGTAGGCAGTGTGATCCCTGATGGTTGGCTGAAAAGTCTGGTCGTTGACGGTGTGATTGCCGGGGCAGGCGGCGTGGTGGTGTTTTTGCCGCAAATCATCATCTTGTTCTTTTTTGTTTTGGTGCTGGAAGAGTCGGGCTACCTGCCGCGGGCGGCGTTTTTGCTGGACCGCATCATGGGCAGCGTGGGCTTGTCGGGGCGCTCGTTCATTCCACTGCTGTCAAGCTTTGCCTGCGCCATTCCTGGCATCATGGCGACGCGCAGCATTGCCAATCCGCGTGACAGGCTGGTCACCATCATGATTGCACCGCTGATGACCTGCTCGGCCCGCTTGCCGGTGTATGCGCTGTTGATTGGCGCGTTCATTCCCAGACGCAGCGTGGGTTGGTTTAGCCTGCAAGGCTTGGTGCTGTTTGCGCTGTACGTCGCTGGTATTGGGGGCTCTATGGCCGTGGCGTGGCTGCTCAAGCGCCTGACGGCCCACGGTCAGATACGTACGCTGATGATGGAGCTGCCGAACTACCATTTGCCCAGCGTCCGCAACGTGGCGATTGGCCTGTGGCAACGGGTAGAAATTTTCATGAAACGTGTCGGTGGGGTTATTTTGGTACTCACCATAGCGCTGTGGTTTTTGGCCAGCTTTCCTGGTGCGCCTGATGGAGCGACACGGCCCGCGATTGAATACAGCCTGGCTGGCACGCTGGGCAAACTCCTGGCGGTGGTGTTTGAGCCGATTGGTTTTAATTGGCAAATCAGCATTGCCCTGGTTCCCGGCTTGGCGGCGCGCGAGGTCGCGGTCAGCTCGCTCGGCACCGTGTACGCCTTATCTGCCGCTGGGGTCGACACTGCTCAAGCACTCGGCCCGCTGATCGCCCAAAACTGGAGCTTGCCCACCGCCCTGTCGTTGCTGGCATGGTATGTATTTGCGCCTCAGTGCCTGTCAACGCTGGCCACTGTCAAGCGCGAAACTGGGGGCTGGAAAATGCCGCTCATCATGGCCAGTTATTTGTTTGGACTGGCCTATCTGGCGTCGTTTGTCACGTACAGGGTGGCATTGGCTTTTGCGTGACGGCTAAGCAGCATTCGACATCGTTTTACTCGTACACAATATGGGCTTGAGCGCTGAAGGCTTGCGCTGTCCAGCTGGCCAGCGCGGCGTCGGTTGGAAAGAACCTTGCTTCGTCACCCAAAACCACGTCAGCCATCACATCCGCCGCAACCTCACCAAAATTAGCGTGGCGCTTGATTTGCAAACGCACTGGCAAGCCGCGCACCAGCTCGCCCTGCTCGGTTATTTCTCGGCGGGGCGGAAAGTCTTTGATCAAGCGGGTGATATCAGGCGCTGCACCGTTGACCGCTACTTTTAAATACTTTCCAAACTTGCAGCGCGCCATTTCTAAGTCCCACACCTGCGTGACCTTAAAGCGCCTGCCAAACCGCTCTGACGCGCCTTGCAGTGTGCCCTGCACAATCACCAATTCGTCGTCTTTAAACAGATGGCGGTTGGCGTTGTAGATAGCCTCGTCGACTGATGCTTCGATCGTGTCGGTTTTGTCGTCCAGCTTGAAAATGATGACCTTGCCGCGGTTGCCGTTGATAACCCGCAGGTCGGTGACGATGGCGGCCAACACGCGTGTGTCGCGGGAGTCCATCAAATCGTCAATTTTCAGCTTGGCAAACTGGCGCACTTCCGCTTCCACGTCGTCAAACAAATGACCTGACAAGTAAAAACCAATCGCGGTTTTTTCAGCCACCAGGCGCGCCTTGATGCCGAACGGCATGGCCTCGACCAGTTCGGGCTCTTGGGTGCTGGCGGCGTGGGAGTCAGACATGTCAAACAACCCGCCCTGATTGGCGTTGGCTTCTGCTGCCAAGGCAAACTCGAAGGCTTGATCAACCGATGCAAGCAGGGACGCACGGTTTAACTGCAAGTTGTCAAAAGCGCCCGCCTTGATGAGCGCCTCGACTGATCGCTTGTTGACCTTGGTGCGTTCCACACGCACGCAAAAGTCATACAGCGACGTGAACAATCCGCCCTCCACTCGCGCCGAGACAATAGCGGCAATGGCTTGTTCGCCCGTGCCTTTGATAGCGCCCAGACCATAGCGCACGGCGTTGTTGCTGGTCGGCTCAAACCGATAGTCGCCCCGATTTACGTCAGGGGACTCAAAAGTCAAGCCCATTTCTAATGCATCACGGTGCAAGATTTTCAGCTTGTCGGTGTCGCCCATTTCCACTGTCATGTTGGCGGCAAAAAACTCGGCGGTGTAGTGCACCTTCAGCCAAGCGGTGTGGTACGCCAGCAGCGCATAGGCAGCAGAATGCGACTTGTTAAAGCCGTAACCTGCAAACTTTTCCATCAGGTCAAAAACCTCGTCGGCTTTTTCTTCGCTCAAACCGTTTTCGCCTGCACCCTTGCGAAACACCTCACGCTGGGAGGCCATTTCCTTTTCGTCTTTTTTACCCATCGCGCGGCGCAGCATGTCGGCACCGCCGAGTGAATAGCCTCCCAGAATCTGGGCGGTCTGCATCACCTGCTCTTGGTAGACCATGATGCCGTAGGTTTCTTCCAGCATCGGCTTGACGCGCGGGTCCGGGTAATCAGGCTGTTCTTTGCCCTGCTTGCGGGCAACATAATTAGGTATCAACTCCATTGGCCCGGGTCGGTACAGCGCGTTTAGCGCGATCAGATCTTCCAGCCGGTCGGGTTTTGCGTCTTTCAAGAGTCGCTGCATGCCGGTACTTTCAAACTGAAACACGGCCTCGGTTTGGCCGTCCGCAAACAATTTGTAAACCCGCGCATCGTCAAGTGGCAAATTTTCAAACGCAAAGTCTTTTTGTGACGGATATCTAGCAACGATAAAGTCTTTGGCAATCTCCAGAATCGTCAGCGTAGCCAGGCCCAAAAAGTCAAACTTGACGAGACCAATCGCCTCCACATCGTTCTTGTCAAACTGGCTGACGGCAGATGTGCTGCCGGGCTGCAAATACAGTGGGCAAAAGTCCGTTAGCTTGCCCGGCGCAATCAACACCCCCCCAGCGTGCATACCGACGTTGCGCGTCAGGCCTTCAAGCTTGCGGGCAAGTTCAAGCAGCGTGTGAACGTCTTCTTCTTTTCGTTCACGCTCGGCCAGTATCGGCTCGGCCTCCAGCGCGTAAACCAGCTTGTCGTTTTTGTTGCGCTCAGCTGGCAGCAGTTGCAGCGTGACGGCCTGGCCGGGCTTGTTCGGTATCAGTTTTGAAATGCCATCGCAAAATCCGTATGGAAAGTCGAGCACCCGGCCCACGTCGCGTATCGCCGCCCGCGCGGCCATGGTGCCGAAGGTAACGATTTGGCTGACAGCGTTGTGGCCGTATTTGTCTTTCACGTAGTCAATCACGCGGTCGCGGTTGGTTTGGCAAAAGTCAATGTCGAAGTCGGGCATCGACACCCGCTCGGGGTTTAAAAAACGCTCAAACAGCAACCCGTATTGCAGTGGGTCGAGGTCAGTAATTTTGAGTGAATACGCGACCAGCGAGCCCGCACCCGAGCCCCGCCCTGGCCCGACGGGGCAGCCATTATTTTTGGCCCAATTGATGAAGTCACCCACAATCAAAAAGTACCCAGGGAAACCCATGCCCAAAATTGTTTTGATCTCAAACTCCAGCCGCGCAACATAGGTTGGGCGCTTTTTGTCGCGCACTTCTACATCGGGGTACAGGTGCGCCAAGCGTTCTTCAAGCCCTTCAAACGACACCTGCCTGAAGTAATCATCAGCCGCCATGCGCACGCCATTGACCTCGGGCGTCGGGTAATCAGGCAGCCTGGGCTTGTCCAAATCGAGTTTTAAATTGCAGCGCTTGGCAATCTCCAGCGTGTTGGCAACGGCGGTGGGAATATCTGCAAACAGCGCCTCCATTTGAGCAGCTGATTTAAAGTATTGTTCGCGTGTGAACTTACGCACGCGCCGCGCATTTCCCAGAATTTCACCTTCAGAAATACACACCCGCGCCTCATGCGCCTCGTAGTCGTCATAGGTTAAAAACTGCACTGGGTGGGTAGCTACAACAGGCAAGTTAAGCCGCGCCGCCAACTGCACGGCAGCGGGCACGTGGCGTGCATCGTCAACCTGTTCAGCACGCTGCAACTCGATGTAGAAACGGTGAATAAAAATACTGGAAAAATGCAGAGCACATTCCATGGCCCGCGCATCGTCACCCTGCACCAACGCCTGGCCTATTGCGCCACGCTGCGCCCCTGACAGCGCTATCAAGCCCTCGTTTAGCTCAGCGAGCCAGGCCAGGCTAATGATGGCCTGGTCACGCACCGCGCCGCGCGTCCAGGCACGGGTCAAAAGCTCTGACAAATTGAGGTAACCCCGGTGGTTTTGCGCAATCAACAAAAGGCGCGCAGGCGGTGCAGCGGCGTCCTTTCCGGGCACTTGTACCCACACGTCTACAGCAATCAGCGGCTTGATGCCGTTGCTGCGCGCGGCCTTATAAAACTTCACGGTACCAAACAGGTTGCTCAGGTCACTGATGGCCAGGGCGGGCTGATGGTCTGCCGCTGCGGCGGCGGTAATTTCGTCAATGCGATTGGTGCCGTCAACGACGGAGAATTCTGTATGAAGGCGTAAATGAACAAACATAGCTATATTCTAGAGATGCAAGCATCCAGCAAGTCCAAATTCGCTCTTTTGCCCGTGGCCAGTCGATATAAAACGGTGCGCCAGCAGACCGAGGCGCTTGCCAAGCCGCTGAGTGCTGAGGACTGCCAACTACAGTCGATGCCCGACGCCAGCCCAACCAAATGGCATTTGGCGCACCTAACCTGGTTTTTTGAGACTTTTATTCTTGAAAAGTATGAAAGTAACTTCAAGCCCTTTGACGCCAGCTTTCGCGTGCTGTTCAACAGCTACTACAACGGTGTTGGCGACAAGCACCCGCGTGCTCAGCGCGGCTTGATCAGTCGGCCCACGTTATGTGACGTGCTGGCTTACCGACAGGCGATAGACGAGCGTGTGCTGATGCTTTTAGCAGCGCAGCCGCATGACAGTGGTCTCAGCCAGCTCATCACATTGGGCCTGCAGCATGAGCAGCAGCATCAGGAGCTGCTACTGACCGACATTAAACACGCGCTAGCCTTAAACCCTGCCCAACCGGCATATGCCAAGCGATGGCCGCTGTCCAGCACCGCGCCACAGCCCGTAACATGGCACAGCTACAACGGCGGACTGGTGGAGCATGGTTTTAATGCAGCTGACGGTAAATTTGCCTTTGACAACGAAACACCACGCCACCGCGCTTGCATCGCGCCGTTTGAGCTAGCCAGCCGACTGGTTACCAACGGCGATTACATGTCTTTCATTGCAGACGGCGGATATCAGCGACCAGGGTTATGGCTGTCAATGGGCTGGGACTGGGTGCAGGCCGGTCAACATAAGCTGCCGCTGTACTGGCAAGCAGCCCCTTCAGGCTATGAAAACTTTACTTTGCACGGCACGGTGGATGTTGACCCCAACACGCCGGCTTGTCATTTGAATTATTTTGAGGCGGATGCCTTTGCCCGTTGGTCGGGGGCGCGGCTTCCAACTGAATTTGAATGGGAGTATGCCGCCAACCAAATCAAAACACCCATCAGTGGCAACTTTGTAGAAAGCACTGCCTATCACCCGATGCCGCTGCAACATGCCAAAAGTGATGGCCCTTCACAACTGTTTGGCGACGTGTGGGAGTGGACGCAGTCGAACTACAACCCTTACCCCGGCTATCAGCCGTGGGAGGGTTTGGTAGGCGAATACAACAGCAAGTTCATGTGCAACCAATTTGTGCTCCGGGGTGGTTCATGCGCCACGCCACAAAGTCACATTCGCGCCAGTTATCGCAACTTTTTCCCACCGGATGCGCGCTGGCAGTTCAGCGGCTTGCGGCTGGCGCGGGGTGTCGGCTAGTCAACCTCGTAGTTTGGCAGCCACCTCGGCCACGCGCTTGCCGTAAGCCGCGGCTGTGTCCAAGTCGCCTTGTGGAATAGCACTGGCGGGGTCTTGCGGGCCGACTTGTGCCATCACACCTGAGTTAGAACCAATACGGTTGATGGTGCCGTTGTTTAGCGCAGGCTGACCGACCCAAATCATGCCTTGCTGCATAGCCAGGGTGATGAAATATTGAATGGTTGACAGCTTGTCACCGCTTGGGCTGGCACTGCAGGTAAAGCCGCCAGCCACCTTGTCTTTCCAGGCGCTGGCCATCCACTTTTTACTGGTCGTATCGGCAAACTTTTTAAACTGCCAGCTGGCCATGCCCATGTAGGTCGGGCTGCCCATGATGATGGCGTCAGCAGCGTCCAGGCTGGCCCAATTGGCATCAGTCAAGTTACCGTCGGCATCAATGGCCATCAGCTCTGCGCCTGCGCCGCTTGAGACAAATTGCGCCACGCGCTGGGTATGGCCATAACCGGAGTGATAAACAACAACAACTTTTGACATGATAAAAATCCTTGGAAAATAATAAAAACACACCGACAAAAAATGTGAAATGAGCTGGTTTGGTAACGCTATTCCAACCCGCACTGCCAATAACTAAGCCGCCAAATCAAACACCAGCACTTCAGCATGTTCGCCATGACCGAGGTGCAACTGGCTTTCTTGTTGCAGCAAAGCAGCGTCGCCTGTGCCAAGCGCTTGGCCGTTGACCTGCAAACTCCCGTTCACCAGTTGTACGTAAGCCTTTCGCGCGGGATCTAAAGTCAGCGTTGCAACTTCTTGCCCATCAAACAAGCCGGCGTAGATTTTGGCATCAGCATGCACCGTGACAGATCCATCAGCCCCATCATTGGACGCCACCAGTCGCAGCTTGCCGCGCTTTTCGCTTGCGCCAAAGGTTTTTTGCTCGTAGCCCGGCGCAATGCCTTTGACATTCGGCTCGATCCAGATTTGCAAAAAGTGGGTGGTCTGGCCTTCTGCGTGGTTGAATTCGCTGTGCTGCACGCCCGTGCCTGCGCTCATGCGCTGCACATCGCCGGGCGGAATGCCCTTGACGTTGCCCATGCTGTCTTTGTGCGCCAAATTGCCTTGCAGCACATAGCTGATGATCTCCATGTCTTTGTGGCCGTGCGTGCCAAAGCCGGTGCCTGGGGCAATACGGTCTTCATTGATGACGCGCAGGTTGCCAAAACTCATGTGCTTTTCGTCGTAGTAACCAGCAAATGAAAATGAGTGGTGAGACTTGAGCCAGCCGTGGTCGGCATAGCCGCGCTCTTGTGATTTACGCAGGGTGATCATGGCGATGGTCTTTCTAATTTTGATTTGATGAATTAACTATATTTGGAGAACCGTTGCTGGCAATTGTTTGTATTTGATGGCATCATTCAAATTATTTGAATGATAGGGTAATTTATGCGAAAAGGCGCAATTCGAGATGTGCTGACGCCCGAAGCGCTTGGCCTGATGGATGCTGTGCACCGCACTGGCGGCATGGCCGCCGCTGCGCGTGAAGTCGGCCTTGTGCCAAGCGCCGTGACTTACCGCGTTCGGCAACTTGAAGACGCGCTTGACGTGCTGCTGTTTGACCGCTCGTCACGTCAGGCCAAATTGACTGTTGCTGGCAAAGAGTTGCTGCGTGAAGGTAGTCGTGTTTTAAATGAACTCGATGCCATTGCCAACCGCGTCAAACGGGTGGCCACAGGCTGGGAGCCGCAACTGACCTTGTCGGTAGACAGCATCATTTCACGCAGCACCATCATGGAATTATGCGAAGCGTTTTTTGCACTCAACCCACCCACACGGTTAAAACTTCGCGAGGAGGCGCTGTCAGGCACGCTGCAAGCGCTGACATCAGGCCAGGCCGACCTGGCAATCGGCGTGGCGCTAGAGCCAGGCACCAACCAAGAACTGCAAAGCAAAGTGCTTGGCCATATCCAATTTGTTTACGCCATTGCGCCGCACCACCCTTTGGCAAACGCAGCAGAGCCCATCACAGACAGCATGATGAGGGCGCACCGGGTGGTGGCTGTGGCCGATTCAGTCCAACGCGGCAGCGGCGTCACGATTGGTTTGTTGGGCGGGCAGGATGTGTTTACTGTGCCGGGAATGCTAGCCAAGCTAGACGCGCAGATGCGCGGACTGGGCGTGGGCTTTTTGCCCGAATACCTGGCCAGACCCTATATCAACGCAGGTCGTCTGGTAGAGAAAAAAGTCAGCCAAAAACCGCGCAACATGCGCGTGAGCTACGCCTGGCGCGCGGCCGACGGCAAGGCCTTGCAGTGGTGGCTCAAGCAACTGGGCAGCCCCAAGACTCGCAGCGCGTTGCTTGAGCGGTAGTTAGGG